>JAILPD010000110.1 GCA_024690445.1 Acholeplasmatales bacterium
TCCCATATCAATAATAATTGCAGGAACCTTATATTCTTCAATTACGCATACAGCATCACAAACTCTATCTGAGCCTAATGTTTGAGGATTATCAATTTTAATATTTAAACCTGTTTTAATACCGGGTCCTATGACATAAGGCTTTTTATTTAATAAATTCTTTAATGCATTAAAGATTTGATTTGTTAATTCAGGAACAACTGAAGATAGAATTGAACCTTCAATTTCAGTATCCTTTACTTTAAATACTGAAAGCATTAGCTTTAACTGAATTAAAAAATCCATATCTGTCTTTTTCTTATCAGTTGCAAGTCTAGCGGAATTAACGATATTTGTTTTATCTAATAAACCAACAACTATATTAGTATTTCCTATATCTACAGCAAGTATCATAATAGCTAGTCTCCTATATATTCTTTATTTCATCTAATATTAAATTAGATAATTCATTTTTAGTTCCAAATGGTAATTCCTTATTACCATCCTTTTTTATTAATGTGATCTTATTAGTATCTACACCAAAACCTGTTTTATTATCACTAATTGAATTGGCACAAATCATATCAGCATTCTTCTTTTCTAATTTCTTCTTACTATTATTAATTAAGTCTTCAGTTTCCATAGAAAAGCCTACAAGCTTTTGATTTTCTAATTTGTTTTCACCAACATATTTTAAGATATCATTTGTTCTAGATAATTCAATTGATAAATCATCATCTGATTTCTTAATTTTATTTTTAGCAACATTCTTTGGAGTATAATCCGCTACTGCGGCACACATAATGATATAATCATTATTTTTATAATTATCTTTTACCACGTTAAACATATCAAGTGCGGATATTGTATCAATCTTATTAATACCATCATATGCTTTAACATCTGATGGACCAGATACTAATGTGACATTAGCTCCTCTTAAATAAGCATTATTAGCAATAGCATAACCCATCTTACCTGTTGAATGATTTGTAATATATCTAACTGGGTCTATAGCCTCTCTAGTTGGGCCTGCAGTAACTAAGACATTCTTACCAGCTAAATCCTTCTCATATGCTAAATGATATAAGATTTTATCTAATAATACTTCTTCACTAACAAGCTTTCCTCTTCCAGTATCACCACATGCTAAATAGCCAACAGCTGGTTCTACTATTTCATATCCATAATCCTTTAATGCTTTTAAATTATCTTGTAGGATTGGATTATCATACATATTTGTATTCATTGCAGGGGCGATAATTTTTGGACCTCTATTAAATGCAAATAATGTAGTTGTTAGCATATCATCACAAATGCCAGCTCTAATCTTTCCAATGATATTAGCTGATGCTGGTGCTACCATAAATAAATCAGCACGTTTAGCAAGTGATACATGCTCAACATTAAATTCGAAATTTCTATCAAAGGTATCAACTAAGCATTTATTGCCAGTTAATGTTTCAAATGTAATAGGGTTAATAAAATTTAAGGCATTCTTTGTCATAATGACATGAATATCTGCGTTTAGCTTTTTTAGCATTGAGCAAAGATTTGCAATCTTATACGCAGCTATTGAGCCTGTAACTCCAATTACTATAGTCTTTCCTTTTAGCATAGGCACCTCCTATTGGTCAGCTAGCTTACCATACTTTTCATAATTTGATTTTCTAATTGTCTTATTATTGTCATCGACAAATAATACTGTTGGTCTATGATTAATAGCCTCTTCTGGAGTCATATCAGAATAAGCCATAATAATAATCTTATCTCCAACATTTGAGCATAAAGCAGCGGCACCATTTAAGCAAATGATTCCAGAACCTCTTTTGCCCTTAATAGTATATGTTTCAAAGCGTGATCCATTATTCACATCTACGATTTGAACCTTTTCATATTCTAAAATTCCTGATTCATCTAATAAATCTTCATCTATTGTGATTGAACCTACATAATCAATATCAGCTTCGGTAACAGTAGCTCTATGTATTTTTGATTTTAACATTGTTATTGTTGCCATTATTAATCCTCACACTTATAAATAAAATTATCAATTAATCTAGTCTTTCCAATATATACAGCGATTGCACATAATATTTCTCCTTCAATCTTATCGATATATTGAATATTTTCATTATCTACAATAGAAACATAATCTACTCTTGCAAGCTTTTCTGTTTCTAATGATTTAGTAATAATATCAATTACAGCCTTAGCATTTCTTTCGCCATTTTTAATAGCCTCTAATCCTAACTTTAATGACTTAGATAAAATTAAGGCAGCTTGTCTTTCTTCTTTATTTAAATATGTATTTCTAGAAGATTTAGCTAAGCCATCAGCTTCTCTAATAATAGGGCAGCCAATGATTTCAATATCAAAATTTAAATCCTTAACAAATCTCTTTACAACAGCTAGCTGTTGAGCATCCTTTTGACCAAAATATGCTCTATTAGGATTTACAATATTAAATAGCTTAGTTAATACTGTACAAACACCACCAAAATGAACTGGACGCTTAGCACCACATAAATTCTCACTAACCTCAGTTGTATTAACTAATGTAGTAAAATGAGTACCATACATTTCACTTGGTTCTGGGTTGAAGATTAAATCCGCACCAGCAGATTCAACTAATGCCTTATCATGCTCTATATCTCTTGGATATGATGCTAAATCTTCATTTGGACCAAATTGGATTGGGTTAACGAATACAGACACTACTGTCTTATCATTTTCCTTAACACTTCTTTCAATTAAGCTCTTATGACCTTCGTGTAAATAACCCATAGTAGGAACAAATCCAACACTTAATCCTTCCTTCTTCCATTCATTTACAATTTCTCTTACTTCTTTAACTGTTTTAACTAATCTCATAATCTCTTTCCCTCTTATTCAAAATCTTTAATAGCTTCTCTATAATCTTCATCACTCATAATATATGTATGCTCAACTGAAGGATATTGCATTGACTCTACTTCCTTCTTATATTGAGTGAATGCCTTTTGTTCTTCATCATATAAATTAGCAAATTGCTTAACAAATTTAGCCTTAGGGCCATCACTATATCCTGTCATATCTTGCCATACTAATACCTGACAATCACATTCATTAGAAGCACCAATTCCAATTGTAGAAATATGTAGCTTCTTAGTAATAAATGCGGCAATTCTTCTTGGAACACATTCAAGTGTAATAGCGAAGCATCCGGCCTCTTCTAGTTTTAAACAATCCTCAATAAGCTTTCTAGCGGCCTCAGCGCTCTTACCTTGAACCTTATATCCACCCATATTATTAACTGATTGTGGAGTTAAACCTAAATGACCTACAACAGGAATACCAGCATTTACAATCGCCCTAATTTCTTCAATATAAGCGCCCTCAAGCTTAACTGCGTGACATCCAGTTTCTTTTACGATTCTACCAGCATTTCTAATAGCATCTTCCTTAGATGTTTGATAAGACATAAATGGCATATCAACAACTACCATTGCATTTTTAGCACCTCTTACAACAGCTTTACCATGATGAATCATATCATCTACTGTTACTGCTAATGTGTTTGGATATCCTAGCATTACCATACCAAGTGAATCACCAACTAAGATTGAATCAATACCAGCATCATCAATATTCTTTGCAGTAATATAATCATATGCAGTAAGCATAGTCATTTTCTTTTTTCCTTTATTTTCCTTAAATGTATTTACTGTTACCATTTAAATTTCCTCCAATAATTCTTTCATTTTACTATAATCATTATTATTTCTTTTTTCACTCATTTCAATTAAATGAAGACCCAAATATTTATACACTAAAAGCTCATTATTTTTTAAATTATCAATATGTCCCTTAACCGTTTCAATATCATTTCTAATTATTGGACCTGTAAGAGATGATAAAGCGCCATATTCTAAAATATTATTTGAAATATTTTTAAATAAAGGTATATAAATATTTCTATCCTCTATTCCAATTTCTTTAAATAATTCTTCTGATATATCAACTATTCCACATACCATATTAGATATCATTGAGCATGCTAAATGATATTTTTTCTTTTTATCGTTATCAATAATAACTATTTTATTATTGAATAATTTATTTAATTCATCTAAATGATTATTACTACCTTCTAATGTAAAATAGATATCATCTAAATGCTTATAGCTTTCATATTTATCGCTAAATGCATAAATTGGATGAATTGAATAACAATAATTATTAATATTTAATTCTTTAAATACACTTGATGATAGGGATCCAGATGTGTGAATTAATATCTTATCTTTAATATTAAGCTTTAACAGTTCTTCTACTATATCCTTAATAGAATCATCATTAACCGTTAAAAAAAGAGTATCACAATTTAAAACCAATTCTTTTAGGTCTTTGTAATACTCACTAATACTAAAGTTTGCACATTCTATTGAATCATCA
>JAILPD010000128.1 GCA_024690445.1 Acholeplasmatales bacterium
TTTACATACCAACAGTTGCTAAAATTATCCAGCCACCAACCAAAGATACAAAATTAGCTAATAAAGTATATATTAATAGCTTCATTTCTGGAATTGGCTCATAATTATATTTATTTGCAAATTTATTTAAGGTTAAATAATAAATAGCATATTCAGCAAGCATTATTACAAATTCAAGAAATGCGTAAATTATGAATACAAAGAATTGTAATCCATTAAAATGCACATATAGCAATAATATTGCATTTAATATTAACTGAGTTAACACATTAGCTCCAAGAACAATCAATAATTGTTTCTTAAATATCTTAAATAATAATGCTATACCTAATTCAATTGCTAAACAGATAGTTAATCTTAATACAAATCCTAAGATTTCTTTACTAGCATCATAATCATTTTCTACACTAAATGTTAATTTATTAGCTGAATCTAAAGAATATGTTAATATAAATCCACTAGTAAATGCATATAGCTCATAAATTTCATCATTTGTTATGAATTCATCATTATTAACATCATAAATCAATACCTTGAATTTATGTGGCGGGTGATATCCCCAAACGTAATTTTCGATAGATACATCTGAAAAATAATGCAAATAATAATATCCATCTTTATCTTTATAATTTGAAAAGCTTAATTCAACTTTTTGTCTTTCTTCTGTCCAATATTCTTTATCATCTTCAAAATCAATTAAACGTGTATTTGAAAGTGGACCATTTGAGTTATTATATGATAACAAAGTCATATAATGACCTTCCTTATGCTCAGATAGTTTTATTTCAACCTTAGACTTTGGTCCTGTATCAGCTGATACATTAATTGTAAAAACAAATAATGCTGATAACATTATTAATATTCCGATGATAAAATGCTTAATTTTCATATCTATCCTCTAACTCTAAAGATGCAGTAGCATTCAAACTCATATCAGCATATTCATTTGGATATGCTTTATGCTGATAATATCCCGCAACTGCGATCATAGCAGCATTATCTGTACAATATTTAATTGAAGGAATACAAACATTAAAGCCTTTTGCTTCTCTTTCAAATCTTTCCTTTAATCCCTTATTTGCAGAAACACCTCCTGCAACTATAATATTAGGAACATTCTTCTCCTTAGCTAATGCTAAAGTCTTTCTTACTAAAACTTCAGTTACTGAATCTTGGAATGATGCACAAAGATTATTACAATCAATTGTTTCTCCTCTTTGCTCTGCATTATGAGCAAGATTAATAACAGCGCTCTTTAGTCCAGAAAATGAGAAATTATAAGAACCATCATCCAAATATACTCTAGGTAATTTATAAGTATCCTTACCTAAATGAGCCAATCTATCAACATGAGGACCACCTGGATAAGGAAGCCCAACAACACGTGCAACCTTATCATATGCCTCACCTACAGCATCATCTAATGTCTCACCAATAATTTCAAATTTGAAGTGATCCTTCATATAAATTAATTCAGTATTACCACCAGATACTAATAAAGCAATTAGTGGGAATTTCATTTCATGCTCAATTGCATTTGCATAAATATGACCAGCTAAATGGTGAACACCAATAATAGGCTTATTATACATTAAAGCAAATGTTTTAGCAGCATTTACACCAACAAGTAAAGAACCAATTAAACCTGGTCCTTCTGTTACTGCCACTAAATCGATATCCTCTGGCTTAACATTAGCTACCTTAAAAGCTTCTTCAAAAACCATAGTTATTTGATAAACATGATGACGAGAAGCAACCTCAGGTACTACTCCACCAAACTTCTCATGTATTTTAATTTGAGTATTAATAACATTAGATAAAACCTCTTTACCATCTCTTACAATGGCAACAGATGTTTCATCACAGCTTGATTCAATACCAAGCACTAGCATTATACATCACTCCTTGTAATCTCTTTAAAGCTTACTCTAATAAGCTTTTCTATATCCTTAGGATTCATCTCTATTTGAAGTCCTATCTTACCACCTGAAAAAATAATATTTTCATATAATAATGCAGATTCATCTATTACTGTAGGAAATACCTTCTTCATTCCAATAGGTGAACAACCACCTCTTATATATCCAGTTACCTGATTAATATCCTTAACAGCTATCATTTCAAGTGATTTAACATTAAATGCCTTGGCAGCCTTTTTTAAATCTAATTCCAAAGCTACAGGTAAAACACATACATAATATCTCTTATCACTACCTACAGTAACAAGTGTTTTAAATACAGTATCGGGATTTTGCTTTAATAACTCAGCTACTGTAACACCATCAACACATACACCTTCTTGATGAGGATACTCATACGTATTATATTTTATTTTCTTTTGATCTAGCATTCTAATTGCATTTGTCTTTTCCATCGTCTTTCTCCTTGAAAAAGCTATAAATATCCTTATGCTCAATAAAGCCCCAAGATTTATAAATATTGATTGGGTAATCATCCTTTTCAGCTTCAATTTCTAAAACCTTGATACCTCTATTTTCTAAATCCTTTACTGCATAATTAAATAAAGCCTTACCATAGCCTTTATTTCTATATGATTCTAAAATGACAAATTCTTCTAACTTTGCCATATCTTTATAAACAAAG
Organism: Acholeplasmatales bacterium; assembly: GCA_024690445.1. Next base: position 2,605 of record JAILPD010000128.1, read on the forward strand.
CCATGAATCATACCAACTAATGAGCCATTATCATATGCGACATAGCCAATAATTTTATCATTATTAGCAATAGTCTCAGTTAATCTATTAGAATTGCCAACGGCATATTCTTCACCAAATCTTAAATCCTCTTTATATATGAAATTTCTTAAATTTGCATAATCATCAAATTCAAATTTTCTTATTTCATATTCTTTAGAGTCATTAATTGAAATATTATAAATATGACTTGCAAGATATACAGTAATATCCTTCTCAAAATCCTTTAAATATTCCTCTAAATCAACAAATGAATCAATCTTGATAAAAGGTCTCTTATTATCCTTTAAAATAGCTTTTACGCCCTTTTTATCATTTGTGAAATAATAATTATTACAATATTTATCCTTCTGAATATCATCATAATAATTTACATATAATTCTTTATCTTCTCTTTTGGAAAATTCTAAAGTATAACATTCTTCTAATTCATCAATATCTATAAATTTAAATTCTAGTACCTTCGCATTTTCGCCATTACTATAATAATTCTTTCTTATAGATATTTCCTTATATCCCATTTTTTTATATAAGCTGATAGCTTTTATATTAGATTCTCTTACCTCTAGGATAGATGATTTAGCACCTTTTGAATAAAGAATTGATAAAACATAAGCTAATAGCTTTTTACCAATACCTTTTCCTTGATAATTCCTATCAACACAGAAATTTAATATTTCAATTACATCACCATCAAATGAAGTTGAAATATAGCCTAGAAGCTTATTGTTTTCTATATAAACATAATAATAAGCCATCGGTGATCTAACTGCCATTTCTAGCATCTTTTCACCTAATGTAGTTCCAAGTGTATTATTCTCAAGCTCAACTATCTTAGAAACATCATCATAATTAATTCTTCTTATCATGAAGATTTCTCTCCGCTTCTGTATCTCTTAAATAATTAGGAACTAATAAATGTGGTTCACTAACCTTTACCTTATGATTTAAACAATAAATAGGGTCAACCTTAATATTATCCTCAGTAACATCAAAATCATAATTCTTAACTAATAATTCGTTTGTGTCATACATTCCTTCATTTAAAACATATTCATCGCTATTTGTATCTAATATCATTCCAAATGAATTACCACGTCTAGCATCAATTCTAGTTAAAACTTTACCCTTATAGCCTGATGCCATAAGCTTTAATGTTGAAATTGAATATAAATCCTTTTTACCAAAGATAGATAGCATCTTACAAACAGTAACTGCCATTCTAACTCCTGTATAAGAACCAGGTCCAATACCAACAATAATATTATCTAAATCAAATGCTTTAATATTGTTTTCATTTAGAATTTCTTCTACCTTTAAAACAATATTTTTAGCATGATCATTTCTACCTTCTAAATAGATTTCTTTTAAAACATTATTATCCTTAAGAAGAGCAACATATAATGTCTTAGTTGCTGAATCTAGTATTAATGTATACATTATAGCGCCTCCTCAATTTTTTGATATCTACCAATGCCAGTAATATTTATTTCTCTTGATTCTTCCCCAGTTCTTTTCATCTCAATTAATAAATATTCTTTTGGCAATAATTCTTCTACTTGATATGGCCATTCAATAACACATACTGAATCTCCTTCAATGTGTTCTTCCAAATCAAAGTCATTGTTAATACCATCTAATCGATATAAATCTAGATGATGTAAATCACATTTTTTACCCTTATATTCTTTAACAATTGTAAATGTTGGAGAATTAATTATTTTAATTACTCCTAAAGCTTTACCAATACCCTTAGTTATTGTAGTTTTACCACAAGATAAATCTCCAACTAATAGTACTGTGTCAGACTTATTTAATAGATTACCTATTTTTTCTCCTAACTCAATTGTTTCATTAGCATTTGAAGTTTTAAATGTTTTCATAATAACCACCTCAAGTCATACCTGTATTATTATACTATTTTTTAAAGAAAAAACAAAAGAGTAAGATAAACTTACTCTATGTTTATTTATTTTTCCCAAGGGAATACGTAATTTAATTTTAATGAATCTCTAACAGCTGACATTTCCTTTTGTACAGGCTCTGAAATAGGAACACCCTTATCTTTTCTATCCTGCCATACTAAATATTCCTTTTCACCAGGTGTATAAATTCTATCCTGTCCAGGAGCTTTCTTAGATGCTCTTATAGCTCTAATAATATCTCCTGATTTTTTTCTACATAAATCTTCACCTAAAAAATGGTTAGTATCTATAGCAATAAAGAAATGACCTAAGCGTGGAGATGTTTTATTTCCATCCTTATCCTTACCCTTTAAATCCTTACCATACCAGCCATCCTGAAGTACTGCAGATAAGAATTCAACAGCTAGTGCGTATCCAAAGCCCTTATAACCACCTAATGCCTCCCCGATACCACCAAGTGTAGTCAAGGCAGCCTCACCACTTCTTATCTTCTTTAAGGCAACACCTGCATCACCCTCAACTGGCTTACCATCTAAGCCAACAATTGTACCAGGATGAACATCCTCGCCAATTCTTTCATAATATTCAATCTTACCATTTTGAGTAATTGAAGTTGCGCAATCGATAACAAAATCAAATGGTTCATCTGTTGGAACACCAATTGTTAATGGGTTTGTTCCAAACATACCCTCAACACCAAAGGTAGGGGCAACTGATGGTCTAGCATTTGTACCTGTAATACCAATACAGCCAGCCTTAGTAGCCATAGTTGCATAATATCCTGCAATACCATAATGGCATGAATTTCTAACAACAACCATACCCATACCATATTTCTTAGCCTTTTCGATAGCAAGTTTCATAGACTTATAGCCAATAACCTGTCCCATTCCATCATGTCCATCAACAACAGCTGTTGTTTCTGTTTCCTTTACTATTTCATAATTAGTAACAGGCTTTTGAATTCCATCTACAATTCTATCAATATACATTGGCTTAAATCTATTACAGCCATGTGATTCAATACCTCTTTTATCTGATTCTAATAATACATCTGTACAAATCTTAGCATCCTCTCTTGGAACACCATATCCAACAAACGCATCAGTAATAAAATCATAAGCTATTTTCCAATCTAAAAATACTTTTCCCATATTTATTCCTCCTAGCATTAATCGTTAAGTATATATTTAAGTATAACATCAAAAATAAAAAGATTAAACCTACTAAGAGATTTAATCTTTTAAAATCTATTCTTCTTTTGCTTTAAATACTTTAATAATTCCAAATGTACAGAAATAGAAAGCTAATCCTAAGAATAAGCCACCAGTAACATCTGTAATATAATGCATACCAGAAGCCACTCTACCAAATAATACTAAAGCTATCATACTTACAGCTAATAATAATGAACCATATTTAGCTATCTTATTTTCATATGCATAGCATATAAATCCATGAGAAGCTAATGCTAGGAATGTAGTCATAAATACATGTGTTGAAGGGAATGAGCCTTCAGCTTCATGCGTAGGTCTAATATTAATCTTAACGACATAGTCAAACAATAACCAAAAGATAACCATTAAAACTAATGATGTACCAAATACTAATATTTCAATATCAACCTTGAATAAGCTCTTCCTTTTAACTAATTGATAAACACCTAGACATGCCTCGAAAATGACAACTGTAAATGTTATATAAAATAATAAATCAGTCATAAAGTCTACATTTTCTTTATAACTATATTTAACAATATTGTTAATGTGAGATAATCCAACAGCCTCATTTGATTCAGCAATAACTGCCTTATCTACATTTAATAATAGCATTAGTATTATAAATAATACTAAAAATGAACAGCCTAATATTGTATATAAATTTATAAATTTCTTCACTATATCAGCCCCTAACAAGCTTCATTATAGCACTATTTAGAACTAAATTCTAACATTAATTATTCAATCTATAATTTAAATCCAATAGCTTCCTTTCTTTCACTAACAAATCTAGAATAAATGCCATTATTTTTAATTAATTCATCATGCTTACCCATTTCAGCAATCTTACCATCATCAATAACAATAATATTATCAGCATTTCTAACAGTTTTTAATCTATGAGCAATCATAATTACTGTCTTATTCTTAGTTAATGCATCTATAGCATTAATAAGCTTCTCTTCATTTTCTGGGTCAACATTCGCAGTTGCCTCATCTAGAATTACAATCTTAGAATTCTTTAATATAGCACGTGCTATTGATAATCTTTGTAATTCACCACCAGATAATGTAGAACCACCCTCACCAATAATTGTATTAATACCTTCAGGTAAATCATATACAAACTGGCAACATGCTAAATCTAGTGCATTCTTAATTTCTTCTTCAGTTGCATCCTCTTTGGCAATTCTTAAATTATTGATGATTGTATCATTAAATAAATATACATTTTGGAATACAAATGTAAAATTCTCCATTAATGAATTAATGCTATAATCCTTAACATTAGTTCCGTCTAATAATACTTCTCCTTCTTGTACATCCCAAAATCTTGCCATTAAATGACATAATGTTGTTTTACCAGAGCCAGAAGGACCTACAAAGGCAACCTTTGTATTTTCTTCTATTTTAAGTGATACATCTTTAATAACATTCTTCTTTTCATAAGAGAATGTTACATTTTTATTACAAAATGTATATTTATTTAATGATACAATCATCAATAATTTAAGAATTGCCAAAGAGGATGCAATTGAAGAAGAAATTAAGAATGCACTAGATTTAGCATGTTGCCAGTTTGTATA
>JAILPD010000053.1 GCA_024690445.1 Acholeplasmatales bacterium
TAGAATTTATTTCCTTTATTAGCTCCTCTTGTAGCTAAGCGTTCTACTATATGTCCTTTATTACATTTAGGACAAATAATATCACTTGTTGGAGTTTCAACCTTTACTTCTTTAGCACTACAATTTAGGCTACAGCTTAAATTGCCATCCTTATCCTTAACCATTAATGAACCACAGTTAGGACATAACTCCTTAGTTGGTTCTCCATTTAAGATACATTTACATCTTGGATAATTGTCGCAAGCATAGAATTTGTTTCCTTTATTCTTGCCTCTTGATGCAACACGCTCTACTATATGTCCCTTTTTACATACTGGACAAATAATATCACTCTTAGGTGCCTGGCTACAGTTTTGGCTACAATATGGATTACCATTTGAATCTTTAAGCATTATAGATCCACAAAGTGGGCATTCCTCATCTAATGGTTCATCTGAGAATGTTGTTTTACATTTTGGATAATTGCCACAGGCATAAAAGATTGCACCCTTATTTTTTCCTGTTTTAACTATTCTTTTTACAATATTACTCTTACCACATTCAGGACATAAAATACCTGTATCATCATCTGAATTATCACTCTTTTGAATATAATTACAAGATGGATAATTAGAACAGCTTATAAATTCTCCATATTTACCATTTCTTATTACTAATGGATGTCCACACTTAGGACATAATAAGTCTGTGGCGATAGGGTATTTACCATCCATATGTTCTTTAGCATAATCTAATAATGGCTCAAAGCCTTCATAGAATTCTTGTAATTCTTCTAATTTTGCTTTTTCACCCTTAGCAATTTTATCTAGGTCTGTTTCCATATTAGCAGTATATTTTACATTAACTATTTCTTTAAAATATTCTGTTAATTTATCTGTTGTTAACATACCTTGTTCAGTAGGTACTAAGAACTTATTATCTAAATATACATAATTTCTATCCTTTAGTGTAAAGATAGTTTGAGCATATGTAGAAGGTCTACCTATACCTAATTCTTCCATATCTTTAATTAAAGCAGCTTCTGTATATCTCTTCTTTGGTTCTGTAACCTTATCTAATATTTCAATTTTATCAGCATCAAAGGAATCACCTACATTTAAGATAGGTAATTTGTTATCCTTATCATCTTCATCTCTTTTATATACCTTTAAATAACCATCAAATTGAAGTAAAGAACCATTCATTGTCCAAGTTGAATTAGTATTTTCTAAATCAACTCTAGTTGATTCATAAACTGAATTAGACATTAAAGATGCAAGTGTTCTATTATAAATTAGCTTATATAGCTTATATTCATCTGATGTTAAATATGGCTTTAAGCTTTCTGGAGTTCTCTTAATAGATGTAGGTCTTATACCTTCATGAGCATCTTGCGCTCCCTTTTGGCTTTTAAGCTTAAGCTTACCTACATAATTTTGTCCATAATTATCTTTAATATAAGATAGAGCATCATTAACAAATGAATCTGCTAATCTTGTTGAGTCTGTTCTCATATAAGTAATTAAACCAACAGTTTCACTACCAATATTTTTACCTTCATATAATGATTGAGCAGCATTCATTGTTCTTGTTGGCGCAAATCCTAATTTAATATTTGCGTCCTGTTGCATTGTAGATGTAGTATATGTTGGATTAGATGATTTAGATACATTTTTCTTTTCAATATTTGTTACTTTAAATTTATCTAAATTTTTTTCTAATTCTTCTAATGTATTTCTATTAAAGATTCTATTTTTAGAATCTATTTTTACACCATTTAATGTATTTAATTTAATCTTATTTCCTTTATATTCTCCTTCAATTTCATAATAATTGACTGGAATAAAGGCTTTTATTTCTTTTTCTAGATTAACTATTAATAATAAAGCAACTGATTGTACTCTACCTGCAGATGGAGATGAAATCTTCTTTCTCAATAAACTTGATAATTGGAATCCTAAGATTCTATCAATCATTCTTCTTGTCTCTTGTGAGTCAACCATTTGTAAATCGATTCTATGAGGTTTATCTAAAGCTTCCTTCACAGCAGTTTTAGTAATCTCATGGAATTCTACTCTATTTAAATCATTGAAATCTAATCCTAACGTTTTAGCTAAATGATAAGCAATAGCTTCACCCTCACGGTCGGGGTCGGTAGCAAGGTATACTTGATGTCCCTTACATTCCTTTTTTAAATAATCTACTAACTTTTGTTTATCATCACTTATTTTATATGTAGGAATAAAGCCATTTTCAATATCAATACCTAATCCATTCTTACCCTTAGTGGCAAGATCACATATGTGTCCTTTAGAGGATAATACAGTGTATCCTGGTCCAAGATATGTTCCTATTGTCTTTGATTTAGAAGGAGACTCGACAATAATTACCTTGTTCATTTTACAACACCCCTCTTTCGTAAACATATAATAGGGCAAAAAAATTCATATGTCAAGGCAAAAAAAGACAGATTTTTTTTATATATATTATATATAGATAATAGAGAAATTTTTTGAGAAAGAAAAAGCGCCCATCGTTTGATGAGCACTTCTATTTAAAAAAACAAATTCACAATCACTACAAATCACTTTTGAAGTAGAGATATCTATTCTATACCAATTATATAGCTATATACATCTTGGTTACCCTCAACAGGATATACCTCAATATAAGAATTAAATGCTTGCGCTATTGCTTCTATTTCTGCAGTTTCTTCTATTCTTACATCAATACCACATAATACTGTTAAAACAGATTTATCTTTAAAATCTGGTATTGCTCTAAAGGCTGCCTTAATAGCACTAATTCTATCCTTACTAGCAGATATTAAATTTCCATTATAGATACAAATGAAATCACCCTTTTTAATAACGATATCATTGATATTTGTATCACGGATGGAATATGTTACCTCTAATGTTGAAACATTAGAAATAACCTCATTAAATTCACTTAAAATTGTATCTACATCATCTGAATCAAAATTGATCATCTGACATGCAGAATATCCTTGAGCTATTGTTTTTGTTTTTACAACATAAACGTTTGACTTATCATAATTCTTTGCTGCCTGCTCTGCTGCCATAATAATATTTGAATTATTAGGGAATACAAAGATATTATCAGCATTTAACATATTGAAGGCTTTGATGAAATCTTGTGTAGATGTATTCATAGTTTGACCACCAGATACAACCTCATCTACACCCATATCACGGAATGCTTGAACTAAGCCTGCACCATTAGCTACCGCAACTGTTGCATACTTCTTATGCTCTCTTGCAAAAACAGGAGATTCAGTTTCTACTTGTTCTTCATCATCAATATCTAAATTAATAATCTTAATTCTAATTAATTCACCAAATTTACGAGCCTCGCAAATTACAGTACCTGGGTGGAAAGTATTAATATGTAAATCTAATACAGTATCATTTAAATTAGATACTAAATTAGAACCTAAACCACCTAAGATAGAATTAAAGTCCTTTAAATTAAATGAATTAACATCGATTTTAGAATTTTGTAGTTGTAAGCTAAAGTCGATAGCAAATCCATTAATTAATTTAGAATCTACTCCAAACTTCTTTTCATCTTTTGCCTCATCACTTAAAATGATTTCTTCCTCATTTAAATATTTAACGAATCCTTCAAATATTAAAATAAGACCAACCGCACCAGAATCTACTACACCTGCCTTTTTAAGAACAGGTAATAAATCTGGAGTTCTTTCTAATGACTCTTTAGCATATTTTAAATAAATATTTAAATATTCAGTTAAATTCATTCCATCCCTATAGTCATTTAAAGCAGCCTCACCAGCTTCTCTAACTACAGTAAGGATTGTTCCCTCAGTTGGGTTTTGAACAACCTTATAGGCTCTTTTAGTACCTGAAATTAGACTTTCTGCGAATTGCTTCACAGATGCCTTTTCAAGCCCATCCAAAGCCTGTGAGATTCCTCTAAAATATTGAGATAGAATTACACCAGAGTTACCACGAGCATTCAATGTCATACTTCTAGACATTAGCTTAGATACCTCTCCAATTGAGTTAGAAATAGTTTTTAAACCTTCCTCTACTCCACCCTCAATTGTCATTCTCATATTAGTACCAGTATCACCATCTGGGACAGGGAATACATTTAAAGCATTTACTCTTTCAATATCAGAAAGTAAATTCTTTGAACCCATGGCCACCATATTGGCATATTGAGTACCATCTAATTCAAATAAAATCATATTCTACTCTTCACCAGCAATAGTTACTTCCTCACCAAAGAAATTAGTTGTAATTGTATCAGGACCTGTAGTAGCTGAAATGATAGGTCCTAATGTAGAAACATTAATCTGTCCCTTAAATTTATCCTTTAAAGCATCTCTAATGTAATTAGCATCGCTTTCACAATCAGCATGTTCGATAAATAAAATATTGTTTTCGTTATTATCGATTCTTTCTAAAATGATATTAACTAATTCATCTAATGATGGTTTTCTACCCTTAACCTTCTTAAATGAATAATTATTACCATTCTTATCACCTAAAATAATAGGCTTAACTCCAATTAAATTACCAAAAAACGCTGTTGAAGCTTTAATTCTACCAGCCTTCTTTAACCAATCTAATGTTGCAACTGTAGCGTATGTTTGAAACTTTAATTTATTTTCATCTAAATATGCAACTACCTCATCTAAAGTTTTACCTTCTTTAGCCATCTTAGCGGCAGTAATTGCCATATATCCTTCTGCATAATTAGAACGTAATGAGTCATAACAAATAACTCTTCTTCCCTTATACTTTTCTAATAATTCCTCTGAGAATGACTTAGCAGTATTAACTGATGCAGATAGCTTAGATGAACATGCGATATATAAAATATCTAATCCTTGGCTTAAATATTTTTCAAACTTTTCTTCAAGTTCAGTAATCTTAATCGCACCTGTAACTGAACGATTACCCTTCCTCATAGAATCGAAATATGCCTTAGGTGATAAATCCTTCCAATCTAGGTCAGCATCATAAGTTTTACCTTCGATAGTAAATACCATCTTTAGATAATCTAGGTCATATTCCTCTCTAAATTTAGCTTCAACATCTGATGTTGAGTCTGTAATTACTTGAAATGTTTTCATAGTTACCTCCAATATTTTATTTCCTGTATAAGAAAACCTTATATTCATTATATTATAATTAATATAAATTGTAAATCTTAAAAGCATTGAACAATTTTTAATAAAATGTTACAATTCCTAAGCGGAATGGTGAAAATATGAATGACTTTTTATATGGAATGAAAAAAGGAGTTCCAATCGCACTAGGCTATTTAGCAGTATCATTCTCATTTGGTGTAATTTGTATTGGTATGGGTATAACACCACTAATGAGTATAATAATATCCTTAACTAATATAACATCAGCCGGTCAATATGCTGGTATTAAGATGATAGCTAAGGCTGCGGGCTATTTTGAAATTGGACTTACTGTATTATTAATAAATTTAAGATATTCATTGATGTCATTATCTCTATCTCAAAAATTAGATTCAACAATCCCAACAGGAGCAAGACTATTATTTGGATATGGAATAACTGATGAGGTATTCGCTGTAGCTATTACTGAAGAAAGAAAGCTTACAGCCAAATACATGTTTGGATTAGTATCACTACCTATTCTATTTTGGGTTGCAGGTACAGCACTTGGCGCACTTGCATCTAATATAATGCCTGAAAAGCTATTAGATGCCCTAGGAATATCATTATATGCAATGTTCATCTCTATTATCATTCCAGATGCTAAAAAGAATTATAGAATATTAGTAGTAATATTAATTTCAGTTGCCTTATCATGCGTATTTGAATTTGTTCCATATATAAAAGAAATAGGTATTGGATTTAAAATTATTATATCTACTGTAGTAGCATCCTTAATAGGTGCTATCTTCTTCCCAATAATTAATACTGATACACCAGATGATCATAAGAATATTAATATGGAGGATAAAAGAGATGTATAATTTTATCGCCGTATTAATAATGTCGTTAGTAACATATATACCAAGAGCATTACCTATTGCCTTTTTTAAAAAGAAAATAAAATCACAATTTATTAATTCATTCTTATTTTATGTTCCATATGCTGTATTAGCATGTTTAACATTCCCAGGAATCTTCTTCTTTACAGATAATATTATTCTAGCAACAGTAGGTACCTTAACAGCAATTACACTTGCCTTATTTAAGCAAAAACTATTTGTTGTTACTATTGTGTCTGTATTAGTTGTATTTGGATTAGAATTCTTACTAAGATAATTATGTAATAAAAACAAAAAGACTAAACCGAAAAAAATCAGCTTAGTCTTTTTATATTATATAGGAAACATTAGTACAATAAGAAAACTCTTATTTACTAAATATTCTTATGTTTTAAACTGGTGGGACTAAAGCGATTAAGTTCGAACACTACTAATTAAAATAGCCTTCACTAATTAATATTTCTAATACTTTAGTTTCACGTTCTATCATGTCTTTATTTTTAGGACCATGATCACTATTTCTATTAGCATTAATTGCAATTCTAGGATCAACTAATTCCATTGTGAATTTTTCAAAATACTCATAATCATCTAGATTTTGGTTAATTATCTTATTCTCAACATCACATAAATAATAGAAATTATCTTGTATAAACATAGAATAGCCAGGATCTTTAGCTTTCTGTATTCTATGAACATATCCATATTCTTTAATGGAATCTTTTATAACTATGAACCCTGCTTCTTCAGCTGTTTCCCTAATTAATGCATCTATATTAGATTCTTGCTTTTCTATTCCACCACCAGGAAATTTATAATAATCATAAACTAAACTATGAACCATATAAATTTTATTATCTTTAATTATAATAGCTCTAGCTGATGGTCTTTTAAATGCTTTACCATTTTTATCATAATTCTTTAAATCTATTTCGAATAATAATCTCATATTTATCTCACTTTCAATTTAATTATTTAATATAATTAATGGCACAAGCATTTCATCTGTTAAGGATGTATGATGTCCTTTATGTCTTTTAGATACAGGTGTTAATAATGCTATTTTATTAGTATATGTCCCTATCGCAATATAATCTCCTAATAAATCTTCTTTATCACCATAAGAGCCAAATACACCCATATTTATTAATTCTTTAGTTTTATATAGTATAAAATCTTCTTTATATTTATCATTAAAATATTCTTCAAATTCTTTTTTACATTCTTCTTTAACCAAAAATGAAACAGCTCTCGCATCTAGGTATGGATATATTTTTAACATATCCATTAATCTATCATCATGATATAAATCAACATATCCTTCTACATCTATTTGCCCATGATCAGCCGTAATTATAAATAATGTGTCTTTTGTATTTTTATATAATGTTTCAAATTCATCATTTATTCATATTTATATGAACCTGATACTACAATGCATGAATATGGAGTATCAAGCATTGAATCTAAAAGATTAATAAATAGAATAAATGATGAATTTGAAACATTATATAAAAATACAAAAGA
>JAILPD010000066.1 GCA_024690445.1 Acholeplasmatales bacterium
TTTACCAGTACCAGCACCAGGACCTGCAGCTAAACCCTTTGCGATAGGCTTAGCATTTGCTAATTCATCCTTATCAAATCCAGGAAGTAATAGCTTATCAAATGAATAAGCATCAATTCTTAATACTGCTTCCTTTTCATCGATTAATCCTTCATCTACTAAATCACAAGCAATCTTTAAAGCTGCTTGAGGAGTTCTCTTACCATTTCTTGTTTGTAAGAAATATAATTTTCCTTCCTCAACAGTGAATTCCATATCTTGCATATCCTTATAATGGTTTTCCATTAAAGCGATAGTCTTGATAAATTGTTTATAAACATCAGGCATTCTCTTCTCTAATTCTTTAATATTTAATGGAGTTCTAATACCTGCAACTACATCTTCACCCTGTGCGTTAGGTAAATATTCGGCAGAAACTACCTTTTCACCAGTACCAGGATCTCTTGAGAAGGCAACACCAGTACCAGATGTTTCACCCTTATTACCAAATGCCATAGATTGTACATTTACAGCAGTACCCCAAGAATATGGAATATTGTTCATCATACGATAAACCTGAGCACGCTCATTATCCCAGCTTCTAAATACAGCCTCAATTGCTGTAACTAATTGCTTATAAGGATCTGTAGGGAAATCTTCCTTAAATGTCTTCTTATAATAATCCTTGTACTTCTTTACTAATTCCTTCAATTCATCGGCAGTAACTTCAGTATCAAGCTTATAGCCCTTATTCTTCTTTAAATCATCTAACATCTTATCCATATCAGTTCTAGGATGGCCTTTAGCGATATTTGTAAACATTAGAATGAATCTTCTATATGAATCATATGCAAATCTTACATTATTAGTTTCCTTTGCTAAAACCTCAACAGTCTTATCATTTAAACCTAAATTTAAGATTGTATCCATCATACCCGGCATAGATACTCTAGCACCAGATCTAACCGAAACTAATAGAGGATTTTTATCTCCACCAAAATTCTTTCCAGTCTTTTGTTCAACTACCTTAATAGCAGCGAATACATCATCTATCAATGATTGAGGAAGTTTTCTTCCCTCATTATAATATAATGAACAAGCATCAGTTGTAATAGTAAAACCTTGAGGAATTGAAACACCAATGTGTGTCATTTCAGCAAGACCAGCACCCTTACCACCTAAAAGTTCTTTTCCTAATCCATAGGCTTCTTCAAAATGATATACATATTTTTTACCCATATTTTATACCTCACTAACTTATTTAAACATTATTAGGTTACAGTAAATTTATTATACTCTTATATAATTAAAAAATCAATTTAAATAGTATATTTATATACTATATGATAAATCTAACATAATATGTAAAAAATGACTATAAAAATAGATAAAATCCAGACGAGCTGGATTCTATTATTTATTAAAATACTGTTTGGTTTTTACCATTATGCTTTCCTTGGTATAATTTTTCATCTGCCCTTTTAATCCAATCATCAATTGTTAAATCATTTTCATATTTTGCAGCACCAAGAGTAATAGTTGATTTTAATACCTTACCATCATATTCAAAATCAAATAAATTAATATCAATTCTAATTCTATCTAGTTTAGCAATAGTTTCATCGATATTTCCATTTATTTTAGAAATAACAACGAATTCTTCTCCACCCCATCTAGAAACAAAATCATCTTTAGAATTGCCAACCGCAATTCTTGCGATTTCTTTTAAAACATAATCTCCACATAAGTGACCATTAATATCATTAAATATTTTAAAATTATCAATATCAAATATAGCTAAAATATAATTACCTTTTTGATCTCCAATTCTTTCAAAATAATCATTTAAACCATTTCTATTTGCTATATTAGTTAGCCTATCTGTTATAGATTCTTTTTCAATTCTCTTTTCAAGTATAGTAGTATAATTAGTTAATATAGCTAAGAATGTAATATCAAATCCAAAAGTAATAATAATATTAGATGCGAATATAATACTTAACGCAGTGTCATTTATAACAACAAATGGATCATTAAATTTAAACCAAACAAATACAAATGTGAATAATACCATATAGAGTAGGCTTATTCTTATAGGCTTAATATAATTATGGGTACCCTTAGAAAAATATCCAGCAAAGAATATTAAGCATGTCATACCTATCAATGTAATTTGAAATCCTGATTCAGGACCACAAATTAAAGAGGCAATAACCATATAAGCAGATATTTCATTAGATACTAAATAAACGTAAGTATTGAATAATTTCTTCTTTATAATTAAGAATTGAATTAAATAAAACGTAATACTTCCAATATTAATATAAAGTAATAAATAAACTTCCAAAGCCCAAAAGACTATTAAATATACAATATGAGCAACTAAAAAAACAAGACATGAAAAAAAGCATATCTTATAGATAACTTCATCTCTAGTTAAGCTTTTTTTATTCATATTATCACCCGCTCTATTTACTTGATTATACCAATATATTTCTATAAATGATAGACATCTTGTGTATTATTTTAAAAAAAATATCTATAAATTATCGATTTTTTTGTCATATTATAGTAAAAATCATATAATTAAATTAGGTGATTGATATGTTTGTATGTAATGAATCAATAAAATTCATGATGGCTAAAATTTATTTTAGTTTAGCTGAATTTTCTATTCTTGAAATTAAAGAACCAACAAATTTAAAATTCCAAGGTGTAGATACATTAGTATTTATTTTAATAAAAAAAGGAAACGGAAAAGTAATAATAAATAAAAAAGAATTTTTAATCACAGAAGATTCATACATAGTTATCGCTCCATTTTCTGCATATCAATTAATACCAGATGGATATTTAGAATATTATAGTTTTTATTTATCAATTGATAAATCAAGAGGATATCAAAACTATACATATTTATTAAATGATAGTAGAGTTGGTATAGATAAATATGATATAGCCTATTTATTTAATATGCTTTATAAAGAATTTAAAGAAAAACAAATAGGATATAGTGAAATAGCTGTATCTATGTTTAAAACAATAATTGTTTCAATATTAAGAGATGAAAATATAACAGGTGAAAGATTATCATATTGGAAATTAAATAATTCTCAATTTCAAATTGAGCAATTATTACAAAATGAATTTAAGACTATTACATTAGATGAATTAGCCAACAAATTATTTATGTCACCAAGAGATTTACAAAGATATTTAAAAGAAAATTATAGAAAATCTTTTATCGAATTAAGAAATGATGCTAGAATGGCATTTGCTGCAAATAAGCTTAAATATACAGACTTATCAATAGCTGATATTTCTGATTTAGTAGGTTATTCTTCTATCGAACACTTTAGTTATGCTTTTAAAAAATATTATGGAATATCACCTTTAAAATATAGAAAGAGTGATGAAAATTAAAAGACAGTCGCCGACTGTCTTTTTAAATACTCTTAACTTCTTTAATAAATACTGATGCATCAAACATATTATTAATTATTTCAAGGTTATCATCTTCATAATCTAATACATACATTGTAGGACCAGAACCTGACACATATACCTTAAGTCCAATTAATGATAATTTTACAAAGATATTACTCATCTCATCACTTAATGATAAAGCAACATCACCTAAATCATTAAAGATATTATTCTTTAATAATTCCAAATTATCTTCTTCTAATGCTTTTAATAAATTAAATAATTCTTTTTCTTTACTAATACCACTGTATTGATAATGCTTATAAACCTCTTTTGTTGATAAACCAGCCTCTGGTTTAATTAATAAAATCTTAAATGGCTTAATATTAGAATTAACAATATTTATTTTTTCTCCTCTTCCTGTACATAGTGCAGGCTTTTCTTTAATAAAGAATGGAACATCACTTCCAAGCTTTGATGCTAATTCTAATAGTTCATAATCAGAAAGATTTGCATCATAAAGCTTGTTTAAGCCTCTTAATGTTGCCGCTCCATCTGTTGAACCACCTGCTAAGCCAGCCTGATAAGGAATATTCTTTTTTAATTTAATAAATACTCCACCACTTATCTTAGTATATTCAAAGAATAATTTGCTTGCTTTAACAACGATATTATCATTTGGAAATGGATCATTTTCTACACTAATGTCGCTTGCTTTTTCAAAAGTTAATTCATCATAAATATCAATTGGTATCATTAAATTATTTACCATATGATATCCATCTTTAACATCCATAACCTCAAGAGCTAAATTCATTTTAGCATGTGCTTTTTCCTTAATCATTTTTAGCCTCATTCATATAATCACTCAATTTAATAAAGTCATCAATAGATAATTCCTCAGCTCTAATAGATTCTTTATATCCATTATCGCTTAGCATTTTATATATAAAATCCTTTGAATATTTACTACTTAAATTATTTACTAATGTCTTTCTTCTTTGTGTAAATGATTGTTTTACTAAATTAAAGAATAATTCCTCATTCTTTGGAAAATATTTCTTTTTTTCATATAAATCTAATCTTACAACCGCAGAATCTACATTAGGGGCAGGAATAAATGCAGTTCTTGGAACATTAATTCTAGTTTTAGCTATTCCTCTATATAAAATTGCAATACTAATAGCCGCGTAATCCTTTGTCTTAGGCTTAGATGTTAATCTTTCCGCTACTTCCTTTTGCATCATCATGACATATCTAGTAATTAAATCAGTCTTTGATAATGTATTTAAAATAATTGGAGTAGTAATGTAATATGGTAAATTAGCTACTAAATAGACATTCTTAAATTCCTTTTTATATTTATTAATATCGCTATTAATATCAGCATTTAAAATATCCTGATTAATAATTTCATAATTATCATAATATTTTAAATTCTCTTTTAAAATAGGAATAAGCTCATTATCTATTTCATAAGCTAATACGAATCCGGCCTTTTTACATAATACCTCAGTTAATGAACCTAAACCTGGTCCTACTTCAATAACTATTGTATCCTTATCACATTCGCTTACATCTACTATTTGATTTAATATCTTTTCATCCTTTAAGAAATTTTGACCAAATTTCTTTTTAGCATGAATATCATTTGTCTTCATTGTATGATTAATGAAAACAGAATTACCTATTTTATTTGGCATAATAAATCCTCTAATTTCTCTTTTGTAATACCAATTAAATTTAATCTTTTTAGAAATGTTTTATTATTAGGTCTTCCAATATTTAGCTTATCTGATATCTTATCTCTAAGCTCTCCACTATTTTCTTTGCCTGTTAATCCAAGTTCAAATAAATCTAAATTAGAAATTGTTTCATTTGATGCATTATTTTCATATACATTTTCTAAGCATTCAATTATTACTTCTTTTGAAGCATGCTCAACACCTAACTTTTTATTATTAGATGAATGGGCATCCTTTTTTCTAATAAAGGCATGCTTACAATTAGGAACAATCTCTTCTATCTTTGCTCTTATTCTTTCACCTGGATAATCAGGGTCAGTAAAAACAATTATATTGTGATTCTTACTTAATTCTTTAAATATAATTGATAGTCTCTATACTAATTTCAGACCCATTAGTTATAACACAATTTGCATTAGGATAAGCCTCATGAATCTTAATTACATCATGAGTACCCTCTACTACTATAATATCTTCCATATTTAATCTTCAAAATAATATATTCTATTAATCTCTGTATAGCTTGATGAGACTAAGCTTTTAATAATAGGTGAATATTTATCTAATGATTTTACTGAACCATTTGGAAGTAGCACCTTAATATCATTAATATCACTCTTTTTACTATGCATATAAGCCTGTCCTTTAGCACTTACAAACTTAATAAAATATTTATCGTCCTTATATTTATTCTTTAATCCTTCAATGAATGCTGGATCTGGATCATCAGCTAAATCAATAACTTTAAATAAATGTCTATATAAGAAAGCATTACAAAGTCTAGCTAATATCTTATCCTTTGAATGAGATAATTGCTTAATAAATCCAGTAACATAATAATCATCTAATTCATTATAAGCATCTAAATTATTAGAATCATTTAATACTTTAATAAATGTTCCAATCTTAGCCTCAAAGCGATATCCTTCCCTATGTAAATCTAGGATTCTTTGGTAAATAGCCTCTAATACTACTTCAAAGCTTCTAGCAGTTGGATGATAATAAACCTGGAAATACATATGATATCTACTCATTAGATATGATTCAATAGAATGAACACCAGATGCCTTACATAATATCTTATTATCTTGAACCTTCATACTACGCATAATACGGAAATAATCTATATTACCATAGGCCGCACCAGTCATATAAGCGTCTCTTGATAAATAATCCATTCTATCTACATCTAATTGAGAAGATACTAATGATTCGATTAATGGATATCTACCATCATGATCTATTACACTTGCAATATCAGAAGCTAAACCTTCTTGAATGCTTAATACATCATTTATTTCAGTTCCCTTAGTTGTAATAATTTTAGTTGTATATTCTTCATGAGTAACTGATATAACATTTTCAAACGCATGTGAAAAAGGACCATGTCCAACATCATGCAATAGGGCAGCACATAAAAACAATACTTTCTCATATTCAGATATTTCATTCATACCATCGACGTTAGTAATTACTAAGTTAGCCATATGATAAGCGCCTAAGGAATGAGTGAATCTAGAATGCTCAGCAGTTTGGAATACCATTCCTACTCCAGCAAGCTGTCTAATTCTTCTTAGTCTTTGAATTTCCTTAGTATTAATCAAATCACTAATTATCTTATAATCGACACTGATATATCCATATAATGGATCTCTAAATACTTTAGTTCTTGATAGCTTAGTAAACATTATATCAAACTCCCTACATTTAACATTATAACATTAAAATTCAAAAATAAGAAAAAGAGTAATAATGTAGAAACAAAATTACTCTTAATTTTATATACGTTTATTATTTTAAATCATTCTTTAAGAATAATGCTAATCCAAGTACAGTATTTAAAGCACCAAAAACAATTAATGATAAGAAACCTTCAATAAATAATGAATCAGATAATTCAAAACTTGCCATTGAGCTATTTGCAAATAAAGGAATGAAATATACAAGTCCTTTAAATTTTTCATAATCAAGTACTGAAATAATTGTACAAATAAATGATAAGCCTAAGCAACAAGCAATTGTTAATACAATCGCAAGTGGAGTCGAATTAATTAATAAGGTAAATAATGTAGAAATTGTAGCCACAAATAAGAAACTTACAAATCCAATAATTAATATATAAAATAATTCCTTAACATCTACACTCTTTCCATATCCAAATAATAAGCATGAGAATAATGCCATTACTCCAGAATAAATAAAGATAATGCATAAGTTATAAATCATTGTTACTATAAGATGAGAAAAATAAATTGATTTACGATTATGTCCAGAAATAATTTTATTTCTTAATGTTCCGTTCTTTAAATCACTAGATACAAAAATAGCACCAAAGATTGGTAATATTAAACCAAAATTATCTGTAAGTGAAAATGATGAAGCTATCATTCTTCTACCGCTAAACATAGACTTAATTACGCCACTATCATCAACCATTGCACTTTCAGCTATCTTTGAAACTCCATAGGACATCATTACTAATACTAATGGTATTAAAACTGCTAATACAATACTAACCTTTAATACCTTACTTTTAAGAATTCGGTAAAAATCAGCTTTTAATAAATTAAGCATTTCTCTTACCTCCTACAATTAGACTAATATAATAATCCTCAATAGAATCTTGTCTTACACCTATTTCTTCTATTTTAATATCATTTTCGACTAAATTCTTCATTACTACATTAATATCAATATCATCGTAAATGAATATAGAATTATGTTCAATTGAAACCTCATTTAAATTCATTGTTCCAATTAAGAAATTCTTTAATGAATCTAAATCATTGTTCTTTAATATTATTTTTCTTCTTGATTTATGATGTAACTCATCAATTGTAAGTTCTTCTAATAAAACGCCATGAGAAATAAAACCAATTCTATTACATATCTTATCAAGTTCTGATAGGATATGGCTTGAAATTAAGAATGTTACTCCCATTTTATTAAGCTTATAAATAATTTCTCTAACATCTATAAAGCCTTGAGGATCAAGTCCATTCATTGGTTCATCTAAAATAATAAATTCTGGATTTGATACCATAGCAATAGCTAAGCCTAATCTTTGTCGCATGCCAAGTGAGAAATCTAAAGTTTTCTTACTAGCAACTTCCCTATAGTTTAAACCAACAGTATCTAATAATCCCTCTAATTCCTCATTTGTCTTATTAATATTACATACTAGACATTGAAATCTTAGATTTTCTAGAGCAGTCATAGATTTATTAATTGATACAGCCTCAACTATACCACTGACCTTGCGTCTAGCATTTAATATATCTTTACTATTATTATCGATATCGAATAATTTAAATGAACCACCTGTTGGATTAATCAATCCACAGATAAGACGGATAATTGTAGTTTTACCAGCACCATTTTCACCAACAAAGCCATAAATGTCACCTTTTTCTATATGCATATTGACATTATTCACAGCTAATTGTGTTTTATATTGCTTAGTTAAATTATCAGTCTTTAAAACATAACTAATTTCTGACACGATAAGAATCCTCCTAAACACTATTAATTATTATACATTAAAATGATAATTATACAAATTTTATTGATCTATATAAAAACAAAAAAAGCTGATGTTAATCAGCTTAAATCTCATCTGGAGCGAGTGATGGGAGTCGAACCCACGTCATTAGCTTGGAAGGCTAAGGTTCTAGCCATTGAACTACACTCGCATATAAATGGTCGGGAAAACAGGATTCGAACCTGCGACATCTTGGTCCCAAACCAAGCGCTCTACCAAGCTGAGCTATTTCCCGGTCGCATTTTATAAATGCTCATTCATTATATCACACGATTTTTTCTAATGCAACATTTTTTTTGTAATTTTTGAGGTGAGAAAAAAGCCCACAAAATGGGCTTTCTAATCTTATAAAATATGAATCTTAATAGTATCTGTTACAGCATTACCAACTGATGAGGCACCAGTGATAATTACCTTATCGCCTTTTTTAACAATCTTAGTTTCTAATGCCTTCTCAATTGCATACTTAAATAATTCATCTGTTGAATTCTTTTGCTCTGCATAAACAGGGAAAACATTCCATGCTAAATTCAATTGTCTACATGCCTTTTCATTTACTGTTACAGAAATGATAGGACATGATGGTCTATAATAAGATAGCTTAAATGCTGTTTGACCATGATTTGTTACACAAATGATAGCCTTAGCTTCTACTTGGAATGCACATCTTACAGCGGCATTACAAATTGATGATAAGAAATCATCACCTAAATCTAGGTCAGACTCATCATATAGCTTACGATAATCAATATTAGATTCTGTATATTCAGCAATATCCTTCATTGCAGTTACAGACTCTAAAGGGTATTTACCAGCAGCTGATTCACCAGATAACATAATAGCTGTTGTCTTATCATAAATTGCATTAGCAACATCTGAAATTTCAGCTCTTGTAGGTCTTGGATTAGATTGCATTGAATCTAGCATCTGAGTTGCAGTAACAACAATCTTTCCAGCTTTATAGCACTTATCAATAATTTCCTTTTGAATCTTTGGTAACATTACGAATGGAACTTCAACACCTAAGTCTCCACGAGCAACCATGATACCATCGGCAGCCTCAATGATTTCATCAATCTTAGATAAACCTTCAGTATTTTCAATCTTTGCAATAATCTTAATCTTACCTGATGTATCATACTTTTCTAATATTTCTCTTACAGCATATACATCTTCTTTTCTTCTTACAAATGAAGCGGCAATATAATCAACACATTCATGAATACCAAATACGATATCATCAAAATCTGCCTTAGAAATATATGGCATATCAACGATAACATTTGGAATATTAATTGATTTTCTATTAGATAATGGAGCTGAATTTAATACCTTACATACTACATTCTTTCCTTCAATTCTAATAACCTCAAATGATAGCTTACCATCATCTGCTAAAATCTTTACACCCTTCTTTACTGATTTAGCTAAATCTGGATATGTTAAACCAATATGAGTTTCATCACCTAATTCATCAAAATTATCAGTAAATGTGAATTCTTGATCCTTCTTTAATTCAACCTTTCCATCCTTAAATAATCTAACACGGATTTCAGGTCCTTTTGTATCTAATAGAATTGGAAGAGGTACACCTAATTCTTCTCTTATACTCTTAATTCTATCCATTCTAACCTTTTGTTCCTCATGAGTACCATGAGAAAAATTCAATCTTGCACAGTCAAGACCATTCTTAATCATTTCCTTTAATAACTCTTCATTATCACTTGCTGGTCCTAATGTACATATGATTTTAGTTTTACGCATAAAAATCACTCCCTTTTATTAGTAATATTTTACCATAAAAATATTACAAGTATTATTTTTATTCATCAATAATGTCTCTTTTTTTCTCTTTTGCGGAAACTTCATTATAAAAATTAACAACAACACTCGTTAATATAGCAACAACTACAATTCCGTAAATTCCCAAAATAACAGTTAATACTCTACCAATTAGGCTTGTTGCATAGAAATCACCAAATCCAATTGTTGTAATAACAGCGAAACAATACCACATAGCATCCCAAAAGCTTGTTATTGTTGGTTCAACAATAGGGAAAACAAATGAGAATGCAATAATGAATGCTAATAAACAGATTAATACATCTAATGTGTGTGTCTTAACTAAAATATCAATTAATAATCTAACCTTTTCAATCTTAAATGTTGGGAATACCAACTTCTTTAATGAATTAAATAACAATAATATAACAGTAACTAACGCAATATAATTTGCTTCTTCCTTGTTGATATTAACTAATGTTGCCACACCTAAACCAATTAGTGTAATAGATAATAAGATATGAGTAATATCATCTCTTTTACTACCATCACTACCAATTAATAATAATTGGTTTGTTGCCATACCAAATATAACTAAGAAAGTTGAAATATAAAATAATACTGAATTATTCGCAGAAATAAATGATACTATGGTTGCGCCTATAAAAATAATTCCAACCAAAAGTGCTCTTAATTTATCCCTTTTTGTTTTATGGACAAATAATGCCATAATTTGAAATCCAACTTCTGATAAAATAGCTAAACCTAAGAATAATGATACAGAAGTATAATCATCATTCATCATTCTACCTGTTAATAACAATACCATTACCATTGTAAGAATAGCTAAGGCATAATTAACAATTAAAAATAAATTAAACTTTGTGTCAGTTTTCTTCTTACTCATTTTAATTAATTCTCCAATCTTTTTGATTATTTAAAAAATAATCACAATCAGATACATTATAACACAATTATACATTATTCTAATTTTAAAGAGAAAAAGCTGCTAGAAACATAAGTTTCCAAACAGCTTAATTAATCTTACTTCTTTGATAAATATTCGTGAATAGATTTAGCACCAAGCTTACCAGCACCCATAGCTGAGATAACTGTTGCAGCACCTGTAACAGCGTCACCACCAGCATAAACGCCTTCTCTTGAAGTTAAACCATCTTCATTAACAATGATACCACCATGATTATTTACTTCTAATCCCTTAGTAGTATTCTTAATTAATGGGTTAGGAGAAGTACCAATAGCCATAATTACTGTATCAACATTAAGTACATATTCAGAACCTTCGATTGGGATAGGTCTTCTTCTACCCTTTTGATCAGGCTCACCTAATTCCATCTTAATGCACTTCATACCAGTTACGAAACCATTCTTAGGGTCTCTCTTATCATCTGGGTTATTATAACCTAAGATTTCGATAGGGTTATTTAATAACTTAAATTCGATGCCTTCTTCCATAGCATGCTCAACTTCTTCTTTTCTAGCAGGAAGTTCTTCCATAGATCTACGATATACGATATATACCTTTTCAGCACCTAATCTTAAAGCAGTTCTAGCAGCGTCCATTGCAACATTTCCACCACCAACAACAGCTACCTTACCACCCTTCATAATAGGAGTGATAGGGTCATCTAAATATGACTTCATTAAATTAGATCTAGTTAAATATTCATTTGCAGAATATACACCTTGTAAAGCTTCACCTGGGATATTCATGAAGTTAGGTAAACCAGCACCTGAACCAACGAATACAGCCTCAAAGCCACTTTCGAATAATTCATCGATAGTTAAAGTCTTACCAATTACTACGTTAGTTACAACATTAACACCTAATTCCTTTAATGTTTCAACTTCCTTAGCAACAATCTTCTTTGGTAATCTGAATTCAGGAATACCATATACTAATACACCACCAGCAGTGTGTAATGCTTCATAAATAGTTACTTCATAACCAAGTCTAGCTAAATCACCAGCACATGTTAATCCAGAAGGACCAGAACCAACGATAGCTACCTTATGACCATTTGATGGTAACTTATTAGGCTTAACCTTGCTGTTTTCATTATGATAATCAGCAACGAATCTTTCAAGTCTACCAATACCAACTGGCTCAAACTTAATACCTAAAGTACACTTAGATTCACATTGTGTCTCTTGAGGACATACTCTACCACAAACTGCAGGTAAAGATGAAGACTTAGAAATTACTTGATAAGCCTCTTCAAAATTACCCTTCTTAATTTCTTGAATGAAATCAGGGATATTAACGTTAACAGGACATCCTGAAACACATGGCTTATTTTTACAATTTAAGCAACGGCTAGCTTCTGCTAGAGCGATTTCTCTAGTATAGCCTGTAGCTACTTCTTTAAAATTATGAGCTCTAACAAGAGGGTCTTGTGTAGGCATTTCATGCTTTTTTGGATCGATTGCCATTTTACTTTACCTCCTTTTTAAGAAGATTACATGTCTTCTCATGAGCTTTTCTTTCGAAGCCATAGTACATTCTACCACGTAACATAGCCTCATCGAAATCTACTTCATAACCATTGAAATCAGGTCCATCAACACATGCAAACTTAGTTACTCTCTTACCATCTTGAACTAATGTTAATCTACAACCACCGCACATACCAGTACCATCAATCATAATTGGGTTCATTGATACAGTTACAGGAACATTGAATGGCTTAGCTGTTAATGTAACGAACTTCATCATAATTAATGGTCCGATAGTGATGATTAAGTCAAACTTCTCACCAGCATCTAACATTTCCTTTAGAGGAACAGTGACATTACCACCTCTAGCATAAGAACCATCATCAGTCATTACATGTAAAACATCTGAGCATTTCTTAAATTCATCTTCAAGTATTACTAAATCCTTATTTCTAAAACCAATAATACTTGTTACATGTGCGCCAAGCTTATGGAATTCTTGAGCAACTGGCATAGCGATTGCACAACCAACACCACCACCGACAACACAAACCTTCTTTATACCATCTGTATGAGTAGGAACACCTAGAGGTCCAACGAAGTCCTCAATGTATTCTCCCTCTTTCTTTTGATTTAATAATTCTGTTGTTGCACCAACAATTTGGAAAATAATTTTAACAGTACCTTCTTCTTTATTAACACCAGCTACTGTTAATGGAATTCTTTCACCTTCACTATTAACACGTAAGATAATGAATTGACCAGCCTTAGCTTTATTAGCTACAAGAGGTGCTTCAATTTCTAATTGTGTTACTGTAGGATTAAGACTTTTTCTTCTTACAATCTTATACATAATTAAAATCCCCTTTACAATTTTAAAATACAAATAGATTATATCAAAAACGCAAGAATATTTAAAGAATATTTTTCACTATTAAAAGTATTTTAAATGCAATAATTCCGAACAATAGTATGTTTTTATGATATAATATGAAAGGAGGTATTATTTTATGTTTAATTATAAGAATAAGGTAGTTGCCATAACAGGTGCTTCATCTGGACTTGGCAAGCAAATGGCTGAAGGCTACGCACAATGCGGAGCTGATCTAGTATTATTAGCTAGAAGAGTTGAAAGACTTGAAGAATCAGCTAAGGAATGGGAAGCAAAGTACAATGTTAAGGTTCTTCCTGTTAAGTGTGATGTTACAGATACTAATTCAATCAACGCAGCTGTAGCTGAAGTTGAAAAGGTATTTGGTCATTGTGAAGTCATCGTTAACGATGCTGGTGGTGAAAAGGGTACTGGTACACCATTATTAGATTATAAGAAAGAGGATTGGGAATTCACTTTAAATCTAGATTTAACTAGCGTATTCTCAGTTACTCAAGCATTTGCTAACTTAATGAAGAGAGCTATGGCAAGTGGAAAGCAAACTTATGGTAGAGTAATCAATATTGCTTCTATCTATGGTTTAGTAGGTAATACAGCAATCCCAACAATTGCATACCATTCAACAAAGGGTGCTGTAGTAAACTTCACTAGAGGTGCGGCAGCTGAGCTTGCAACATCTAATATTACTGTTAATGCAATCTGTCCAGGCTATTTTTACACTGAGCTTACAACAGATACATTAAATAGTGAATATTTCCAAAATTTCGCTAATCAATCTGTTCCAATGAAGAGATATGGTAATTGTGGTGAATTAAATTCTGCAGCTATCTTCTTAGGTGCTGAGGAATCATCATATGTTACTGGTCAAGCTATCGCAGTTGATGGCGGTTATACTTGCGTATAATAAGTAGAAAAGGGATGAAATCAATCATCCCTTTTTTCTTCTTCAAATTATTAATTTTTACAAATATGCAGCTCCAAGCATACCGGCATCATTACCTAGCTTAGCTTTCTTAATATTAATGTTTTTTATGGCAAAATGCGCATATTTATTGTAATAATAATTAATCTTATCAATTAAAATATCACCAGCATTACTTACACCACCGCCAATATAGAATGTATCTACATCAACAGATAATTCAATAATAGATATAGCTCTACCTAATGATTCGGCCACTATATCTAATACATAAAGACCAAGAGGATCTTTTTGCTTTGCGGCATCAAGCACTTCTTTTGCTGAAATATTATTTAATACAATCTTGGTATCAAATTTATCGTAATATTGCTTTGCAAGTCTTACTATACCTGTTGCGGAAGCGACAGTTTCTAAGCATCCCTTTAAACCACATGTACATTCATAATTATGAACATAATCAATAAACATATGGCCAATCTCTCCACAATTAGAATGTGAACCATCTCTTACCTTTCCATCTAATACTAAACCACCACCAACACCAGTACCAAGTGTAATCATGTATGCTGATGCTTTTTTATCTGAATCAGCTAATAATTCACCTAATGCTGCGGCATTAGCGTCATTCGTACAATGTATTTCTAAATTAGGGAAATACTTAGCTACAATTGGAGAAAGCTCTAATCCTTCTATTCCTACATTAGGAAGCTTATCAATGTATGTTCCTACAATGTGACCAGGAAGACCAAATCCCATAATATCAATCTTATAATTCTTCTTATTTGCATATGCTTTAATTTCTCTGCATACATCATCAAATAATGTTTCCTTTTTAGTTTCAACAACTAATCTATCAACTATTTGATAATTATCAATGAAGCCAACCTTTACTGTAGTACCACCTACATCTACTCCAACTCTCATAAATACTTCCTCCAAAATACTTTTTATAAATATTCTATAAGCTCATCATAAATATCCTTATAATGATCATCAATAATACCAAAATCCATCTCCTTATAGCTCCAAATAGCTCTACCAATGCCATAATGATTAAATGTGGCATTAATATCCTTTAGCCAATTCAATGTAGATTTAGTATCTGCTCTATCAATTACGCCATACTCACCACAATATAAAGCTACGTTATATTTCTTAGCACAATCGACAGCTTCTTTAAATAAATTATTAAAGAAATTATCCTTTAACAATTTTAAAGCATTATCACTATCTCCTAATGTACCTGCCGGAATTGATGGGACAATCTTACAGATTTTTTTATACTTTTCCTCATCAACAGGGTAAGGCATTCTAAAATCAAGTGGCATCTTATCTACCCAATAAGCACCTTGATGTGAAAATGCTAGTGGCTCATAACAATGAACATTAAATACTATATTCTTATCATATGGAGCTGGAATATATTTAACTGCAGAAACGCTAGAATATCCAACACCACCATATAATATTTTAACATTAGGAGCGTTCTTTCTAATAACCTTAATACATCTTAATGCTAAATCATTCCATTCATTAATTACATCAAAGCTTGTTACCTCATTTAGCATTTCAAACATCATTATATCACTATATTTAGCATAACGCTTTGATAATCTATCCCAAATATCTAAGAATAATTTCATTAATTCTTCATTTGTAAAGAATCCACTAGAATAAGCAAAATCATCAAATACATATCCTGGTGCCTTATGCAAATCTAAAACAACATTTAATCCATTTTTCTTACACCATTCAATACATAAGTCGATATACTTATATCCTATCTCATTATCGCATTTTTTCTTTTCATCATATATATTTTCAAAATCAACAGGTAAACGAAGGTGGTCACATCCCATATCCTTAATTCTTTTAATATCATCTTCTTTAATAAATGAATCAAGATGAGAAACCTCTAAGCTACCTTGAGATAGCCATCCACCTAAATTTACACCCTTCATAAATCCATTTAATTTACTCATTATCTACCTCAAAATAATACTCTATAGTCTCATTATATTTTTCATTCTTTTTTAATACATCAAGCTTTTCTTTTAAAAAGTCGCTATTAATCGTATTTGGATGAAACATACATTCTAAGCATACAGCATAATATGTTTCCATCTTTTTCTTGTTATTCATTATATCATTTCCTACATAATTACATGTATATACAACAACTGTAGGATATGTCGTTTTTATTTTTAATACTCTCTTTGAATCATTATCCTTTAAAACTACATTAAAAATATCCTTAGATACCTCATCAAAAATATAAGGGAAATCATATCCATTAGTATTATTTATTATTTCCTTATCCATTAAATAATCACCAATTTTATGAGAATTTTTAAATGAATAAATCTTTTTACAATCAACAATTTCTCTAGGTATTAATTTCTCCACTCTCTCCATTTTAGAGGAATTAATATAAAGATAATGATTTAAGATATTATTCTTAGCATCACCTGACAAATTAAAATAGCTATGGTTGGATATATTTACTAAAGTATCCTCACTCGTTGTAGCTAGATAATTTACTGTCAATTTGTTGATTTCTTTATATAATCGATAAATAACATTAATATTTAAGTCACCAGGATATTTAGACTCTTCACTTGTTGATAAATAAGAAAATACTACTTCATAATAATCATTAGTTTCAGATTGCTTAATATCATATTCTTTATAACTAATACCACCATTCCCTCCATGTAAACCATTAGGATCAGTTGATGGTATTTCATATTCTTTACCATTTAATATAAATTTAGAATTTGATATTCTGCCCCCAGTTCTACCAATGGTTTTACCTAAATAGCTAGTTTCAGTTAAAAAGTTCTCTTTTTTATCAGTAGTATAAACAATTGATTCTAGTTTATTATCTTTATCTACAGTTTTAATATCATAAATAGACGCTCCAACATTACATAAAGTAACAGTAGTATTAAATCTATTCTTTATCTCAATAAAGCTAACCATATGTTTCCTTTCTAAAAAATAAAGTGATTATTTTTCAAATCACTTTACTTACTTTTAAGCTGTTTATAATAAAGGATTTATCAAAAAAAGCTTAATATTAATTTTCTTTAGTTTCTAAAGTCTTTTGCTCTAAAGCTTCTTTTTCAGCTTTAGACTCTTCTTCTAAAGTCTGAGCCTTTCTTAAAGCTACTAGTCTTGGATCTTCTTGATATTCTTCATCTAAATATTCAAGATTTCTTTCATTTTCCTTAGAGAATAAATGAACTAAATTACCTGTAAATCCAAGCTTAATTGTTTGACCAACATAATTTACATATCCACTTAATGTAGGAATAATAACAATAACATCCTTACCCTTAGCAGTTAAATGTAGGTGAGCAGCAGGTCCCATAAGCTCTGATACATCTACAGTACCATCAATACCATTTTCGCCAACAATCATATGATCTGGTCTTACACCTAATGTAATATTTTGAGATTGAACGTTATTTGCTTTTAATCTCTCCTGTTTTTCTGCAGATAACTCAACCTTATAATCATCAACTTTAACGAAATAACTGCCATTTTCTAATAATAATTCAGCATCAAAATAGTTCATCTGAGGAGTTCCAATGAAACCAGATACGAACTTATTTCTTGGATGATCAAATACTTCCTGTGGTGTACCAATTTGTTGAACGAAGCCATCTTTCATAACAACAATACGATCACCTAATGTCATAGCCTCTACCTGGTCATGAGTTACATAAATAAATGTAGTATTAACTCTCTTTCTAAGCTTAATAATTTCAGCACGCATCTGATTTCTAAGCTTAGCATCTAGATTTGATAATGGTTCATCCATTAATAAAACCTTAGGATTTCTTACTACTGCACGTCCAATAGCAACTCTTTGTCTTTGACCACCAGATAGATTCTTAGGCTTTCTATCAAGATAATCAGTAATATTAAGCATTTCAGCTACCTGATTAATCTTGTATTTTCTCATTTCAGGAGATAGCTTGGCAACATAAGATGTCTCTCCCTCAGCAATCTTAGCCTCGCACTCCTTAATTCTTTCTTTTGCTAAAGCAATATTATCATCGATAGGCTTAATCTTCTTTTCAAGCTTAGCCATATCTGTTATATTCTTCTTTAAATCTTCCTTTTCCTTTTCATAGTTTTCAATTTGATCAACTAAGAAATCAATTTCAAATCTATAAGTTATATTCTGAGGAAGAATTCTTAAAGGATAGCCCATGTTTTGAGCAACTGTCATATGAGGATATAATGCATAGCTTTGGAATACCATTGCGATATCTCTATCCTTAGGTTCGATTGAATTTACAATCTTACCATCAATAAGCAATTCGCCTTCTGAAATCTCTTCAAGACCCGCAACCATACGAAGTGTAGTTGACTTACCACATCCAGAAGGACCAACTAATACAATAAATTCTCCATCTTTAATTTTTAAATTTAAATTTTGTACAGCTATAACTCCCTTTTCAGTAATTTGTAAATTATGCTTTCTAACTCTTGGAGCTACTTTTTTTCCAAATAAACCAAAATACTTTCTTTTTGGTTTATCAATATATGGATAAATTTTTACTATATCCTTTAAAATTACTTCTGCCATAAATTAATACCTCTCTTCTATCCTTTAACTGAACCACTTGTTACGCCCTTGATAATTGACTTAGACAAGAACAAGTATACTAACATTACTGGGAATATTGATACGAATATCGCCATATAAATTAAGCCCATATCCATTTTTGAAAAATCCGCACTTCTTAATAGTGATAGCATTGTAGGAAGTGTCTTCTTCTTTGCATCAGTTAATAATAGTGTTGGTAAATAAAGATTGTTCCATGAAGCTACGAATGAGAAGATTAACTGAACTGCTAATGCTGGCTTCATAATAGGTAGAACAACTCTATTAAATGTCATAAATTCGCTTGAACCATCCATTCTAGAAGCTTCAACTAATTCAAGTGGTAATGTAGCTCTTAAATGTTGAATCATATAGAAGAATGTTGCTGGAGCTGCGATACCAGGAACAATTAGAATCCAGAATTGATTCTTCCAACCTAAAGAATTACACATCTGTACAAAACCTACTGATGATACTTGAGATGGAATCATCATAATCGCTAAAATGAATACTTCTGCAGCTCTCTTAAATTTAAAATTATAAACATAAATGCCATAGGCACATAATGCTGAAAAATAAGTTGTAACTATTGCAGATAAAGAAGCGATAATAAATGAATTTAGCATACCTCTTTTTATATCAGCAACAGTTGTATAATTCCATAACTTTTTAAAATTCTCAAAGAAATGAGTTGATGGAATTAATGTGAATCCCTGCTGTAATTCCGCATGACTTCTAGATGCATTTATAAATAACAAATAGAAAAAGAATAAACATAGAATAGTAAGAAAGATCATGAAGGTATAGACAAGAATTCTTTGAATAGTTAGTTTTGTCTTGGCGGCGTTGTTTTCTTTTTCGCCGAGAGCAACTGTTTTTTCCTGCATATTTTACCTCCTTAATTCTTTCTAGATATTGATCTAAATACAATAACACTGAATATAGCTGTTACAATGAATAATACAACTGCTATTGCACCTGACATACCATAATTACCAACTGATAGATAATCATTTAATAACATAACAAGTGTCTTTGTTGTATTATTTGGTGAACCATATCCCTTAGTTAATACTTGCGGAACATCGAACATCTGTAATCCACCAATCATTGATGTAATCGCAACATATACTAATATTGGCTTTAGTAATGGTAATGTAATATCAAAGAATACTCTTGTTGAAGATGCACCATCCATACGTGCAGATTCGAACAAGCTTTCATCAATACCCATAATACCAGCCATTAATAAAATTGTTGTATTACCAAACCACATCAAGAAATTAATTGTCGCTACTAATCCTCTCGTCGACCACGGATATGTAGTAACGAAATCTATATTCTCTTGCGTCCATCCAAGTGCATGAATTATTTGATTGATAGGTCCTACTGAATTAAATATCGCATAGAACAAGAATGCAAACGCAGATGCCATAATTAGATTTGGCATATAGAATACTGATTTAAAAAATCCAGCACCCTTAATATTTAATCTTGTACTAGTGAAGAATAATGCTAATAATAATGAGAATAATAACTGAATTACTGCTCCCATTACCCACATAATCATAGTGTTACCTAAACACTGAAGAATCATTATAGATCCATTATCACCTGGTGTAAATAATGTTTGGTAGTTACCAAATCCGACGAAATTAGGTCCGATATATGTAACACCTTGACCAGACTTACGATATTCAGTAAAACTGTAAAAAATTGTTAAGATTTGAGGATATAACGTAAATATTGCATACGCTAGGAAGAAGGGAAGAATAAAGATGTATCCCCACTTAGCATAACTCACCGATTTATGCTTTACTTTTTTAGGTTTTTCCTCCATTAAATTTTCCATAGTTTCCTCTCCTTTATGAAAAATACTTTTTACCTAACCCTGATAATGAGAAAATGCGGAGGGGTTATCCCGCCGCATCTTCTCATATCTTAGCGGTTAAGTTGTGTACTTAATGCTTTATTTAACTTTATTATACCTAATTTACAATTATATTGTAAAGTTAGTTGTATTAACATCTGGACACTTAGTCTTAATGTATGTCTTGAAGTTTGCAACTGCTTGATCTCTTGTTACAGAACCCTTTAGATATTCTTGAACCTTGTTCTGTAAACCTTCATTACAATATTGATCATAAATTGTTTGATTTTGGAACTTAATACCCTTAGCTAATTCTAGATATACCTTAGTATCATTTTGTCCACCTAAGAATGCATTACCTGTTCCCTTTGCATCATATTCGTCAGAAACTTCCTTATTAACCTTTTGGTTATTAGAGAATTGACCTTCTTTTAATACTAATTGCTTACAAATACTTTCGTCATTAGTGAATGCTTCCATAGTCTTCTTTACTAATGCGTCATCATCGCCGCCTTCTGCAGCTAACATCCAAGTACCACCCCAGAAGTACTTAGCTGGTCCTTCGACTAGACCCCAGTCACCATTACATCCCTTTTCAGGATCTTGAGCGTTCTTCATAGAGAAATTATAGTACCAAGCTGGTCCAAAGTAACAGAATGTTTTACCAGAACCATACATTTGAGCAGTACATTCATCTTCCCAAATACCTGCAGATAATGTATATCCATTGCTCATGAAGTTTTCTGCTTGTTGTAACCATGAACCAATCTGTGTATCTAATTGTAAATTATTATCCTTATCAACCCATGGCTTTGATGTATTGTTAGAGAATGCACGATATGTTTCAGCAAATGATGCAGTCATATAATAACCTGCTGCCTTCATATCTGCTGCTACTGAATTAAATTTTTCCCAAGAATCAATCTTAGATTGTACATATTCAGGAGTATCATTACCTTCACCCCATAATGCAGCTGCTACTGAACGACGATAGATTACGCCTGCTGGACAACATTGGAAAGATACACCCTTTACCTTACCATTTGCGTCTGATGCTGCTTGCTTTGTATAGTTATAAATTTGTGGAGTTGATGTAACACCGATTGTAGAAATATCCTTAGTTGCTGTACTATTTGTATACTTTAAAATGTAGTCAGCTTCTGCTAAGAACATATCAACCTTTTCAGAAGTACCTGCGTTAGCGTTATTAGCTAATGCTTCATCTAGTGCTGCCTGATATTGACCATCATCAGATGGAACAATAGTCCACTTAACTGCCTTACCATCTAAGTGATACCATTCTTTTTCTAAATCCTTATCAGCATCTGCCTTATCCTTATTTTCATCAGATAAGTACTTATTGAAGAATCCTTGGAATTCTTGGTTCCAAGCATAAATGTGGAATACGTCAGATGGCGCACAAGATGTTAATGATGCTAAAGTAACTCCTGCCAACACTGTTCCTAATCCTAAACCTAAAACTCTTTTTTTCATTTTCTCTTTGATCTCCTTTTTCCCGAAAAAATTGTTTTAAATATTTGTTTGTACTTAAACGTTTAAGTACGAATAGAAAATTGATTCACCATATTTAAACCTTCACTGAGACTCTAATTACGTAAGCGTTTTCTTTATATTCGGTTTTTTTATTCTTTTTTCTCTGCTCAGTATTCAAATTTTAAATATTTTTGTCAATCACTACTTGTATGATAGCACTAAAAAATTTGTTTGTAAACACTTTTTCATAAAAAACTTAAACGTTTTCGAAAATCGCTTTCATTTTATCGAAATTATATATAAATTTTTTATATATATCGCCAAAAATCACTTAGAAAAAATTTTTTTATACTCCTTAAAAGAATCCTTCTTTATTCTTCTTCCATCACGGTAATCGATATAAACTAACCCAAATCTCTTCTTTAATCCACAGCTCCATTCGAAGTTATCAAATAGACTCCAATAATAATATCCTTTGATAGGAACAACCTTTGAAACTTTTTCTAATTCCTGTAAATATCTCCTAATATAATCAGTTCTTTCAGGATCATGAACATGACCATCTAGTGATACTATATCGTTATTACAAAAGCCATTTTCACTAATAATAATTGGCTTTTTATATCTTTCGTATAAGAACTTAGGCCCATAATATAATGTTTCAGGAACAACCTGTAACCAATCTATATTCCCTTCTGGATATCCAAAATAGAATTCATCTTTGACTAGATTACCATCTTTATCTAGTGAATAATAATTCCCAGAATAAAAGTTTTGATAAATATAATCAAGTGGCTGATTAATTAATTCTAAATCTTCTTTTGTAATTTCAGGTAATATATCTTTAAATTCTTCATAGTATGATTTAGGATAATCACCTAAGAATATCGGATCTGTATAAATAGAAAGAGTATTAGGAAATTCAAAATCTCTTTTAAGCTCAAAATATTTTTCATAGCACTTCTTCTCTAAGATAGTATCATCTCTATCAGACGGACACATTGGTCTTGAACATGGAGCTATGCCAACCTTAGAATTAGGAACATTATTTCTAATCACTTTCACAGCCTTTCCATGACATTTCAAAATGTTATGAATTGCCTTAAGCATTTCCTTATCATTATATTTTACGCCTGGTGCGTGTACGCATAATCTATGCCCTAATTGCATAATACACTGAGGTTCATTAATAGTAATATAATTATCAACTAATCCTACTAATGCCTTAGTCACAACATCAGTATAATAAGCAAAATAATCAGAAATTTCGTCATTTAAAAAACCACCTGTATCCTCAAGCCACTGTGGCATATCCCAGTGGTATAAGGTTACTAATGGCTTTATATTGTTCTTTATTAATTCTTTACATAACTTAATGTAGTAATTAAGTCCTTTTTGATTTGGTTTATTCTTTTCAGTAATCACTCTAGTCCAGGCAATTGAAAAACGATAGGATTTTACTCCTAATTGTTTCAATATTTTTACATCATCTTTGTATTTAACATAACTATCACAAGCTATAGAACCATCGCTTTTATCGGCAATATTATCCCTATTAGCTGTAAATGTATCCCATATTGATTTACATTTGCCATCCTTATCGATTGAACCTTCAATTTGATAGGAAGCTGTTGATACGCCAAAAACAAAACCTGAATCGAACATAATTACTCCTTTAATTTATTTTATAGATTTAACTGTTTTACCTATTTGAAGCTTTCCTTGAATAGGAATACTTTCTGAGAATGAAATTTTTGGAGTTTCAATTATTTCAATAAGCTTTTTAGTTGCTTGAATACCTATTTCTTTTGAATCCTGAACGAATGTAGTAAGCTCTGGTCTTAATAATCTAGATAATTTAATACCATCATAACCAACAATACTAATATCATCTGGAACAGATAAACCTTCTTTTTCAATTTCTGTAATACCACCAAGAAGTGAATAATCGTCTGGATACATAATTACTGTAGGTCTATCCTCTAAAGCTAAAAGTTCTCTTGTTGCTATACCACTTTCCTTTGGAACATGATATCTTGCTCTTTTTACATATTCATCTCTTACAGTTATTCCATTTTGTTCACAAGTTTTATAAAAACTTGAAATACGATTTCTAGTAACTGATGTATCTTCACCAGTAATAAATGCTATTTTTTTATGACCACACTCAACTAAGTAATTAACGATTTCTCTTACACCTTGAATATTGTCAGATACAACTGATGATTTTCCATCAAACACATAATCGATAGTCACAGTTGGAATGTCACTTTCAATTAATTCAACTACCTCAGGATCCTTAAAATCGACAGATGCAATAATTACCCCATCGACATTACGATATTTAGCATGTTCAAAGAAGGTAAGA
The DNA here is from genome assembly GCA_024690445.1 of Acholeplasmatales bacterium. Next base: position 25,095 of record JAILPD010000066.1, read on the forward strand.
TAATCTCCACCTAGATTCTTACCAAAATGATGAGATATGAATGTAATATCATATCCATGCTTTTCACTTTCATCCTTAATTGAATTTAAAATTGCAGAAAAGTATTCGTGCTCTAAGCCTGATGAAGTTCCATCAACAAATAATACTCCTACATTATAACTTCTATTTGTTTTTAATAATCTAGCAGAAGCATTAGGAATATATCCCATTTCTCTTGCTACATTTCTAATATATTCAGCTGTTTTAGGGTTTAAGTCTGAAGAACCATGTAGTGCTTTACTTACAGATGCTATTGAAACACCACATTTTTCTGCTATATCTTTAATTTTAACCATCATAATCACCATTTTCTCTTTTTTGATATAATCAACTCTTAAACGTTTACGTAATTTTAACATAAAAACGCTGTAAAAAAAAGTCGATATTCGAGATATCGTACAATTTTGTTAAAAAAACTTTACAAAATAGTATTGATTTTGGCAAAAATCGTGTTATTATTAAGTTAGAAGTTACTTAAACGTTTTCGGAAAAAGGAGCTAATATGAAATTTGGACATTTTGATGATAAGGAATATGAATATGTTATAACAAATTACAATACTCCGTTACCTTGGATTAATTATTATGGTCAGGATGGCTTCTTCAGCTTAATGAGTAACACATGTGGCGGATACATGTTTTTTAAAGATGCCAAATTGCGAAGAATAACAAGATTTAGATATAATAATGTTCCAAGAGATTACGGTGGAAGATATTATTACATCAATGACAATGGTACAATATGGAATCCAGGTTTCTTACCTTTAAAGACTAATCTTGATAGCTATAAGTGTAGACATGGACTTGGCTATTCTATATTTGAAAGTGAAAAGAATAATTTAAAATGTGAATTATTATGCTTCGTCCCACTAAATGACTTATGTGAAATCAATCAACTAACATTGACTAACAATAGTAAAGAAACAAAAAAGGTTACTTTGCATGGTGTAGTTGAATGGTGCTTATGGAACGCAGTCGATGATCAAACCAATTTTCAAAGGAACTGGAACATTGGCGAAGTTGAAGTAGATGATTCAACAATTTATCATAAAACAGAATACAGAGAAAGACGTGATCACTATGCATTCTATCATACTAATATTAAGCATGATGGATTTGATTCTGATTTAGACACATTCATGGGTTTATATAATTCTTGGTGTGATCCTTCTGCTGTTTTAAATAAGACATCTTACAATAGCGTAGCTTCTGGTTGGGCACCTATTGCTTCTCATATGTTTAATCTAGAAATTAAACCAGGAGAATCAAAGACTGTCATTTTCCAAACAGGATATGTAGAAAATAAAGAAGATAAAAAATGGGAAAAAATACATGTCATTAATAAAGAAAAAGCATATGAATTACAAAAGAAATATGCTACAAAAGAACAAGTATTAAAAGCATTTAATGATTTAAAGACTAAGTGGGTTAGTCTTCTATCTACATTAAAAGTTAAATCAGATAATGAGAAATTTGACCGCATGGTCAATATCTGGAATCAGTATCAATGTATGGTAACATTCAATATGTCAAGATCTGCATCTTACTATGAGAGTGGTACAGGTCGTGGTATGGGTTTTAGAGATAGCTGCCAAGACTTATTGGGCTTCTTACATCTAATTCCAGAAAAATCTAGAGAAAGAATTAAAGATATCGCTTCTATCCAATTTGAGGATGGTTCTACATATCATCAGTACCAACCACTTACAAAACGTGGTAATGCCGATATTGGTGGTGGTTTTAACGATGATCCTCTTTGGTTAATAGCTGCGACAAGTCAATATATTAAAGAAACTGGTGATTATTCTATATTGAATGATCCAACACCATTCAATAATAAGGAAGGCTCTGAAAAGCCACTTATTGATCACCTAAGAGCTTCACTAAATTATATTATTACTCACAAGGGTCCACATGGTCTTCCATTAATTGGTAGAGCAGACTGGAATGACTGCTTAAATTTAAACTGTTTCTCAAAGACTCCAGGTGAATCTTTCCAAACTGCTTCTAATTTTGAATCAGGAAAGGCAGAATCAGTATTTATCGCAGGTATGTTCGTATTATATGGAAAGGAATTTGCTACTATTCTAAATCATATTGGTAACAAAGACGAAGCCAATAAGATATTATCTGAGGTTAAGTCTATTGAAGACGCTACTATTAAATATGGTTGGGATGGCGAATGGTTTGTACGAGCATACGATGCCTTCAGTAACAAGGTTGGTAGTCACGAATGCGAGGATGGTCAAATCTTTGTTGAACCACAAGGCTTCTGTACAATGGCTAGAATTGGTGAGGATTTAGGTTTTGGTAAAAAAGCACTAGATTCAGTTGAAAAGATTTTAACAAATGATTATGGTGTTGAAATCCTTCATCCTTGTTATAAGGAATACCATATCGAGCTTGGTGAGGTTTCTTCATATCCTATGGGATATAAAGAAAATGGATCAGTATTCTGCCATAATAACCCATGGATTGTTATAGCAAATACAGTTATTGGTAATAATGAAAGAGCCTTCGATGTGTATAGAAGAAATTGTCCTGCATACTTAGAGGATGTTTCTGAAATACATAAGACAGAGCCATATATCTATTCTCAAACTATTGCAGGAAGAGATGCCAAGAATTATGGGGAGGCTAAAAATAGCTGGTTAACAGGTACTGCTTCTTGGACAATGTATGCCGCAAGTCAAGCAATCCTTGGTATTAAACCAGATTATGATGGATTAATGATTGATCCACATTTACCAAAAGAAATTAAACATGCACAAGTAACAAGAATCTTTAGAGGAATTAAATACAATATTTCTATTACTAACAATGCTTCAGGCAAATATCAAATGACAATCGACAACAAGCCAATTGATGGAAAGATAATTCCATATAACAAAGATATTACTGAGGTTAATGTTATAATTACTCTATAATTTTTCCTTCTCTTAAATAGGCCGGCAAGCAATTGCCGGTCTATTTACTTTTCAAAAAAACAGGATATTATCTATCCTGCTTTTATTAGTTATCTAAATCATTATGTTTTTTCTTCTCGAAATATTTATGTACTCTATAACAATCTATAAATGTAAGCAAAAATGATGCTCGAAAGATTCAAGCATCATTTTAAATAATATTAAGCGAACAATCCTAGTAGTGCTAAAGCAACACCAGATAAATAAACTGTTGTTAAAACAAGTCCATAAATAGAAATTAAAATAATATCAGAAACAGCGTTTCTCTTATTCTTATGTGGATGATATAGCAATACAAGTGGAGCAATTATGATTAATGAAGTATTTTGACCAATACCTAAACTATTTAATGTTTGATTACCACTAAATATCATTTCAAATATCCAAATTATTACTATTAATCCAGCAGCGATAAGATTCTTTGTAAAAATATATCTGTTACCATTAAAATATCTAAAGGCTTTTTCTTCACCATACTTCTTCTTATAATGTAATCTTAAGAAGAATAATGATATTAAATATAAAATAGCTAATATAGATATTGTTATTCTATCTCCAATAAATAATAATTTTGTCCAGTAGCTAGTGAATTTAAAACCAAATAATACATCACTATGACCAAATATGAATGACAATATAATCAATAAAATTGGAATAATTGTCATCGATCTAAAAATAATAAGCTTCTTCTTAGTATTAATAAAACTTGGAGTTAAGAATAAGAACAAAATCATTAAAAAGTAGAATGTTGCCGTTGCGAATGGATTAGGGAAAGTAAATTTATCTAATGCATAAGAAATAACTGATTGTTCAGCTGTTATATTAGTTAATAAATATCCTTCAACCAAATAAATCATTAAAAATATTAATGGATATAACACTATGTTTCTAAATATTCTATTATCTTTCATAAATATATCGAAATTAATATAGAATACTAAGAACATACCAAGCATTTGAATAGAGAATAATTGTCGTGCTATTTCCATACTCTCTGCTGAATATGATGCCACATTTAATGACAGCATTAATATTCGAAGCGCACCCAAAAAAATAAATAAGAATGCTACTAATCTAACAAGTGTCTCTGGAATAAATGGGAATATTTTAATATCCTTCTTCGCATCAAGGTTTTTACATTTTAATTCTAATAATTCATCGCTATGACTAAATGAATGTATTTCATTCTTTTCCTTTTGATAAATCCACGCAAAAAATGACAAGAATACAAAAACAAAAGATAAAAATAATGTCAAAAATGCAACTGAACCAATAACATTAACTACGCTAGAATACTTCTGTCTTGTATTATTTATTGATGTCATAATAGTATCAAAAGATACATCTAATCCTAACTCATCATGAAATAAAGTCGTAAAATCAGAATTAATATCCATATTTTCGATAATGCCTTTAGCTACTGTTGCCATTTCAGTCTCTGAAAGTACAACTAATTCACCATCAACTACAAAAACACTAAAAAAATCACTTTCATATGTATCATAATTAAAGGCATTAACCATAAGCGTATATGACGATACATTATAATCGGAAATAGTAATTGAGAAACGATAATGATCGTACCAATATATTTCCCTAAAGGAAAAATCTAACATTTTTTCATTATAACTCGAATCAAAAATAACGGCATTTTCATTTCCATTCTCTAATTTATATAATTGACTTACAGTAGGAAAGCTAAAAGTATTAATAGAGAAATTAGAATTACCCTTATCCATGATAGCCTGTTTTAATTCTACTACCTTATCATCGTGAAGATAAGTTTTTTGATAATCATATGTTGTAGAAATAACAAAACCAGCAATCGTATATAATACACTCAATATTGCTATTACTAAAAATGTAATCCTTAACCACTTTTTTGTAAACATATGGTACATAAAATTAGAAATAGGATTATATTTTTCATCATCTAATTTTTTAGGATAACTTCTAATTCCTTCTAGATAGTAATTGAAATCTATATCAAAATATTCAGATATTTTTTTAACATCCTTTTTTGTTGGCTTAATATATCCATTTTCAATTAACTTATAACGGAATCTAAAAATTTTTAATTGCTTAGCAAATTTACGTCTACTAAATCCAAGTTCAATTCTTTTATTATAAAGAAATTCATTATATGAAATATCTTCTAAAGGAGGTGCTTGAAGTAATAAAACTTCTTTTTTCTCTTCTTCCATAATAGACCTCCTTCCTACATACTAACAGATTCGATTAATCTATCATTTAGGTAACTATTATTATGACTATATAAGTCGTAACTATAGTGACCATTTGAATTAATCTTAAAATCAGTATTTGAAGGAATATATATTACATATTCATCCATTTCTTTTTTCATTACAAATTTTGATACAATATTACCATCTTCAAAATAAACATATTTTTCACCAGATATTTCTAGTTCAAATTCTGAATCAGCACTCATTCGAATAATATTGAATGAATTCTTTACAGTTAAACCTGATGAATCATAATTATCATCTAATGATGTAATATGAGTTAATAAGATTTCAGGAATATGAGCACTACCTAATATTCCGATATTTTCCATATTTATTAGACTTCTTAATTTTACAAATCCATCATCTGAGAATAATATTCCAGTAAATAATGATACTAATGCATAAGTTAATTTTTTAAAATCTTCTTTTGTTAAATCCACATCTATTTTCTTTAAAGCCATAAATAATAAAGGCTCAAAATCTTTTCTAAAACTACCTATGTTATTTTGTAAATCATATAAAACAACACCATCTGCATCATTAATAAGTAATGATTTTCCCATATCAATACCTAAATTAATTATTGATTCTTTAGGTGATATATGTGAATATAAAAAATCAAACAATTCCATTAATGTACCCTGTAAATTCTCAACATATTCTTCTTTACTACCAATTGAAGAACATACAACTGGAATTAAGTCATTTAAATAGACATATGGTGTCACATTTATGTATGGAGATTTAAATTTATTTAAAAATGAAATCGTAGATTCATCCTTAAATTTATCTAGCTTATATTCTCCTACTAGACTTGCATTATCTAGCTTGGACATTCTTTTCTTAACTAAATCGATATGATCTTGATAATTTAAATCTGTAATAATATCAGGTAAAAACATATCAGTGCCATATCGTATAAATGAAAAGCCATAAGGGGCAACAAATGGGACAGGATCATTTAAATTAATTATGCTAAATATATTAGAATAGTTTTCACCCTTTTCAAATATATCCTCATCATCTGATTTAACTATTTTTCCAGCAGGTGGTTCAAATGAGTATGAATAAATATCATCTTTAGTATAATTGACATTTTCAGAAATTATATTTTTTCCTTTTACTAGTCCATCATCTATTCTACCTGATGCTAAATTAACAACCGCACCACCTCTAGAATAACCAGCAGTCCATATTTTAATATTTCCTGTGATTGAATAATCATCAATATATTTCTTTAAGAAATTTAAATAGATTTCAGATGCTTCAAAAAAGCCTTCCGCAAAATCTTCATTATTTCCAAGTTTAAAATTACTAGCCCATTCATTTAAATATCCAGAGCCTCTAACTGTAATACCTATTAATGTATAATCATCATATGATTTACTTGCAATAAAAACACCAAATGATGATGATGTTGGTTTTGAGGTACCATATGGATTTACTAAATAATTCTTAAAACCTAATGTGCTAAATAATTCTTTAGCATTCACATCAGCATTTGTAAAATCATCATTTGAAGTTGCCGAAAATCCTGCTAGTGCTAAACAAGCACTTGCTGAAGCTAAGTGAGGATTATATTCACTTGCTGGATTATTAAAATAGGCATCATCAAAGTAGATATCATATGGTACTTTTTCAGTTGTCTTATATGATGCAAAATGCATTATTTTACTTTCAACATTTTTACATGCTGTTAAAACTATTAATAAAGTAGCTATTAATAGCGCTAATAACATCTTTTTAATGTATTTAAAACATGCACTAATACTCAAAATAACACCACCTTTCATATGATTTTTTTAAAACAAATTACTGCTTATTTCTTGTATTTTACTAATGTTAATATATTTTGGTTATCTTGATATTCATAATGAACTTCATCCATTATCTTCTTTACCATGAAAATACCTAAACCGCCGACTTCTCTTTCATCACTTGAAGCGGTAATATCAGGATCTCTAAGTTCTAGTGGATTAAATGGCTTACCACTATCCTTAAATACAAATGTAACATTATCATTTGTTTTAGATAATGTTATTGTAACAGTACCTTTTTCTTTTTCTGAATAAGCATAATGAGCAACATTTACAAATATTTCCTCTAATGCTGTATTTATCATAACAATATCCTTTTTAGAGAATTCTAGTACTTTTAATAAACTAGATGCATAATCAAATAGATTATCTAATTCTTTCACATCTGCTTCAAATGCTCTACTTTCTACAATAGATTTAACATCTTCAAATTTATATGCCAAAATTGTTATATCATCAAACTGTTCACAATCTAATGAGAAGCTATCGATATCCTTTTTTAAAGAAACTACAAAAGATTCAGGATTATGATTCTTATTATTTTTAGCAAATCTTAATAATCTATTCTCACCATATAATTCATTATTTATATTATGAGCTTCAGTTACACCATCAGTATATAATAATAACTTATCGCCTTTAGCTAATGTTATCTTTTCTTCGCGGTATTTAGAACCATCAAATGCCCCAAGTACAACACCTGGTTTTCCCTCTAAAAACTTGGGTGTGCCATCTAAGATAGCTAATACCTTATTATGACCAGCATTAGTATATTTTAATTCACCTGTTACTAAATTTAAGATACCAAGCCAGCAAGTAACAAACACATTAGTGTCGTTATTATTACATAATGAAATATTACTTCTAGTCATTATATAAGATGTATCATCCCTAAAAGACATAGTTAATGATTTAATCAATGTTTCTGTTTTCATCATAAATAACGCGGCTGGAATACCTTTTCCAGAAACATCACCAATAACTAGTGCTAAATGCGAGTCATCAACATAAAAATAATCATAGAAATCTCCACCTATTTCTTTAGCGGCTTCCATCATTCCATAGATATTCTCATCATTCTTATCATCCTTAGGTAATACTGATTGTTGAATTTCACTTGCAACATTAAGCTCAGATTGCATCTTTTCCTTTTCTTTTGTTGTTTTAGATTCAAGCATTAATAATCTTAAGCTTCTTTTTGAAACACCATAACCAACATTAGAAATGATAGCTAATGTTAAAAATCTAGGTAAATAATAATATACAAAAACCTTAAGATATCTATTATCTCCTTGGCTTTTTAGGAAATTAATGTATCTAATTCTTTGACCTATTGTTGCTTCATCAACATTTATTTTTACACCATCTAACTCAATATAATACGCACCATTTAATAAATTGGCGTCCCATTCTCCCAAGAACATTCCCATATATATTGCTATGAACATTGTTATTGAAACTAAAATAAAAGTAAATAACGTTAACTTTGGACTAAAATAATGGTTAACTACTAATATACAAGCAGCCCACATTAATACTCCGTGTTTAGGAAGTAAAACATTTAGTATTGCGGTAGCCAAAACAAATTGGACAATTAAATAATATTTAAATTGTCTTTTTTTAATATATTTAGAATCTATATAAAAAATACTTGTGCCTAACCACACAACCAATATAGGAAATGAAATATTAACTAAAACTGATGTATATTGTGACGCTTCAAAAACACCAGTCAAATAAAAGATCCAGGCTAATAAAATAGCTAGCGAAGCAAAAAAGCAGCCTTTAGCAAGACCTTTATTAGCATCTGTTTCGTTTTGGTCATAAATTTCTTTAGTTAAATAACTGTTTTCCATATTATTCTATCCCTTTAAAAGTATCTTTTACTAACCATTCAAATTCTTTATAGGCGTTTGTGTCCTTTAACCCATCAAAGCATTTTACTAGCTCCATATAGCGCCATTTATGTGAAGATGGATTAGATTCACGAAATCTATTCCAAATGTCATTACCAATTAAATAATAATCATTATGAATAGCTCTTATATTTGATAATTTATCTCCAAGAGCCACTATTTTTACATCAAGATTAGCATTTTTTAATCTATTTAATGCTAAGGCCTTTTTTTCCTTCCAGCCTAAATTACCATAATTAGGAAGAGTATTATCAGACTCTTCATTTACAATATCAGCTATTCTTTTTCCAAATTCTAATTTTATATCATCATATGTTACATCAGTATCTTCAATTAAATCATGAAGTGCGGCTGCGGCTATTAGCTCATTATCATCAGTTATAGTTGCAACTACACTCATCGCTTCAAGCGGATGTAAAATATAAGGGATTTTTTTGCCTTTTCTAGAGACACCTTCATGATGCTTTGTAGCATAAGTGATAGCCTTATCAATTAATTCGTAATTATTCAATGCTATCACTTCCCTTAATTAGGCCCATACTTCTGCCTATATTAGTTAATCTAGAAGCCATCCTTTCGTTCATTTTTCTTTGTCCATAAATGGCATCTAACACTAATCTAACTACATTTTCACCCATATCTTTAGATAAAACAAATACAACTGATAATGCTAAAGGACCAGTAGCGTTTGTAATAATGTCAATATCTTTACCACTAAACTGTCTTATAGAAAATTCATAAGCCAAATCACTATATTGACGAATAAAATCATCCAAATTCTTTAATGTCTTAAAGCCAAATGATTTAAATACCTTAAGAAAATTAGATAAATTAACTTCCTCAATTTCCATATTTTTAATTGTGGCAATCCTCTTATTTAAATCATCGAATCCACCATTTTCGATATATGCTTTAAAGGAATCACCATTTAATTCTAGTTCATCTAATGTTCCATCTTTAACGATTTGTTTTACCCTTCTTCTATAATCTTCAATTGAATTTCTTATATTACAGAAAGTTTCATCTGCTAATTCCAATAAACCTGCTAAACGCATAAATGAACGCATATATTCACGTGGCATTTCAATATCAGTTTTATATCCTGTATCATGTTGAACTGCTGCCCAAGCATGTTGAAGAATACTTCTAATTTGAATTTCAAATCTTACATCGTTAAGTTCTGGCATTTCAGGATCAAAATACATTTCTTTAGGAATTTTAGCAATATAATGTAGTGACATATAACCAAATTCATCAATGTTATACATCTTTCTTTTATCAATTGAGTTTTCCCAATCAATAACAAAGCTTTTCTCAACTAATGCGGCATATTTATCGATTTCATCCATATAGAATGTAACTAATCTTACACCAACAATGTCCGTAATATCAAAAATATCACTGTATTTATATCCCTTACGTTCAAGCTTTCCCTTCAGTGAATCATATGCTTTAATACGACCTTCAATACTATTTACAATGGTACCTGAATTATTAACAAATTCCTGAAGCTTATTAATGATTATCTCTTTTATTTTGTTATATAATTTTTGATTTTTATAATATTGTTCTAATATTAATGTGCAATGTTCATCCATAGGCTTACTCCTTTATAGTTAAGAATGTAGAAAAGCCTGTCATGTCTAATACCTCTAGTACCTCATCTTTAGGATTATTTACAATTAAGTTTCCTCCATTTGCAGTCATTGTCTTATGTAAAACAAGTAAAACTCTTAATCCAGCACTTGATATATAATCTAATTCTTTTAATAATAAATTTAAAGTCTTAACACATACAAGTTTTCCATCGATTGCACTTTCAAGTTCAGGGGCTGTATTAGTATCTAATCTACCCTTTAGTACAACATTTAATTCATTTCCATTCGCACTAATATCTATTATCATGTTGATTCCTCCAATACCAAATGTATTTGCATATATTAAAAATATTTTATAATATTTTTTTTATAATGTCTATAAAACTAAAACCCTATAGAGATAATTTAATAAGGGGCTATCAAAACTAATTAGTTGTTTTTACTTCCCCTTATACAATGCTACTTTTTATTTTTTAATCTTTCTGCTATTCTTCTTTGCTTAGTTTCAATTCTTGCTTTTTTCCACTCTAGCTTCTTTTCTTTAAGAGTAAGGCGCTTAGGATCATTAATAAACTGATCGATAATACCATCATCATTCTTTAATATCTTCTTATTTATGAACTCAATAGCTCCGAAGAATATAGGAAGAGCTGCAAATACGAATATTCCTAAAATAATAAAATTATATTTATCACTAAATAAATTCTGAATAGGAATAGAATTCCATGGCTGCATAAATTCATGCATAAATCGCGAATCAAAGACTGTTTGACCCTTTGATGAATCATAACCAAACATAGCCGCGTTTGTAGGCATGCCACCAACAAATGATGTAGGTAAGATAAACGCCAATGAAACGGCAGTTAATATAATCAATATGAAAGCAAACAATCTATATTTTGTAAATGGCAAACACATTGTAAATGCTACTACTAATCCGGATAATGTTAAAAGAATTGAAATCATAGTTTTTACATTTTCTTCCCTAATCCAAGGCTCATATCCCAAACTATATGGCAAAGTAAATGCCTGAATAGAAATTACAATTGCTATCATGGCTAAAAGTCCAGCGGCTATACCTTTTGCTATTATATTCTTAGTAAATGAACCCTTAATTGGTCGTTTACTAAATTCAAGTGAAAGTACAAAACCACCAGTACCAATAACTGCTGATTCAAGCATATATGCATTTTCAATTGTGTACCACATTTGACCCTTTTTTAATGGTATTAAAGCAAATGCTAAGAATAATATCGCAAATGACTTCATTAAGAATAATATTGATGTTCTAGAAATATTACCAATAACTCTTCTTCCTTGAGCAACAACATCCTTTAAATGTGAAAAATCATTATCCATTAAAACAACATCAGAAACAGATTTAGCTGCATCAGTTGCTTTAGCAAATGTAATTGATGAATCAGCTCTTCTTAAAGCTAAAATATCATTTACACCATCACCTGTCATAGCAACCTTATGTTTCTTTTCTTGTAAGGCTTTAACAATAGCTTCCTTTTGTTCAGGAGATACTCTAGCAAATATTGTATATTCCTCAACTAGTGAAGGAATATCTTCTAAGCTAACTCCTTCTAAAGAAATAGCCTTATCAGCATTTTCTACACCACATGTTTTAGCAATTTTACTTACAGTTAATGGATTATCTCCTGATATTACCTTAACTGTAACACCATTATCCTTGAAGAATTCCAAAGTATCCTTTGCACTCTTTCTTATCTGATCTTCTATTACAAAGAAGGCCAAAAGCTCATCATTTAATTTAAATGCTAATACTCTTTTTCCTTCACTCGCCTTTTGATTTACAAATTCTAATCTTTCATCATCTTTATCCAATAAATATTCTGGCGCACCTAGCAAAAGTTTATCACCATTCTTATAGATTAGTCCTGATGACTTATGCTCACTTGAAAACGGAATTAATTCTTGGTATTCAACATCTGTATTTTCACCAAATTCATTGAACAATGCTTCTGCAGTTTGATTCTTAGATCCACTTACACCAAGCAAATTCCTAATATTATCGTAAATATATTCTAAATGTGTAAATCTCTTTGTTTCACACACTTTCATTGTTCCATCAGTTAATGTACCAGTCTTATCTAAACAAATTACATCGACTCTAGATAAATTTTCTAATGAATATAATTCCTGAATTAATGTCTGTTTTTTAGATAAAGATGCAATAGATAATACCAATGTTACAGATGTAGTTAAAACTAAACCAGAAGGCATAATACCTACTGCAAATGATCCAACCGTAATCATAATACGAGCCCATGATACAGGATCAGAAATGCTCATTTCCATACCATCCCATAAAGAAGCGTCAGCACCATATTTTTGGATCTTAATAATCATTGAAACTATGATAGTAATAGTTACTACTACTAAACATACAGCTAAAACCTTCATAATTAGCATTATTTTTGACATAAGTTCTGATTTATGTCTTTCCATTGATTTAACTTTAGAAGATATACTTTGGGCAAATGTATCATCACCAACTGCTATTGTCTTGACCTTAGCATCTCCAACAATGATTGATGATCCAGAAAATATTTTGTCACCAGGATATTTTTTTATATAATCTGATTCACCTGTAAGATTAGATTCATCTACTTGTAAATAACCTTCAATTAGCACAAAATCAGCAGTAGCTTGTTCTCCTGCTTTAAGTAATACTATGTCATCCATTACTATTTCGTCGGCATTAATTGTTTCTTCTTTTCCATCTCTTAATACACGGCTTTTTGCTAAAGTAATTATTTTTAGACCGTCTAATACTTTTTTACCATGAATTTCTTGAATTGTACCAATGGTAATATTCATTACTGCTGGAATCAAAAATACAAATTTTGAAAAACCGAAATGTTTATCAACAACTGCCGCATTACCAGTAGAATATAAATAAATAATAAATATTAAAAAAGTAATGGCAATAATAATTAATATTGTGTTAAAGAACGTGAAGACATTATGAAATACTATCTGACCAATAGTTTTTTCATTATTCTTAGTGGATTTATTTACTAATCCATTTTCTGTTCTTTCCTTAACCTCTTCATTAGTTAAGCCACAGATTGTATTGTATTGTTGTGTCTCTTTATTTTCCATATGTCACAATAGTAAATCCTTTCTTCATCACTTATAATTATATTATAATTATACTACTTATTTAACTTTCTTGATATACCAAATTCTTGTTGCAAAATATATGCAAAAATAATAGTATAATAATAATTAAATCACATAAATAGGAGAATTATATTTTATGATTAATTTATACAAAAACGAAAAAATAGAAATGAAATATTTTGAATTTGGTACAGGTAATAAAAATATGATAATTATACCTGGTGTAAGCGTCCAAAGCGTTATGGAGTCAGAAAATTTAATTATAAATGCTTACAAATTATTCAATGATGATTTTAAAGTTTATGTATTTGATAGAATAAATAATATGCCTAATAATTATAGTATATTTGATATGGCAGATGACATGATTAAAGTAATAGATGGACTAAATCTAAAAGATATATATCTATTTGGAACTTCTCAAGGTGGAATGATTGCCCAATTAATAGCAATTAAAAGACCTGATTTAATAGTAAAACTTAATATTAACTCAACCACTTCTTTTGTTAATTCTAAAACTATTAAAATTTTTGACAAAATAATAAATCTAGCATTAGCTAACAAGTTAAATAAAATGCTAGATTTATTTTGCCAAGTTGTTTATTCAGATGAATCTTATATTCAACTAAAAGATAGTCTTAATGCTTATTCTAAATCTCTAACAAAAGAAGATATTGAAAGATTTATTATAGAATGCAAAGCATTAAATGGATTCGATATTTCAGATAAAATTCAATGTATCAAAACTAAAACATTAATAATTTGTTCTAAAGATGACAAACTTATTGATTACACTGATTCATTATTACTAAATGATAAAATCAAGAATTCTGAAATAATAATTTATGAAAACTACGGACATGCAGTTTACGATGAAGCTCCTGATATAAAATCAAAGATATATGATTTTTTTATGAGCGCCATCTAATTAACTTTTAATTTGTTAATAATGAAATTAAAGCATTTATTTCTTCATCGTTCATACCACCATTAATTAAATAATTACGGATATATGATGAGAAATTCATATCATTTAAAACTGCATTTTCATCACCAACTAAGAAGCATAGCATTGCGTCTACGTTTCTTTCTTTTATGATGTTATATCTTAAAGAATCACTATCTTTTGTAATACGATAATAATTCTTGTAAGTTAACATATAATCATCAACTAATTCTTGATAAGTAGCTCCACAAAGCGCCTCTAATACGATGCATACAAAACCTGTACGATCTTTTCCTTCTTGGCAATGAATTAAATATGGACCTTCAAAATTTAACATTTGTTTGAATCCGTCAGCTAGTTTTCCTCTAAAATCATCAGATTTATAATTCATATTCATCGCAAGTGGAACTATTTTTTCGTTGTATGAAGCCGTTAATAAAAAGGCATTTCTTTGATACAAGGATAAGAAATATGGTGAATCAAAATCATCTTTTGCAATATACCCATCTATTTTTTCTTTAGTATCAGCTAAGTTCATAACGAAATTAATTCCATCATTAGCCATTAAAGTATCTACATAATGAGCTCTCTTATGCTTATTATCACATGGAGATGCAGATCTATATAGAATGTTATTCTTTAAATTACCCACTTCCATGACTCTATAATTGGCAAATTCCTCATCAGTTGTATATTTACTTCTTTCATCTTCGTATTGGATATTCATTGTATTTTGAATATCTTTATATTTTCCTTTTTGATTTAGGATAATTGAACCTAAATCATTTTCTTTTAATTTAGCTATGTCCCAATAATCATCACCATAATTAAGTGTTAATTTAACATAATCATATCCAGGATAACCAACAAGTAATGTCTCGCCTGCATCGACATAATATCCATTGTAATAAGGTATATCTTCTACCTTATAACCATTAGTGAATTCAACATTGACACTATCACCATAAGCAAATCCTTTATTATTAAAGTCATCTATTGTTATTTTTAGATAAACTCCACCAAATTCTAGTTCATGCTCAAGTTCCAAATCCTTAATACTTTGACTAGATTTACAAGAAAATAATGACAATGAAGATACAAAAATTAATAATAAACATAATATTTTTTTCATATTTGATTCACCTTCTTTTAAGTATTTGAACAAAA
>JAILPD010000094.1 GCA_024690445.1 Acholeplasmatales bacterium
CTTTGATAATCTTGTTTCAGTATAACGCATGGCTGCTGGTCCATCGCCATCGATTGAACCATTATTACCGTGCATATCAATTAATTCAACACCCATTTTCCAGCTTTGAGACATTCTTACTAATGCCTCATAAATTGATGAGTCACCATGTGGGTGATACTTACCCATAACTTCACCAACGATACGAGCTGACTTTTTATATTGAGCTGTTGATGTAACCTTTAAGGCATGCATACCATAAAGAATTCTTCTTTGAACAGGCTTTAAACCATCTCTAATATCAGGGATAGCTCTTTCTTGGATAATATATTTAGAATATCTACCAAATCTATCTCCAACAACCTCTTCTAATTTACATTCTTCAAATTTTTCATTTAAGAAAACATCTAATTTCTTTGAAAGTGGTGTCTTTGCCATATTATTCCTCCTCCAAAGTAAATGATACGTGGTTTTCTAACCAATCACGTCTTCTAGCTGAATCAGAACCCATTAGAATTTCAATTTGAGATTCTGCCTCAGTCATATCCTCAAGCTTAACTTGAACTAAAGTTCTGGTTTCCGGATTCATAGTTGTTTCCCATAATTGTTCAGCGTTCATTTCACCTAAACCTTTGTAACGCTGAATAATAGTTTGACATTTTGCCTCAGCAACTATTTTATCCTTTTCTTCAATACTCCAAGCGTATTTTATTTCTTCCTTCTTACCACGTTTTGTTACCTTAAATAAAGGTGGCATAGCTACATATACTCTACCATCTTCAATTAAAGGTCGCATATATCTAAAGAAGAATGTTAATAATAATACTTGAATATGAGCACCATCATCATCGGCATCTGTCATGATGATAATCTTTTTATAATTACATTTCTTTAAATCGAAATTAACACCATAATCAGCACCAATTGTATAAATCATTGTTGCGATTTCTTCATTCTTTAAAGCAGATTCAGCATTAGCCTTTTCAGTATTTAACACCTTGCCTCTTAAAGGTAAGATGGCTTGATATCTTCGATCTCTTCCTTGCTTTGCAGAACCACCGGCTGAATCTCCCTCTACAAGGTATAATTCATTAATTTCTTTATTCTTTTCAGATGTAGGAGCAAGTTTTGCAGAAATATTCTTTTCTCCCTTATCCTTTTTATCCATACGAGCCTGTTCACGAGCTTTTCTAGCTTGTTCACGAGCTTGTGCTTCTTTTAATGCTTTAGCAACAATAGCATTAGCTACCTCTTTATTTTCAACTAAGAAATAAGATAGTTTTTCAGTTAATACTGCATCAACAGCATTTTTAGCAGCTGGAGTACCAAGTTTACCCTTAGTTTGTCCTTCAAATTCAAGAATCTTTTCACCAATTCTAACTGATACAATTGCTGTTAAGCCAGCTCTAATATCAGCACCTTCTAACTGATCCTTATCCTTAATTAATCTAGCACTATGTGCATAATCATTAAATGCCTTAGTTAAAGCACTCTTAAAGCCTGTAACATGAGAACCACCATCTGTAGTCTTGACATTGTTAACGAATGATCCAATTACTTCAGTATATGAATCAACAAATTGAAGTGCAACCTCAACCTCAATTTTTTCCTTAGTATCAGGTACATCATATACACCTTCAAAATATGCAACTGGATGAGTAGGCTTTTTACCCATATTCATAAATGTTACATATTCTGAAATACCATTTTCGTATACAAATGATTCTTCCTTTTTACTTCTCTTATCCTTTAAAGTCATTTTTAAATTTTTAATTAAAAATGCACTTTCTCTTATTCTATTTTTAATAGTGTCATAATTATAAACAGTAGTTGTAAAAATCATTGGATCTGGTTTAAAAGTAACAGTTGTTCCTGTTCTTCTAGTTGTTCCAATTTCTTTTACTGGAGATACATCCTTACCACCATTTTCAAATCTCATAGAATGGATTTTACCATCTCTATATGAAGTAACCTCCATATAAGTTGATAAGGCATTAACAACAGATGCACCTACACCGTGTGTACCACCTGATGTCTTATATCCATTACCACCAAATTTACCACCAGCATTAAGCTTTGTATAAATAATTTCCATTGTATTTTTACCAGTTGCGTGCATACCACATGGTACACCACGTCCTGAATCTTCAACAGTAATGGAATTATCCTCGTTGATTGTAATTACTATTTCTCTACCAAAACCAGCTAAAGCTTCATCTACAGAGTTATCAACAATTTCCCAAACTAAATGATGTAATCCTCTTTCATCTGTAGAACCGATATACATACCAGGTCTTTTTCTAACGTGTTCAAGACCTTCTAAGACTTGTATGGATTCATCATTATATGCTGCTTCCTTAGCCATTTTTATCCCTCCCATTTAAGTTATACTTAAATAATCCGAAATTATATTA
>JAILPD010000114.1 GCA_024690445.1 Acholeplasmatales bacterium
AGAGAAGAAATCATATCTATCTTATAATACTGTTTTACCAACAATCTTAGATTCTAAATTAGTTATCGCAACTGGTATTTTAATTGAATCATTATTTAATATTCCTGGTGCGAAATTAAAAGAAAAGATTCAATCTTTAGGTATCGCATCTAGCGTAAGCGCAAGCTTTGAGCCTGAATTATTACAACCATTTGTTTCTATTTTAGTTCAAGGTTCAGAGGCTAAATATGAAGAACAATTAATAGATGTTATTGATTCATATTTATATGATTTAGTAAGAAATGGTGTAGATAAGGATTCTATATTATCTTTAATCAATCATACTGAATTTGAAAATAGAGAAAAATTATTTAGCGCATCTTGGCCTAAGGGTTTAATGATTCAAATTTCAGGTTTAACTACATGGTTATATGATGATAATGAACCATTTATGGGATTAGAATCATTAGAGATTTATAAAGAATTAAAGAATGATTTATTAAATACAAGATATTTTGAAGATATTATCGATAATTATCTTTTAAATAATAATCATAAATCATTTGTTAAATTAATTCCTACATTAGATTATCAGACTAAGAAAGATCAAGAATTAAAAGAAAAGCTAGCTTTATATAAGAAATCATTAACTAAGAATCAAATTGATGAACTTATTAAGATGAATAATGATTTAGAAAAATATCAAAGTGAAGAATCAACAGAAGAGGAATTAGCAACTCTTCCAAAGCTTGAACTTAAAGATTTAGATCCAAATCCAAAGGAATATAAATTAGAAGTATTTAATGAAGAATATAAGGTTTTATATTCTAAATATCATACAAATGATATTGCTTATGTAAGATATGTATTTGATATTTCTAATATTAGTAGTTCTGATTTGAAATCACTTGCTTTATATAGTTCATTAGTAAGACAAATGAATACTGATAAATATTCATATTTTGAAATTAATCAAATCATTTTAAATGAATTAGGTGGTATTGGTATTGAAGTATTACCATTAACTGATGTTAAGGGTAATTCAAAATGCTATATAGTATTATCTTTCTCATGCTTAAAGGATAAGATAGAATTAGCTAATAATTTATTATTAAATGTAATTAAAAACACTAATTTTAGTGATACAGATAGATTAAAGAAGAGATTAGCTGAAATTAGAAATGGCTTAGAAAATAGTATTGTAGGAAGAGGTCATGTCGTAGCCTTAACAAGAGCTTTATCTTACATTGATTATCAATTTAATGTAAAAGATAATACTATAGGTATTTCATATTTAGATTTTATTAAATATTTAAATGATAATTTTGATGCTTGTGTAAATGATTTAATTAAAGATTTAGATAATATGAAAAATGTCTTTGGTAAAGATAATTTTGCTGTAGATATTTGTGGTAACGATGAAATCTTAGCTATTGCAAGATTAAATGCTAAAAAGTTCTATAATGAATTAAATTCAAATGCTAAATATGATAAGGAAAAATTTATTCCAAATCCTAAGAATGAAGCTATTAAGACAACATATAATGTTAATTATGTAGCTAGAGTAGGTAAATTTAGTGGTGAATATAATGGTGCTTCATTTGTACTTGAAAATGCCCTATCTTTAGATTATTTATGGCAAAATGTTAGAGTGTTAGGTGGAGCTTATGGTTGTATGATGCAAGTATTACCTCAAGGTGAAATTGGATTTACATCATATAGAGATCCAAATATCGATAGAACATATAATGTTTATGGTGAAATTGATAAATTTATTGATAATTTAGAGGCAACAGAGGCTGATTTATTAGAATATAAGATTGGCGCTATTGGTAATGCTCAAGCTGTTGAGCATGTAAGAGATATGTCTAGAACTGCTGCTTTATTATATTTTAAAGGTTCTGATTTTGAATATAGAAAGAAGCTAAGAAGCCAATTATTAAATGCTAGCTTAGATGATTTAAAGAATATGTCTAAGTGGTATAAGGAAGCTTTAGCAAATAGTAATGTAGTTGTATTAGGTAATGCTACTTTATTAGATAAATCAAAAATAAAATTTGACGAAGTTAGAAATTTAATTAAGGAATAATATGCAAATATCAGAAAAAGCGAAGAATTACCTCACTAAAAATTTAAATGAATCAAATCTTAATACTGTAGAAATTAAAATTTCAACTTCATGTTGTGTAGATGGATATGGAATCCATATTGCATATATGAATTCAGATTCTAATTTATTTGTTAATGGAATTAGAATTAAATTTGTTGGAGAAGAGGAAATATTTAATAGCTTAAAAATTGATTTAATTGGTGAAATGATTGTTTTTGATTAATAATATTCTTTAAATTTCAATTTAATTGAAATAATTATTAAAATAATTGAAAATAATATAGATTTTTGCTAAAATCAATTTGTATAAATAAAGGGGAGAATTATTTATGAAATTAGGATTGTTTGGCTATGGAACAATTGGTAGAGGTGTATATACTCTAATTGAACAATTAGATAAGTCATATAATTGTGAAATTAAGAAGGTATTTGACTTACCTATTAAGAAGGATCTATTAGGTGATAAGCTTGTTACTAACATTGATGATATTATCAATGATAATGAAATTGAAGCCGTAGTAGAAGTATTAGGTGGACATGATGTTCCATATGAAGTAATTACTAGATGCTTAAAGAGTGGTAAAAGTGTTATTACTGCTAATAAAGAGGTTGTTAGTAATCACTTAGAGGAATTCATTAATTTGGCACATGAAAATAATGCATCATTCTGTTTTGAGGCATCTGCTGGTGGAGGAATTCCTGTTATTCGTACTTTAATTGATAATATTAAAGTAAATGATATTAATGATATTTATGGTATTTTAAATGGTACTACAAATTATATATTAACTAAGATGGATGAGGATGGCTTATCTTTTGATGAGGCATTAAAGCTTGCTCAAAAGAATGGATTCGCAGAAGCTAATCCAACAGCTGATTTAGAAGGTTTAGATATTGTAAGAAAGATTAATATTTTATCTTCTTTAGCATTTAAAGGTAATATTTCTAATGATGATATTTATCATTATGGTATTACTGGTGTAAATAAGGCTATCTTAGATAACATTAAGTCATTAGGTTATGCTTTAAAGTTTGTCGCATCTTCTAAGAAGACTGGAAATGATGTAATTATTAGAGTAGAACCAACTATGGTTAGATTAAATCACCCATTCGCTTCAATTAAGAATGAATTTAACGCTGTATTATTTACAGGTTCAACAAATGGCGATTTAATGTTCTATGGCAAGGGTGCTGGATCTATTCCAACTGCCACTGCTATTGTATCTGACTTAGTATCTATTTTAGAAAAGAGAAGCTATATTGGCTATAAGAACGAAAATAAGCTTATTGTTAATGGCAATGCAAGCACAACATATTCATATTATATTGTAGGAGAAGATGGCAAGGGTAAGTTCCGTGAGCGTGTAAGCGATGAGGAATTATTACAAGCTAAATTCTACGCTAGAGTATTAGATTAATATTACTACCACTCTTTAGTGGTAGTTTCTTTTCATTAACGGAGGCACTTATGGATATTAAAGAATTTAATTTAAAAGAAGAATATTTTAATAATTATTCTTATGATGATATTAAAGATAATTTAACAAATACCATCAGTAGAAAATTCTTTTTAGATTATTTAAATTATTTAATATCTAATAATACTCCATTTAATTTATTCTCATTTGATATTGATAATTTAAAGCTTTTTAATAATGATAATGATTATACAAAGGGTGATTTATTAATTAATAAATTAATTGATATTATATCTAAAAAATTACCTGATTTAAGTGTAATTGGAAGACTTGATGGTGATGAAATATCTGTTATTTTAAAGGGCGAATTATCATATGATGAAAAGTGGTCTTTATTAAGATTGATCCATCAAGAAACAAGAAAGCCTATTAATATTTTAGGTACTGATTATTTAGTTACTTTAACTTCTGGATTAGTATCTTATCCTGAAAATGCATCTGATTCAGCGACTATTTTAAAACTTTTAGATAAGGCTATATATAGAGGTAAGAGTAAGGGTGGTAATTGTTATATCATTTATAGTAATACAAGACATAAGGATTTAACCTTAAAGCCTGAAATTACAATGATTGAAAAGATTAATAGAATTAAATCATTAGCAAATAAAGATATGAAGAACTTATTAGATAATGCCTTAGTATTAATTAAAGAATTAATTAATGTAGATGGTTCTATATTCTTTAGTTATAATAAAATTAATCAAGCTAATAATTTAATTATGAATAT
>JAILPD010000130.1 GCA_024690445.1 Acholeplasmatales bacterium
TATGGTTCTAACAAGTAAATAATGTCTGTTTTTTCAAGAACAGATACCCAATTTCTAATTGTTTCAAGTGAAACGCCAATATCCTTAGAAATACTACTATAATCAAGCATATTACCAGTTCTTGCAGCAACAGATACCATAAATCTATAAAATAAATTATGGTCTTTTATTTTTGTTATATCATAAACATCTCGTTCTATATATGTACTAACATATGAAGAATAATACTCTTCCCAATCTCTTGGATTATCTTCATAAAGTTCAGGATATCCTCCTCTATGAATTATTTTCCATAAATTATCATATTTCTTTATATTTTTCTCACGTTCACTTAAATATTCTAAAGTTGGAATAAATGGTTTATTAAAGGAAATGTTATTTATTTCTCTTAATGATAATGTTCCCAACTCCAAAATTGATACCATTCCAGCAAGTGATTCAGATAAGCCTTTCATAAGTTCCCATTTTTGCGAACTAGAAAATAAATAATTGCCTCTTGTTGAAACATCATCAAGTATTGTTTTGGCTGCCTCAATTAATTCAGGAACCTTTTGAACCTCATCAATAAATAATGGTCTCTCAAAATTTTCTAAGAAACCTTGAGGATCTTCTTTAGCATTATTATATAAAACAACGTTTTTTAAATTAATTCTTCTTATATCAGAATATATATGCTTTGTCATAGTTGTTTTGCCAACCTGTCTCGCACCGGTTATTGCAACAGACTTAGCTGTTTCAAATCTATTTTTCAATACTTCCTCAATCGCTCTATTGATATATGTCATATTATCACCTCTGACTATTCTCAAGTACAATTTGATTATAGTCAACTATTGCAATTATGTCAACACTTAAAAGATAATCACAAATACTAGAATCGGATTCTAACGGTACGCCTTTACTGTCGCCAAACCAACCCCAAGGCAAATAATTTTTCAATATAATAAACAAAAAAGGCTTGATACTTTTGTATCAAACCATTGCTTCTTATATGGTGGAGATGAGGGGACTCGAACCCCTGTATGCAACCCAATTTCATATGCTTTCTACATGTTTAGTCTTTTCTTACATTTTCATTAGTACCAGGTGAAAAGACCTACCAAACACTAACTACATTCTATTAGATTCGTCAATTCTTGTTAGAATAGCACAAGATTGATATATCCTACTGTAGTAATCTCATAGTCTAAATGCATAGGAAACAAATAGAGATGAGTCGCTTATATAATATTAGCAAGCGAAAGCATAGTTAGCTGCAGAGTTACCTCTAGCTGCTAAGAATGCATAATCATTGTTTTCTTCAGCGTTTATTTAAAAACCCCGACGTTTTTAAGGTGGCCGATAATCCCACCACATGCTTACACATGTCCTTAAATCACAGCGAATCCAAAGACATCCCCATATTTAATTTGTAATTATAGTATAATACTATTTTGGCTTTTGGCAAGTAAGTATTAATAATCTTTACTTGCCTTAGCCATACTTCTTTCTTGGTCTCTCTTTTTAATAGTTTCTCTCTTATCAGTAAGCTTCTTACCTTTGGCAAGACAAACCTCAATTTTTACTAAAGAACCTTCAAAATAAGCTTTTGTAGCAACTAATGTTAAGCCTTCAAGCTTAATCTTATTAGAAAGCTTAATACATTCATGCTTATGCATTAATAATTCTCTTGTTCTTAATTCATCATGATTAAAGATATTACCATTATCATATTTAGCAATAAACATATTTAAAATATATGGTCTATTATTTTTCATGATGACATAAGCATCATTGATATTACATTTGCCAGCTCTAATAGATTTAATTTCGGTACCCTTTAATTTAATACCTGCTTCAAATTTATCTAATAGAAAATATTCAAATGAAGCTTTTTTATTCTGGCATATTATCTTCATAAGTTCCTCCCTTAGATAAAACGAAATCTATTTTTCTATCTTCTTTAGATGCTCCAATACATTTTACATATATTTTATTACCTAAATAATATTTATGATTATCAGTATATGCACAATTCTTCTTTTCATCATATTCAAAATATTCAGGACAATTCTTATATAGAATCAATCCTTCAATACCATTTTCAATTTCTACAAACATACCAAATGATGTAATAGAAACGATAGTACCAATATATTCTTTTCCGATATTAGATTCCATATACCATGCATATAACATATCATCTACTGCTCTTTCACAATCAACAGATCTTCTTTCACTAGATGAATTCTTTACGGCTACTTCAGGAATAATTGATGAATAATATCCTAAATCCTTATCAAAATTATTTGAAGGATGTAAGAATAATTTTTTAATCATTCTATGAGTCATTAAATCAGGATAACGTCTAATAGGTGATGTAAAATGGCAATAATAATTCATCGCAAGACCATAGTGTCCTAGATTCATTGATGAATATTTTGCCTTCATCATACTTCTTAGCATCATATTGTTAATGATATATTTATTTTCATTATCAGATGCTTTTTCAATTATTTCTTGAACCTGCTTAGGGTGAATATCATTTTGAGTCAATTTAACATCTAAGCCCATTAATCTAACTTCAGAAATAGTCTTTCTTAATTTATCTTGATCAGGCTTTTCATGAATACGATAAACTATTGGTAAATTCATAATATTCATAGAATAAGCAATAGTTTCATTTGCGGCAAGCATGAAATCTTCTATTAGCTTTTCGGCATCAAATCTTTCTCTTTTAATTATTTCCTTAGGACTTCCATCACTATTTAATCTAAATGAATATTCTACAGTATCAAATTCAATGCCACCCTTTTTATGTCTTAAATCTCTTAATACTAAAGAAAATTCAACCATTTTATTTAGCATTGGAACTATGTCTGAATATTCATTTAATAATTCCTCATCACCATTTAATATTTTGTTTACATTATTATATGTCATTCTATGATGAGAATTAATTACACCCTCACAAATTTCATAATTAACTAACTTACCCTTTTTAGTATATTCCATTAGGCATGCTAATACTAATCTATCCTCATTAGGATTTAATGAACATATTCCATTTGATAATTCATGTGGTAACATTGGAATTACTCTATCAGCTAAATATAATGATGTACCTCTCTTTAAGGCTTCAACATCTAATTTAGAGCCTTCCTTTACGTATTCACTAACATCGGCAATATAAACACCTAATGAATAGTTACCATTAGGTAATTCTTCTAAATATACAGCATCATCAAAATCCTTAGAATCATCACCATCAATAGTTATGATATCAAGATTTCTAAAGTCTCTTCTACCCTTATATTGGTTTAGAGAGACTACCTGAGGAATAGCTTTTACCTCATTTGCAACATCTTCACTAAACTTTAAATTAAAACCAAATTCTAGGGCAATTTCTGCTATCTTAATACCTGGGTCATCCTTATGACCTACAACATTAATATTACTACCAATAATCTTTCCATCATTTTTATATGTTAGCTCTGCAGTAACAATCATATTAGGTAAGATGTTTGAAGGCTTATCTAATACCTCAACACTTACTAAAAAGCGTGGAATAGATGAATCAATATAATATCTAGTAATACCTGTCTTTTTAGAAACCTTTTCTTTTAATACACCAACAACAAATGTATGACCACGCTCAATTACCTTATCAATAATTGCAGTTTTATCATAATAATCTAGTGGCAATATTGATACATAATCTGAATCAAACACACTAGAATTAGATGTAGTGATATTATATGCCTTATCTGTACCTTCTACAAAAGCCTTAATCTTTCCACTATCAGATACAGAAATACGGGCTTCTTTTGGCATAGTAAAATATTCTCCATAATATTCATGGATATGTCTTATTTTACCTTCATTAACTAAGTCACCTAGCATATTTTTTAATTTAACCTTAGACATTCTAGTCTTATCAACTAATTGATAAATATTAGTATATCCTTCAGAAATTAATTTAACGATATCATCAACACTAATTTCTTCTTCTAAAGTAAAGGCAGTTCTTCCTTTATTAATCTTATATATGCCATTCTTTTTAGTTTTTCTTATTTTATTTTCTTTAATTAATTCATCAATTAAAGGAATTAATTCATCCTCACTTAGCTTAGTATATTCCATTAATAAGCTAAGATCCATTGGTGCTTCCTTAAGACCTTTAATTATTAAATTTTTGTTGTCCATGAAAACACCCCCTTAAAAAAGAAAAATGAGATTTTGCAATCTCATTATCTAAAGCTTGTATGTACTAATACAGATGTGATAACTAAAGCTACAAAGATAATAGCTAAAACTGCTGTAGCTCTTTGCATGAATAATTCAACACCACGAACCTTTTGCTCCTTGAAAAGTTCTGACTTTGAACCATTGAATGCATCGTTAATATCATCCTTTGAATTTTGTAACATAACAACAATTATTAATAAAATTGCAAATATAGCAACGAATATATCAATTATGAACTTCATATATGAAACCTCCATTCCACACATAACCGAAATAATTATACATAAAACAGTAAGATAATTCAAGTGAATTTTGAATTTCTATCTAATCACTTCATAGATTAGTTTTAGGTTATTTTTGTTTTGGCCAATTTTATATGAAGCCTTAACTTCTTCAATTACTTTAGATGTATCAGCTAAATCAGAATAAATGATTGCTAAGATATCTCCTACCTTAACCATATCACCAACCTTAACCTTTGATAATATACCTGTTGAATGATTTATTTTATCAGTAATTTTTTCTCTTCCTGCACCTAAATGTGAACTTGCAAGACCTAATCCCTTAGTATCTATTTCTTCTATGTAGCCATCTCTTTTAGCCTTTACCTCTAGACGCTTTTCTGCAAGTCTAAATTTATTAGGATCATCAATATAGCTAATATCTCCACCTTGAGCTTTAACACATGCTTTAAAGCTTTCTAAGGCCTTACCATTTTTTAATTGTTCATAAGCTAATGTCTTTCCCATTTCTATACTTGAAGACATTTTAGCCTCATAAATAATTTCACCAGCTAAATCAACACATAATTCAGTAAAGTCTTTAGGACCTTTATCATTTAATGTATTTACTGCCTCAATTACCTCTAATGAATTACCAATTGCCTCACCTAGTGGCTCATCCATATTTGTAATAGTGGCAAAGGCACCTCTATTTGCCTTTTTAGCGATTTTTATCATCAATGTGGCTAATTCCTTAGCATCATCAATATTATTCATAAATGCGCCATTACCAAGCTTTACATCAAGTGAAATAATATCTGTACTTACAGCTAGCTTCTTTGACATAATAGATGCCGCTATTAATGGAATAGATTCTACTGTACCTGTAACATCTCTTAATGCATATAATTTTTTATCTGCAGGTACTAAATCCATTGATTGGCCAATTATTGATATATTAATATCATTAACCTGCTTAATAAATTTATCAAATGGAATACTAGTTTTATATCCAGGTATTGATTCAAGCTTATCTAATGTACCACCTGTATGTCCTAAGCCTCTTCCGCTCATCTTAGCAAATTTAATTCCAAGAGATGCTAAAATTGGGCCAACAACCAATGTAGTTTTATCTCCAACTCCACCAGTTGAATGCTTATCAACCTTAATACCTGTAATTTGACTTAAATCAATTGTATCGCCAGACTTTATCATTGAATCAGTAAGATTGAATAATTCATCATCAGTCATACCTCTAAAATAGATTGCCATTAAAAGCGCTGATGCCTGATATTCTTCAATTGAACCGTCGACATAACCATTAATAAAATATTCAATTTCTTCTTTGGTTAATTCATTGCCATTTCTTTTTTTAATGATTATATCAACTATATTCATGCTTAAATCACCTCATATATGCCAAGTAATGTTACCTTAAACTGCTTTTCTTTTACTAATTTTTGTAATAATTTATTAAAATTAGCAACATTTTTTCCTAAAGAACATTCAATATAGAAATTATAATTTCCCATACCTGTTTTATCAGGTCTTGATAAAATAGACTTTAAATTAATTTTTTTATCATGGAATTTTTCCAAAATTTCAAATAGAATACCAGGTCTATCCTGAATAGATGTAATAACAACTGAAGCATCTACATCATTTTTATATTCAATATCAAAATCATTTTTATTATCTAAGACAAAGAATCTTGTCTCATTATTCTTACTATCTGAAATATGCTTAATGATTAAAGGATATTCTTCATTTAATGCATGCATAGGAATAATAGCACCAAAGCCTTTTTTAGCCTCCCTAAATCTATCTAAACTTTCAATATTACTTTCTGTTTTAATAACATTAAAGCTATTAGCAGTAATAAAATCTAAGCATTGTCCATATGATTTAAATTGACAATATACTTCCTTTACATCATTAATGTCAGCTACATTAGCAACAAACGCAAAATCGATAGATAGCTTTAATTGCTTAGCTACATTTAATTTATTAGAAATCATTTTATCTAATGATTCTAGAATAAATCCATCTAATGAATTTTCAAATGGAACTATCGCAATTGTATTATCATCAATTGCGTTAATAGCCTTTATTATTGAAGGATAATAAACAGTTTCATATTCTTCATTAATGCTATTTAAATATTTTTCTTTTGCTACATCACTATATGTTCCCTTAGGACCTAAAACTGCTACCTTTTTCATATTTAACTCCCTCATAAATTGGTGTCATTAGATGATTATCTTTAGAAAAATAATAAACACTTCTTTTTCTATCATCCTTAAGACATGCAAATTTATTTTCATCAATAATAACTGCTGTATCCTCTTCAATTCCAAATGAATCAAATGGATAATCTTTTATTTCATCATTATAAATAATCAAATCCTCATTTTGATAATGTGGGCAAATAGATATATTTAATATATCTAAGCACTTTACCATCTTATAATTATAGTTATGGTAATTATCAGAAAACATATCCTTATCTCCCATAGCTATTTTAGTATATAGCATTGCCCCAGCTGATGAACCAGCATAAATCTTATCTGAATCTAAATATTTATATAATATTTTATCTAAATTATAACTCTTAAATATTTCTACTAAATCATCTGATACTCCACCACCAACATATAATATGTCAGCCTTATTTAATAGATTATCAAAATCATTAATATTATCCATGCTTAAATCTATAATTTCACATTCTAAGTTTTTCATTAAATTATGAAATTTTAAGCATGACTTTTCCATATCTTTAGTTGCATAGGGGCAATATAATACTATTGGATTTTTCTTATTTGTCATTTTAAGCATTTCATCTTCAATGTGATTCATTGTTGAATCTTTGCCTTTTCCTCCAATTAGTATAAAACGTACCATCCTATTTCACCTTTGCTTCTAAACGATAGATTGGACCAAGCTTTGACCATTTATCTTCAAACTCAGTTGTAATATTATCAGGATATTTTTCTATATCCTTATGTAAATCTAAAGAAATATGAGAAAGCTTAAATCCTTCTTGATTAAATGTCTCAAGTGAATATTCAAACAAGCCTCTATTATCAGTCTTAAAATGAATATCACCATCAGCCTTTAATACATGCTTATATAAATCTAAGAATAAAGGAGATGTTAATCTTCTTTTAGCATGATGATTCTTTGGCCATGGGTCTGAGAAATTTAAATAAATTCTATCTACTTCATCATCTGCAAAATATGTTCCTAATATAGCGGCGTCCATAACTGCAATTTTTAAATTTGGAATATCATCATTAATTATCTTTTCTAAACATCTTAATAATACTGAATCAAATTTCTCGATTGCAATATAATTAATATTTGGATTTAATTTGGCAAGTGTAGACATAAACTGACCCTTACCACATCCAATTTCAATATGAAGCGGATTATTATTTCCAAATAATTCATTCCACTTACCCTTATAAATTTCAGGTTCATTAATAAAATATTTATTATTATCAACCATTAATCTCTCTCTTGCGTTTTTAACCTTACGTAATCTCATTATTGTGCTAAATCCTTTATTGCTAAATAATATACCTTAATTGCGTTAATGAAGCTTTCTATAGACATATATTCATTAGATATATGGCATACATCCTCTTCAAATGGCATTGATGGTCCAAAGGCAACAGCGTTTTTCATTTCTCTTGCGTATGTGCCACCACCTATAGTAATTGGCTCACTATAATCATTTGTTACTGCTCTATAGGCTTTTAATAACTTTTGAACTAATTCTGAATCCTTTGGAACATAATGACGTGGTGAACCACCTAATACTTTATAACTATATCCATATTCTTTTGTTATTTTTTCTAAAGCTTTAGGAACATTTTCAAATGAATCATTAAGTGGACATCTACAATTTACACCTAATCTAATCTTACCATCTTTAATATCTGCAATAGCCATATTAGATGTTAAATCCTTCATTTCATCATCATATTCAAAGTAGCCAGCCTTTTTACCGCTATTATCCCATAAATAATATTCATTCATAAACTTAGCTAATTTTGAATTAGTATTCTTTGCTAAGAAATCAAATAATATATAAATTGCATTTAAACCCTTATCAGGCTGCATAGCATGTGATGCTATACCATAAGCAATATATGTATCACCATTAATTTCACCCTTATAATTATTCTTCTTTAAATAATCTAAGAATTCATTTTTCAAATCTATTTTAATTTTCATCTCTGCTTTAGATGGAACAATATTATATCTTTCACCAGCTTTTAATGAAATGATAATATCTTCACATAAATCACCTAAAATATCATAAGACATGATTGCCTTTTCTCCATAAATTAATGGGAATGAGGCATCAGGTGAAAAGGCAATTTCTGGTTCACCAATTCTTTCTAAATATCTTTCCATACATCTAGAACCAGATTCCTCATCACAACCAGCAATTAATCTAATCGTCTTATTTGGCTTAAAGCCTTCATCTACTAACATCTTCATAGCAACAAATGAGGCAACAAGTGGACCCTTATCATCTGTAGTTCCTCTACCATACATCTTATCGTCCTTAAATACTAACTTAAATGGATCTGTTACCCATTCATTTCTAACAACAGGAACAACATCTAAATGAGCTAATATACCTAATACATCACCAGAACCAAATTCTAAATAGCCAGCATAGTTATCAACATTAAATGAATTAAAGCCCGCCTTCATACCTTCTTCCAATAAGGTATTTAAAGCCTTCTTATTACCAGCTCCAAATGGTTCTTCACTATTTGGATTATATTTATCTAATACTGATTCACAGCTTATTAACTTTCCTAATAATTCATATGCATAATCTAAATATGATTTTACTTTTTTATCTAATTTCTCCATATACTCTACCGCTTTAAAAAACAAAATAAATCACCAGAGGCGATTTATTCTGTAACAGTTTTAAATTTCTTTTCCTAATCCTAAAGACACTATCTTATCGGCTATAGCCTTTACAGCTTCTTCCTCATCAGGTCCTTCAGCCTTTACCTCTACTAAAGTGCCACTATAAATACCTAATGACATAACGCCCATTATAGACTTAAAGTCAACCTCTTTCTTAAGTGCACAAAGTGTAACATCAGATTTAAAACCCATTACCACATTTACAAGTGTTGTTGCAGGTCTTGCATGAATACCTGTCTCACATGTTATTTTAAAAGACTTTTTTACCATGACTATATCCTCACTTCCATCGCTTTTACTACTAATTGACTGTCTTCTCTATATAGTGTTTTTACTATATTACCTGTAATGAATACTCCAGATGTTGCAAGTTCCTTAATTTTATCATTATTAAGTAACTCTAAATCATTAACCTCAACGGCAACTCTTCCACCATTTTCAGTTTTAACACCTTTAATGTTTGAAGCTCCACCGAATGCTTTAACTAATTCATCAATGTATTCATCATTTATTTCTAATTTGTCATTCTTATTTACTTTTAAGAATATTAATAATGCAATCAGAAGAATTACTACTACAACTGCAGCTATTATTGCTATTAGTACACCTGGATTAATACTATTAATCAACTTTAACCGCCTCCAAATCGCAATATATACATTACTATTATAAATAATTATTAATAATTATTCAAGTAAATGCTTTCATAAACTTAATTTTCTACATATCATTATGAAAATGCGCATATATCTCTATGGCTAAATTTTTAGGAATACCTATTTCTTCTAAATCCTCTACACTAGCATTTTTAACATTATCGATAGTTGTGAATTTTTGAATTAATAATTCTTTTCTTTTTGGTCCTAATCCCTTAATATCATCAAGCTGACTCTTAAAGAATCCTTTAGCTTTATTACTTCTAAAGAATGATATAGCAAAATCATGAACTCGCTCAGATATATCAGCTAATAATAAATAGATATCTGAATTCTTATCAATTCGAATAAATTCTTCATTAAAGAATAGAATTGTAGCCTTATGATGGTCATCCTTTTGAATACCTAAAACAGGAATATCTAAGCCTAATGATGAGATTACATCTTTAGCTGCGTGAACCTGGATTTCACCACCATCCATTACAATTAAATCAGGCATATTAGAATCTTCCATTAAAAGCCTATAATATCTTCTGTAAATTACTTCTTTCATAGAAGCGTAATCATTAGCACCTACTACTGTTTTAATATGATATTTTCTAAATTCTTTAGGAGCTGCTTTACCATTGATATAGCATACCATCGCAGATACAGGATATTCTCCAAATAAATTTGAATTATCAAATGCTTCTATTCTCTTAGGGGGATTTATTCCTAATAATTCACCTAAAGAATCAATTGTTTCTTTTTTCTTTAAAACAGTATTCTTATAAATATTTCTCTTATTTTCTAAATTAAATTTAGCATTATAAACTGCCATATCTAATAATTCTTTTTTCTTACCAAGCTTAACATCAATAACATTGACATCTAATGCTAAACCTAATAATTCTAAATCCATACCTGCAACACATATTTCATTTGGTTTAGTATTAGATTCATAAAATTGAATTATATATGATAAGCAGTCATTTTCACTATCAAAACCATTAATAATTGTTTGATGATTTTGAACGATACTACCAAGTCTTGTTATTATTATATTTATAGAAATATCTCCATCATTTTCATAAATACCAATATAATCTCTTGATGTTAAATCATTGATAGTAATCTTTTGTCTTTTTACTGTGTTATTAATGTCATTAATTAAGTCTCTATATTCTATAGCACCCTCAAAATCCATATTGGCACTAGCTTCATTCATCTTCTTTTCTAAATCACGAACTACATCATCACAGTCGCCATTTAAGAATTTAGATATTTCAGATTTGTATTCTGAATAATCAAAATATGCATTATTAATACATGGCGCTAAGCACTGGTGCATATGATAATATAAGCATTCCTTTTCAGGGATTCTATAACATTTTCTAAGAGGATAAATTCTATTTAATAAATCACAAGTAGCTCGTGCTGCCTTTACATTAGGATATGGTCCAAAATATCTAGCATATCCTTTTTTCTTTTGTTCTCTTGTTACTAAAAGACGAGGATGCTTCTCATTTGTTAAAGCAATATAAGGATATGTTTTATCATCTGTTAGGCTTATATTATATTTAGGATCATATTCTTTAATTAAATTAATTTCTAGAACAAATGCTTCAAGTTCAGATTCTGTAATTACATATGTAAAATCACATATTTCAGAAACTAATCTTGTTGTCTTTGCGTTATGTGCTCCATGAAAATAGCTTCTTACTCTATTCTTTAAATTTTTAGCTTTACCAACATAGATGATATCGCCATTTTTATCTCTCATTTGATATGAGCCTGGTTTATCTGGTAAAAGAGCTAATTTTTCTTCTATTATTCCCATAAGAGCACCTCCTTTTATTTTTTAAATTTAGAAATATATTCCTTTAAGCTAATTCTTGTTTTATCCTTAATAACCTTAAGCGAAGGATATTTATTAGATAACTTTTCTAGTTTTAATTTAATATTATCATGATATTGAGATGTTTTTTGTTTAGCATCATCAATTTTATTAGATAAAGCTTCTTTTGTTTCATCCTTAAATTCAATAGCTTTATCTTTAATCTCACCAAGCTTAATAATAATTTTACTAATATTAACATGCTTAATTGTAGAAAAAATAAAATCTATAATTAGCAAAATAAACAATATAGAACATAGAATATAATTTAATACATCTATATCTGTAATATATCCAACAAGGTCTATAACAAGTGGATTTATAGCATATACTACTAATAAAACTAATAACATAAACATTGTAGAATTTCTAAGACAAACACGGCCATTTATATTTAAGAATTTATCTGAATAATCCCACCAACGCATCTTAAATATCTTTTCCATAACAAAGCTTGTAAGGTATTCAAGTAATGATGTACCAAAAAAGCCAATAATCGCAACTAAGTACCATCTATCTATAATAAATTGTCCAAAGCTAAATTCATTTAAAGGCATTAATATCAATAGACCACCAAAGGCATAAATAGGCACTAATGGTCCATATAAATATCCTCTATTAGTTATTTTCTTAGTTAGTAAAAATACATAAATGACTTCGCATAAATATCCCAAAAATGCGTAGATAATAAACGTTAGAAAGTATGTAGTGACTTTATCCATAAATACCTCCTTAGAAAAAATAAAGTGGTTAATTGCTTAACCACGAATTATTTTAGTCTACTTTAATGGCTTAAAAGTCATTGAAGTCTTATCTTCTAAGATTTCCTCTAATGCTTCACCAATTGGCTTTACACATTTAGGATCCTCTACAGAAGTCCACCCATCCTCTTCTTCAATTATATGAGCACGCTCTGCAGCAATAATAGCTAATTTGTATTTAGAATCAACCTTTTCTAGTAATGCGTCAATTGAAGGATAACGCATTCCATCATTATTCTTTCTAGACATCTCAGTATGCCCCCCTATTTCCTAGCAAATTATAGCATAATTTTTTTATAATTTCTATTCATTTTCGTCACTTTCGCCAATAAGTTCATAATATTTATGAATAGAACGTTCAGTTTTAGCATGCTCCGCACGAATAATAGCCATTATTCTATCAGCAGCATTATTAACCTCATCATTAACAACGATGTAATCATATAATCTAGCAGCCTTAAATTCACGGTTAGCCTTATTAATACGCTCCATGATTACTTCTTCAGATTCAGTACCACGCTTCTTTAATCTATCATATAAAGCTTCCTTTGAAGGTGGAACAATGAAAATCATTACACAATCAGGAACTCTCTTTTTAACCTGAAGTGCACCATTAACTTCAATTTCAAGAACAACCTCTTGACCCTCTTCTAGCTTTTCATTTACCTTATCAAGTGGTGTACCATAACAGTTACCAACAAATTCGGCATGTTCTAAGAATTTATCATCCTTAATTCTTTGCTCAAATTCTTCTCTTGAAACGAAATAATAATCCTTACCATCAACCTCACCAGGTCTCATTTTTCTTGTTGTCATAGAAACAGAATATGTAAGGTTATGACCTTTCATATCAAATAATGCTTTTCTAACTGTTCCCTTACCAACGCCTGAAGGTCCAGATATTACAATTAAAAGTCCTCTATCATTTAATTTCATGTCATCCTCCTTATAATTCCTTTATTTCTACTCTTAAAGAAGATAATGAATCAATCATTTGATCTAATATATCATTTAGATTATCACTATCAACTAATGTATTATATTCAAGAACAATTATATCTTCATTTAAAATTGCTCTAAAATACTGGCTTTTAATATTAAATGTATTAAGCTTTTCAAACACATTTTCTTTTTGATTAATCTTTCTAATATTAACTAAAAAGCTAACCTGCTGATTTTCTTCATTTATCTTAATGTATGGATAAATTGAAAAGTCATTATATGACGCAGAAAAAGAAATAATGTTTAAATTTTTCTCATATGAAATTTTCTTTTCATTAAAATATTTGATTATTAAATCAATTATTTTTTTCTTTCCAAATATCATATTTCATCCTCACATCAATATTTAAAACTATTTTACTATTACTTATGAAATATTTCAATCATAAAATGGTCTCATTAATTGGAATTAATGATAAAAAATGATATACTTCTATTTGGGTGATAGCATGAGTTTTGATGGAATATTTCTTTCAAAAATATTAGACGAAATAAGCTTTCTAAAAACTGGAAGAATTTCTAAAATTACTGAATCAGGTGACACTGATTTTATTTTTACTATTCGCCAAGATAGAAAGAATCATGAGTTAATGCTATCATTTTCTTCATTATTTTCAAGAATTCATTTAACAGAAAGATTATATGATTCTGTTAAAAATCCTAAAAGCTTTACTATGTTTTTAAGAAAACATATTGAAGGATATTTTATCGAAGATATTAAGCAATATCATTCTGATAGAATTTTAATATTTACTCTAGTTGGATATAATGAGATGCAAGATTTAAATAAGAAATATCTAATCTGTGAGATCATGGGAAGATATTCAAATATGATATTAACAGATGAAAATTATAAAATTATTGAATCTCTAAAGCACGATGGTGTTGGTGAATATAATAGAACTATTCTACCAGGGGCTATTTATGAATATCCTTCTATTAATAAGTTAAATCCATTTGATTATAATAAAGATGAAATAAATGAATTATTTAAAGGTATTAATAATCCAAAGGATTTAACTTATTAATAGAAGGATATTCATAAATAGCCCCTGGTAGAATAGTTCTATTATATTCACCAAC
>JAILPD010000010.1 GCA_024690445.1 Acholeplasmatales bacterium
ATATTATTAGAATATAGCCCTTTTTTTATTCTAATTAGATTTCCTTTTTTTGTTTCAAGACTTACTTTTTGATTAATGTTAGAATAATCTTTATATATATTTCTTAATGCCTCTATATTATATATCATTGTCAATTCACCACCGATAATCTTATTATATAATATTTTTTGTGGCAAATCAACATCATAAATGATATTTAAGATACACAATTTTAACTATTATATCCAAATAAGTATTAGAGAAGTTCTTAAATGGAATATTATAAAGAAAAAAGACCAGATTTAACTCTGATCTATCTTTCTAATAGTATTTCTAAAATCAAACTATATTCAACGAGTTTTCCGCGGAAACTTATAAAAACTATTTTATTACCATTTGCTCCAGAATATGTTTTCTTCTTTATAGGATATTTTGTAAAATCATACATTCTATCAGCTCCTCAAAAATTTATTTCTTAAATAAGCAGCATGTTCACTAGTGATTATATGTTCAACCTCACAAACATTAATACTACTATTCACTTCCATTAAATAACAATCATAATAAGAATCTTTATGTCTTTTAGCTTTCTTTAAATTATTTATACCTTCTTGAAGAAAATCAGGTAGATTTTTTTCATATTCAGGTTTATATTCTTCTTGTTTTAAAGATAATAATTCTTCAATTGAAATATTTAATGACTTAGCAATTGATAATAATGTTTTACCATTACAATCATATAGATTACTTTTTCCAATAAAAATATCATTTAAAGTTGATTGAGGTATATTACTAATAATTGATAGCTTATATATTGATAATTTAGATTCATTTAATTTTTCAATTAATCTCACGAATATCACCTCTATAATAATTATACCGGTAATCCGTTATACTGTCAATTAAAAAACCTTGAAGAAACCATATTCAAACGTACTAATTTAAATCTGATTTTTTGTAGAATTCTACATTTTTACCGATTATATCTAGAACAAAAAGAGTTAATTCAAAATCCTATTGGAATTTGAACTAACTCCTTAATTGAACATAGTTTTTTTATATCTTATTAATAATTCCACTAAATATAATTCTATTATATCTGTCACTAACTAAATAACCAAATGCTCTATCAACTATGAATTCTTCATATATTTTAGTCCTTCTATCTGGTGCAGCTGCCCCATCAGTCATAACATATGTCATTGCAGCACCAATTATACCTTTTCTATCCACTCCTAACTTTGTAGAATGAATTACTTGACTACACGATAAATCAGTATTTGATATTGGTGAAAAATCAGCATTTGAACTAAATACATCTTTAATGCCCTTATTTTGTAAAGCTTCTACTAAATCATATTTAGATTCAGCATTAAATTTAGGGAATTTAGTAGTTGTTTCATAAATATATTTATCTTGATCATAATCAAAATAATTTGCATTAATAGCTTCATTTATATTTTTTTCATTAAAGACATCACTTATTTTTTTGTTTTCATTTGGAACAATAAATGTAATCTTATATCTATTATATGTAGAAACACACATAACTCTAACATCCAAATTAGAATAGATTTTTCCACTTGTAGATCTAATCATAAAATTATCTTTTGAAATAGTATTATCACTATTAATAAAATTTATTTGCTCATTTGTAACACTTATATCATCACCAAATCTTAACCAAGGATCATTTAAATATAATGTATTAACTAAAGCTACTTGTGTACTAGAATCAATATTGATTTCTTGATCTATCAAATCATTAGTTTTATCTTTCACGTAATTAGAAATATATTTGCCAGCATATTTATTAGTAAAATCTATTTTAAATATATCTGCACAAGCATTTTTAGCAACACTTTCAACACTTTCTTTTTTATATTCAAATTCTTTTTGAATCCATAAAGAATTAAATAGTGTTTCTCTAAAATCATCAATAGCATCATCATAATAATTTGATGATATAAATAATTTCGAATAATTAATTTTTAATTCTTCTTCGGTAGTGTTTAGATATTTTAATATTTCAGTTTGTGTATTACCACTAGTAGAAAAAGATAACATACTTAAAGCTGAATATACCGAAATCGGTGATATACAGCTATTATTTTCACTTTCATTAGCAATTTCACTAACATTGGATGCAAATTTGTTATAAGAATCATTGAACTCATCACTAGTTCTATTAGTACAAAAAGCCTCATAATCTTCGTTCAATTCATCGCATTTGCCTATTTTAGATACTGATACTGAAGCCGCACCACATGAAGATAAAATGAATAATGCCGTTAAAGACATTGCTGGTAAAATTTTCCTTTTCATTATTCGAACTCCTTATAATTCTTTATTATAGTCTTCTTTAATAAATCCATCTTTTCACCAGCAAGCATTAAATTAACATATAAATAAGAAGCAAATGAATAATCATTATCTTCATGAAGTAATGCTTGAATATTCTTTGGATTATAAGATGTAGCTATCATTTTAATAACAAATGGATTTAATTTATTTAATTCTATTAATTCATCAATTGCCTTTTCTTCAGAATTATCTAACACATCTAAAAAGGCATTTATTAAATATCTTTCAGTTGAATCCATACTTTTATTTCCGGCTAACACTTTAGCATCATCTATCATATTTAAGAAAATATATAAATATGGAAGGCTATCTAATATCTTAAAATCATCATTAGGATTTAATGCTAATAGTCTTTCTCCTACTTTAGATGCATTATCAATATCCCATTGTTCAATAAAATTAACATATAATTTTTTGATTGCCCATAAATATTGTTTAGCCTCATAGCCTAATAAAAACATATCATTATCTATTTCAGGATGATAAATATCTTTTTCAATTAATTCTTTATATCTTAAATTTAATTCATCTACTAAATAATCACTAAATAAAATACTATTTTTATTATAAGGCATCTTAAAGCTTACATCCCTTATTAATGATAAATCTACCATATTGTTTCTATTATTCTTTGCACTATCAAATAATAATATTCTAGCTACTAAATTATCCGGACAAATCTTACATGCTTTAATATAATTATTAATTCTAGCACGCTTAGTAGATAAGCCTTGGGCATATTCAGTATATTCTTCACTTAATAGTTCATTATCATAATTAGGCTCATCTATTAAATCAATGAATTCCTTGGCTGATGAATAACCAATTATTAAATTATTGTCTTTAACAAATTTTTCATATAATTTTATTTTCATAAACACACCAAAAACTAATATAATTATACCATTTTTATATTATTATGAAAATAAAAAATAATAGGCTAAGCTTAAGGCTTAACCTATTATTCTAATTATTATGCAACATAAAATTTTATAGCATTAATTAACTTACCGTCTTTAATATCTTCTAATGCTTGATCAACATATTCAATATTATAGTCAAGTTGCTTTTTAACAATGGAAATATCTTCAAAATCTTTTGTTACATCGTTTAAATCAGTATCATAAATTACATATTTATCATCTTTATAAACAACAGTATACTTAACTCCATTGTAATTAAATGATTGAGTAAAGCTTATATCACTGATTTTAATACTAGAAACAGAAAGTTGTAATCTCTTATAATTCTTATCATATAAATATTGAGTTAAATCTAATTTACCCTCTATAACTCCATTAAGAGATAAATCCATTAAAACAAATTCTTCACTAGAATAAGCACCGCCAAGAGAATAACTAAGATCTCCAGTAATTGCAACTTCATGGTCTTTGTTATTTACGGTAAATGAAGGATCATCTATCATTCCACGGTAGGTATCATCACCATAATAAACAACAACTGAAGCATATGACTCATTTGCTTTATTCAATTCAGCATCAGAAGTAGTTAAATTAAATACTGAATTAGCAGTTATTGCTTGGTTAACTTCTTCAATTACGCTATTTTTTAGTTCTTCATCTTTTGCAAATTCAACTGTACAAACAGTATTTGATGATATTTCACCCTTAGAATTTGTCTTATCCTCAGTTATATTTAATTTTTTATTTTCCTTATCTAAGCTAATTTCAATAGTTTTACCATCACCATTTTCAACATGTGAAACCAATGTCTTAGTTCCATTTTCAGCAACAGCATATGCATCACGGTTAGTATAGTTTTGATACTTAAAATTTAAATTAGCATAATCAACAACAAACTTATTGTATTGTGTTTTTTCTTTAATTTCTGTTTTAGTTGATGAGAAAGTGTTAGAAACGAAATCTACATAATAAATAGGATTTTCATTTACCATATCTTTAGTAATTGTTACACTACCATCAATAACAGAATTATCATCTTCATCACTATATTCAAATCTATAGCCATTTTCAACCTTATAAGCTCCAGCATGTTCAACATATACTAATTCTACCTTAGTACCTTCTTCAGGCTTAGCACTATAGCAATTCATTGTTGCATCAAATAATACATCATCTTGATTTAATACTAAATCAATAGTAGCGTAAGAATAATTATCGTTGTCAGTTTCAAATCCAGCATGAAGACCAAATTTATCAGTTTCTAATACGAAATTATTATAATATACAGATAAATTTGGTGTACCCTTTGTATATGTTAAAGCACCAACCTTCTCATAAACAAGATTATTCTCTTCATCATAAACAAAGCCATATGCATCAAGCTTAGGTTGATTAATAGCAACATCAAATTGAGATTCACTATTTGTAATATCTAAGCTAAACATGAATTCACCAAATGATATATCTAATGTACCCTTAGTCTTATCATCTGGATTAGCAGTATATACTGCAGAACCCATTGGATAAATACTTGTCATGAAATCAGCAATCAATTCTTCTTTAACGCCATATGCCTTTGCAGCTTCTAGCTTATTATCCTTATCTACTGGAAGGAAAGAATCCATACCTGCAAGTGCGAAATAATCACCCTTATTAGCTGCGAAATATATGCCAATAGGAGAAGTTTCTAATTGGCCATTTTCAGGATTTTCCATATCAATTGGAGCTGTAACTTTAAATGCATAATCATCAAACTTACCATCATTATTTGGAGTAAGCTTAACATTAAAATCAAGTAAGCTTGCCTTTTCAATAAAGCTATCATTGATAGTCTGAGTTAATTCCATCTTTAATAATGCTAAAACATCAAAGCCACCAGCCATACTAGCAATCATTTGTGAATAACCAATAATATCCTCACTAAAAATCATACCTAATAAAGCTTCTTCTTCAATACCATACGCGCTAGCTAATACAGATGATAAAGTCTTGCCCTTATTATCATTTAATACTTCGTTTAATAAATCCTTATCTAAAGATACTGAAATAGAAAGTGGAGATAAGCTTATCGTACCCTTTAAGAATGCATAAGGATTCTCTTCATGGATTTCAGCAGTAGTCTTGCTAGATGTAGTCATTATTGGTGTTAATAATGCTAAAGCCTGTGTTGCATCAATCTTTGGAGTTTTCTCACTAATCATTCCCTTAAAGTCTAAAGATTCCTTACCATTTTCATCAGTAATAACCTTACCCTTTAAATAATCAACAACCTTATTCTTATATTCATCTGCAGTCTTAGCATAGCCTTGAGCTGCAGTTAGAGGATTTCCTTTAAATAATAGCTCACTTGCAAATCCATCAATCATTTGAACAATTGGATTATCGTCTTCGTCAATTTTAACAAGTGGATAAGTTTGATGCTTATCATTTTTACTATCATTTGCTACTTCATTGATAATACCACCATTATTAGAATATGCAAAATCGATACCATTATTAGAATCCTTAACTATAGCATAAGCCTTACAAATATCTTCTAATGTATAGATATGGTTACCATTATATACATTTTTAACTACTCTAGAGGTTGTGCCATCTTCATTTTCCTTACTTGTGTATACTGTCTTTGTTGACTTAGCTAATAAATAACTAGCATCACCAACGTAATCAGTAATAAACTTATTAACAAAAGACTCTGCACTTAAATCACCTAACACATTTAAAGCTTCACTATACTTAAATGATTCTTCTTCAGCAGGTTCTTCTTCAACAGGTTCTTCTTCAATTTGTTCTACTGGTTTTTCTTCTTCCTCACCACATGCTGATAAAGCTAATACAGATGTAGCTAAGACACCAGTCATAAAAATTCTCTTTAATTTCATTAAAATCACGCTCCTACTTTAAACCATTTAATATTTTATTACACAATAAGTCCAAAATCAAATACTTTTTAATGAAAACGTTCGACTACGACGTAAACGTTTAAGGATATGTACCGTTCATAAGAAAAAAAGACTCTTTCGAGTCAATTTTAATTAGTCATCAATTTCAACAATCTTAATTTCTACGTCCTTACCATTTTCAGTAGTCATATA
This sequence comes from Acholeplasmatales bacterium, assembly GCA_024690445.1. The sequence goes on from JAILPD010000010.1 coordinate 6,362, forward strand.
AACTGTATCTCCAGCCTTATGACCTAAAACTGCCTTTGCTAAAGGAGATTCAGCTGAAATCTTACCTTCAAATGGATTAGATTCAGAACCTGAAATTAAATATTCTGCTGTTTCCTTTAATGCTACATATCTAACCTTAACATGCTTAGCTTGAATAATCTTTACATGCTTTAATGTTTCTTCTAATTCAGCGATTGCTGCTTCATTCTTGCTTTGTGCATCTCTTGCTGAAGAATAGTCAGCATTTTCACTTAAGTCACCTTGTGCTCTTGCTTCAGAGATAGCTGTTAAAATTCTGTCTCTTTCAGTATTCTTTCTCCATTCAAGTTCTTTTTCTAGTTCTTCTTTACGCTTTGCTGTAATTTCAACAACCTTAACATCTGCCATTTTAATACCCTCCAAAACAATACTCTATAATTATATACAAACTACTTGTAAAAATCAAGCAATTAATACAAATCCTGATACTTGCATTTTCTTAAATTTGCTTGTATTTTTTTGTAATTTGGAAAAACCTTTTCCAACATATTATAAAACTTATCCTGATGTCCACTTACATAAAAATGAACATATTCATGATAGATTACACTTAATATGTAAATTAAATCATATTTAGCAAGATTTGTACTTAGTACAATTAATCTTTGCTTTTTCATACATTCACCATAGTATGATTTAACATTTTTAAATTTAAATTCAACATCAAAATCTATCTTTAAATCACTTTTAATCTTATCATTATACTTATTTAAAATATCAATAAGTGTAGATTTATAATATTCATCTATGATGAATTTTATATATGATTCATCTAGGCTTTTAGTATATACCTTAAATTCTAAATTTGAATCATCGATTAATACATTATTAAATGATTCATTTATTATATTAAGCTTATATTCTTTTCCTAATAGATGAATGATATCTCCTCTTTTAGTATGGCACCCATTTAAGTGATTTATTAAAAATCTTTTATGCTTATAAATCATTAAATATAATTCATCTTCACTTATTTTTCTACCTATTCTAAATTCTATATTATCATCATCTATTATCTTAATTGAATAGCCATTTCTTCTTGAATAGATTAGCTTAACATTAATATCTCTTTTTAAAAAATCTAAATACATTATTATTCACCTAATCTTAATAAATCATAAGGCTTCAAATGATGTTTACATTTAAACTTTACTATTTGAAGTGGATGTCTAGCGGCATCTAATACATTACCATCTAAATCATAAATTTCTTCTATTTTGATATTAAATGTTTCTTTTGGTGTAAATACTTCAATTATAGAATGAGGCTCAAAATAATTTCTTTGTTCTACAATAAGCATTTCATTTGCCTCATCATAATCCTTAACAATACCAATAAATTCTTTAGTAGGTACTGTTAAATTTAAATCATATAGCTGTTCATTAATAGTTGGATCACCATTTAAAAATCCAATAGATGTTAGTCTATTTTCACCCTTTTTAATTTGGTTAATGTAGACATTCATATCCTTAACCTTACCAGTTGTCTCATATTCATCTATTAAATGCCTATAAGCATTTACAACTGTAGCTATATAATTAATTGATTTCATTCTTCCTTCTATCTTAAATGAATCAACACCAATATCCATAAGCTTTGGTATAAAAGGAATTGCACATAAATCTTTAGATGACATCGCAAAATAATCGCCTTCTGGATTATATTTTTTATTATCCTTAATTAAATCGTAACACCATCTACAAGAATGGGCACAGCCTCCTCTATTAGCATCTCTATTAGTCATATTATTTGATAACATACATCTACCTGAATAAGATACACACATACCACCATGAATAAATGCCTCAATATCAATATTAGAGTTATCCTTTATTTTTTTAATTTCATCAATATTTAATTCTCTTGCAAGTACTGCTCTATCCATACCTAGCTTTTCATATAATTCAACCGCTGATTGATTAGCAGTTGATGCTTGTGTTGATACATGAGCTTCCATTTTAGTATGCTCTTTAACAAGTTTTAATATATGTAAAGATGATGCAATTATACAATCTACTCCGGCATTTTCTAATTCCTTTAAATATTCTAAAATACCATCAGTATCTAGATTATGCATAACAATATTACAAGTTACATGGATTTTAGCACCATTCTTATGAGCAAAATCACAAGCCTCCCTAATATCCTCAATTGTAAAATTAGACGCTCTAGATCTAAGTGAGAATTTTAATCCACCAATAAATACCGCATCAGCACCATATAGGATAGCAACCTTTAGTTTTTCTAAATCTCCAGCTGGAGCTAATAATTCAAATTTAGACATTTTTTAGCTCCTCCTTTTGATATACTGAATCCTTATAAAAGAATCCATCATTATATTCAAGACCAAGATTTAATGTTATATCCTTTAAGGTATTTAAATCACCATTATTACAAATTGCATCATGATATACTCCACAGATTACTTCCTTTATATCTTTAGGTAAGAATGCTGTTTCAACATAAGCAAAATCTAAAAATGATAATTCATTTAATTTATCTATTAAATTGATGTTATAAAATCTATAAATTGTAGTGCATTCTTCATTTTCATTTATAGGTAAGAAATCTTCTCTTGTTGATTCCTTTAATAAGGCATCCTCATGAGGATATTTATCATTATTCTTTTTCTCATATAATGAAATTAAATGACGTCTAGAATAAAACATTAATCTTCTACCAAATACCTGATAAAAAATTGATTTATGTGTTTTTTCATTCATTAACTTTAAATCATTTAATGTTATTTCACTTGATACACCACATGATAAGGCACCTAAAGATGAATATTCTAATAAATCTAAATAATTAGTAATCATAGTTTCAGGATTATAAATTATTCTATTTTGAATACCTAATTTAATAGCCTCATTATAGGCTCCTAAATCAGATACTAAGAATAATACTTCCTTATCTTCTAAATATTCATTATATAATTCTTTTACTTTTTCTATATCAGATGGATGCATTATTCTATTAATATTTAAAACGACATGCTTTTTATATTTATGTAATAAATAAACCGCAACCTTAACATTAATATCTTTATAATAAACTGAAAGATGTGGCACTGAAACCAAGGCATAATCTATGTAATCTTTTAATATTACTATTTCACCTAATGTATATATACTTGTTACTAGTCTCACGTAAATCACATCCTTTAATTCTAAAATCCAGGAGTCACCCTGGATTTATTTTAAAATCTAAATTGGCCTTTACCCTTGCCCTTGCCCTTATGTGCCTTAGGCTGAGCAATACCAGAATAATTACCATTTTTCATTTGAGCCTGCATACGCTTAGCATCAGTCTCATTCATATTTTTCATTTGTTTCATAGTCTTCTTTGTCTGTTCAAGCATTTGTCTTAACTTATTAATTTCTTGAATAGAACGACCAGAACCCTTTGCAATTCTATCACGACGCTTAAAGTCCTTATCAATTAACTCAGGATGTTTTCTTTCTTCTTCAGTCATAGAATAGATAATGCATTCAATTTTAGCAAGTGCATTATCATCCACCTGAGATGTAGCCTGCTTAATTTGAGAAAGACCAGGAATGAATCCTAATATTTTAGAGATTGAACCCATTCTCTTAATCATCTTAAATTGCTTTAATAAGTCATTATAGTTATAGGTGTCAGACATCATTCTTTCACCCATAGACTTCATTTCATCCTCATCGATATTTTCAGTAACTGTATCAATTAAAGATAATACATCACCCATACCTAATATTCTATCTGCTAATCTATCTGGATAGAATATTTCCATAGCATCTAGCTTTTCACCAGTTGACATAATCTTAATTGGAATACCAGTCATTTCCTTAATAGATAAGGCAGCACCACCTCTTGTATCACCATCAAGCTTAGTTAAGATGATACCAGTAATTGCAAGCTTAGCATGGAAGGCAAGTGCCACATTTACAGCATCCTGACCAGCCATGGCATCAACTGTTAATAAGATTTCATCGGGATTTGCAATACCTCTAATATTTTCCAATTCTTGCATTAGATTTTCATCTATCTGTAATCTACCAGCTGTATCGATAAAAATTAAATCTAGGCCATTTTCTTTAGCATATTTTAAACCTTCAGTAACAATCTTCTCAGCAGAAACCTTTGTTCCCATTTCAAAAACAGGAACATTGATAGACTTACCTAATGTAACTAACTGATCAACAGCGGCAGGTCTATAAATATCGGCTGCGATTAATAAAGGCTTCTTTTTTAATTTCTTTCTATAGAATAAAGCCATCTTACCTACAGCTGTAGTTTTACCAGCACCCTGTAAACCAACAGCCATTACTACTGTAGTACCATGTTCTTTAACATTAAGCTCAACAGCCTCATCACCTAAGGTTCTCTTTAATTCCTCTCTTACGATTTTGACAACCTGCTGACCTGGGTTTAAGCCCTTCATTATCTTTTCGCCTAGTGCTTGTTCTTTAATGTTTGCTAAAAACTTTTTAACAACCTTGTAATTAACATCGGCTTCTAATAATGAAAGTCTAACCTCTCTTAGCATTTCATCTATATCAGTTTCATTTAGTTTACCCTTACCAGTAATTCTTCTTAATCCCATTTGTAAGCGTGAACTTAAACTATCAAATGCCATAATGCTACTCCTTTAAAATACTAATAATTTTCTCCTTAAGAGTTGAATCAAAATCCATTGATTGAACTCTTTCAACCTTTTCATTTAACTTAACTGCCTCTTCAATTTCAAGTAACGTATTTACAGTTCTTTTAATTTGATCAAAGACAGCGTTTCTAGATACATTATTATTTTCAGCAATTTCAGCTAAGCTTAAATCCATAAAATAATAATCTTCAAAATAATTCTTTTGCTTTTCAGTTAATAAATTTCCATAAAGATCATAAAGACTTGAAATTAATTCTCTATCTTTTTCCATTATTTTTCTTCCTCAAAGAAATCTGCAAACAATCCATATAAGTATTGTTCAATATCGAATACTTCTAAATCATCGACGCCCTCACCTAATCCAACATACTTAATTGGAATACCAAGTTCATGTCTAATCGCAAGTACGATACCACCCTTAGATGTACCATCAAGCTTTGTTAAAATAACACCTGATACATCAGTTGCTTCCTTAAATGCTTTAGCTTGACTCATACCATTTTGACCTGTAGTAGCGTCAATTACTAATAATGTCTCATGTGGAGCATCAGGTAATTCTTTTTGTAATACTCTTTTCATCTTAGCTAATTCGTTCATTAAATTAACCTTATTTTGAAGTCTACCTGCAGTATCACATAATAATAAATCGTAGTTTTCTTTCTTTGCCTTTACAATCGCATCATACATAACAGCTGATGGATCACTTCCATCTGGCTTAGTTACAATATCTACACCAACTCTATTTGCCCATACATCAAGCTGAGCAATCGCACCAGCTCTAAATGTATCACCAGCTGCTAATAATACCTTTTTACCTTCATTCTTATATTGGTTAGCTATTTTAGCAATTGATGTAGTTTTACCTACTCCATTAACGCCTACAAATAAAATAACTGTTAATCCATTCTTATTCATCTTTAAATTGGCATTTACTACTTCACCATTTAAATATATTTCAAACATCTTATCCATAATGATTTCTTGTAAATCAACTGGATTTTTAATTCCACGTGCTTTTACTTCATCCTTTAAGCCATCAATAAAATCTAATACAGTATCTACACCAATATCAGACATGATAAAGATTTCTTCTAATTTATCAAATAAATCATCATTAATGGAATCTGATTTTTCTAATATTTCCTTTAGTGTTGATAAGGCACCTTCACGTGTCTTATGAAGACCCATCTTATATTTTTCTTTTTTCTTTTTATCTTTT
>JAILPD010000036.1 GCA_024690445.1 Acholeplasmatales bacterium
TTAATATCAGAATCACTGATGTATTTTTCTTTAGCTGCAACTTCAACTAAAGTTTCAAAATTAGATAATGAATGGTTTTCACAATTAGCAGCAGCTAATCTATCAATACCCTTCTTTAAGCCATATGTAAAGATAGAAACGATACCTAATACATTAGCTCCAGCTTCCTTTAATACATCTACAACCTCTAAAGATGAACCTGCAGTAGAAATTAAATCCTCAACAACTACTACCTTCTTACCTTCTGGTACGATACCTTCAATTTGGTTTCCTCTACCATGGTCCTTAGCTCCACCTCTAACATAACCCATTGGTAAGCCTAGAATTTCAGCTACCATAGCTGCATGAGCAATACCTGCAGTTGAAGTACCTTCAATTACTTCTACATCAGGATAATACTTCTTAATTGTATCAGCTAAGCCTTGCTCAACAACCTTTCTAACATCTGGATATGATAATGTTAATCTATTATCACAATAAATAGGTGACTTAATACCAGATGCCCAAGTAAATGGATCATTTGGCTTTAAGAATACAGCCTTAATCTTTAATAAATTCTTAGCAACTTCAACAGCTAATTCCTTCTCATTCATTTTAACAAAACTCCTTTACACATCTCTTATAAGCAGCAACTGGATCTTCTGCCTTTGTAATACTTCTACCGACAACAATATATGTAGAACCTAACTCCTTAGCAAGTGCTGGAGTCGCAACTCTCTTTTGATCATCAACAGAGTTATCAGCAAATCTAATACCAGGAGTAACACTTAATAAACCTAATTCCTTAATAATAGGCGCTTCTAAAGCACTACATACAACACCATCTAAGCCTGCAGTCTTAGCATTTAAAGCATATTGCTTAACTACATCTGCTAAATTTTCTTTAATTAATAATTCATTTTCTAATACTTCTTGTGAAATTGAAGTTAATTGTGTAACAGCAATTAACTTAGTCTTCTTACCAGATTCAGTAGAATCTAAGCCTCTTCTAGCCGCCTCCATCATCTTAATACCACCAGCTGCGTGAACATTAGTGATTTCAACACCTAATTCACCTAAATTTCTCATCGCAGACTCAACAGTATTAGGAATATCATGACACTTTAAATCTAAGAAAATTTTAAATCCTTTTTCATGAAGTTCCTTTACTAATGATGGTCCTTCTTTATAGAAAATTTCCATACCGATTTTTAAATATGGATTTAAACCATCAAATGGCTTTAAAAATTCATATAAATCATTTTTGTTTTTGAAATCACAAGCTATAATAACGTCTCTCATTTTACTTTGCCTTTCCGATGATTGTATTTAAATCATCAATATTAAATTCGTTCATAACTCTTGGTAAATCATTTATGATATCACGACATGCATATGGATTAACTAAATTTTCAGAACCAATCATGACAAGTGAAGCACCAGCCATCATCATTTCTAATACCTCATAGGCATTACTAATACCACCCATACCAATTACTGGAATTGATACAGCGTGAGATACCTCATATACCATTCTTAAGGCAACTGGGAAAATACCAGGTCCTGAATATCCACCCTTCTTAACTGCGATAATTGGCTGACCAGTTCTTAAGCTTATTCTCATACCTACTAAAGTATTAATTAAGCTTATTGCATCCGCACCAGCCTCTTCTACTGCCTTAGCCATCTTAACGATATCAGTTACATTTGGTGATAACTTTACAATAATAGGCTTATTCTTACATGCCTTCTTTACTGCCTTAACTAAAGTATATGCAGTATCAGGATCAACACCAAATGCCATACCTCCGCCTTCAACATTAGGACATGAAATATTTAATTCGATTGCAAATACCTTATCACATTTAGATAATCTCTTACATGTTTCAACATATTCAAATTGAGAATGTCCACCAACATTGGCAATAATTTGATCACTATATACCTTATCTAGCTTAGGTAATTCTTCTGAAATAACCTTATCTACACCAGGATTTTGAAGACCAATTGAATTAATTAATCCAGCTTGACATTCAGCAATTCTAGGAAGGGGGTTACCATATCTTGGATTTAATGTAGTACCCTTTACAGATATAGATCCTAAGCAGTTAATATCATATAATTCAGCAAATTCATATCCAAATCCAAATGTACCAGAAGCTGGAATAATTGGATTTTTAAATTCTTTTCCTAAAAATTTGATTTTAGTATTCATTAGAATTCCACCTCACTTGCTAAAAATACAGGACCATCCTTACATACTCTCTTTGGACCATTAGTTGTCTTAATTGTACAACCCATACAAGCACCAAAGCCACAGCCCATTCTAGCCTCTAGTGAAACCTCACCATTAGGATAAGCCTTAGCTAAAGCCTCAAGCATTCTATATGGACCACAAGAATAGTAATAATCAATATTAAGATTTTCTGCTTTAATTAAATCTAATACTGTACCCTTAAAGCCATATGAGCCATCATCAGTACAAATATGCAAATCAGTTAATTCTGATAATTTATCTAATAATACTAAATCATCCTTACTTCTTGCACCATAAATCATTTGTGGCTTAATACCTTTTTCATTATACATTCTAATTACTGAAAACATTGGAGCTACACCAATACCACCAGCAATTAATGTAGGCTTATTAGTCTTATCTAGGTTAAAGCCTTGGCCTAAGCCAATTAAGCAATTAAGCTTAGAGCCTTTTTCAAGTACTGTCATATCTTTAGTACCAAGACCAATAACCTTAAATAAAATATCAATATAACCAGGACCAAAATCAGAAACTGAGATTGGTCTTCTTAAGTAGTGAGAAGGTAAAGTTATATTAATGAACTCACCACAGTTCTTAATCTCGCTTACATCTCCTTCAAGTCTCATTAGATAAATATCTTTAGATACCTTTTCGTTTTGTGTAATTGTTAACTCTACTTCTTTCATAATTTATCTACTCCTTATCTATTACAGAAATTCCCATTGTTACTTCTTCTAATACATCTAATAATACCTTTACAGTATCAAGACATGTAAATACAGTAACATTATTATCAATAGCGGCACGTCTAATTAGCTTACCATCAATATTTTGATTAACACCCTCAGTAGATGTGTTAATTACATAAGTTACATAACCCTTTCTAATTGAATCAAGGATTTCCTCGCTACCTTCTGAAATCTTCTTCTTAGCACGAGTCTTAATTCCATTCTTCTTTAAGAAATCAGCTGTACCTGATGTAGCTTCAATATTAAATCCTAGCTTATAGAATCTTCTAATTAATGGTAAAGCAGCTTCTTTATCAGCATCTGCGATAGTAGCTAAAATAGTACCATAATTAGAAACTCTTGTATTAGAAGCCTTTAATGACTTATATAAAGCTCTATTTAATGAGTAATCATAACCAATTGCCTCACCTGTAGACTTCATTTCAGGAGATAATACAACATCTAATCCTGTTAATTTTGTAAATGAGAATGTAGGTGTCTTTACATACCATCTCTTACGCTTCTTACCTAAACCAACATAGCCTAAATCCTTAAGCTTAGCACCAAGCATTACCTTAGTTGCGATATTTGCAATAGGTGTATCAGTAGACTTAGCTAAGAATGGAACTGTTCTAGATGATCTTGGGTTAACTTCAATGATTGATACATTATTATTCTTATCAACAATGAATTGAATATTGAATAAACCAACCATCTTAAGTTTAATACCAATTCTATTAGTATAATCAACAATAGTCTTTTGAGCTTCTTCATTTAAAGAATATGGAGGATAAACACTCATTGAATCTCCTGAGTGAACACCAGTTCTTTCAATATGCTCCATAATACCTGGGATGAATACATCTTCTCCATCACAGATAGCATCTACTTCACATTCTTGACCAAATACATATTTATCAACTAAAATTGGGTGCTCATTATCGAAAGCAACAGCCTCTTTAACCTTTGCTTTTAATACCTTCTCATCATAAACGATGTGCATCATACGACCACCTAATACAAATGATGGTCTAACTAATACAGGGTAACCAATCTCATTAGCAGCTTTTACAGCTTCTTCAACAGAGAATACACCATATCCCTTTGGCATTGGAATACCAATTTCATTCATAGCCTCTTCAAATAATTTTCTATCTTCTGCAACATCAATAGCATCTGCTTGAGTACCAAAGATTCTAATATTTTGAGCAGCTAGCTTATCTGCAAGGTTAATTGCAGTTTGACCACCTAAGGCAACTACTACACCTTCTGGCTTTTCATGGTCAATTACATTCATAACATCTTCAAATGTTAATGGTTCAAAATATAATTTATCAGATACAGTATAGTCTGTTGATACAGTTTCTGGGTTACAGTTAATTATGATTGCCTCATAACCAGCTTCTTGAATACCCCAAATTGCATGAACTGTAGTATAGTCAAATTCTACACCTTGACCAATTCTAATTGGACCTGAACCTAATACTACAATCTTCTTTCTATCTGATCTAACAGATTCATTTTCATGTTCATATGTTGAATAAAAGTAAGGAACATATGCTTTAAATTCAGATGCACATGTATCTATCATCTTATATACAGGGAAGATATCATATTTCTTTCTTAAATCATACATTTCATATGGAGTCTTATTCCAAATTCTTCCTAAGTAAGAATCTGAGAATCCCCACTCCTTAGCAAATCTTAATGTTTCCTCATCAAGCTTTGAATTCTTTAAATCCTTTTCAATTTCAACAATATGCATAATCTTATCTAAGAAGAATCTATCAATCTTAGTAATCTTATAAATTTTTTCTACTGTAATGCCTCTTCTAAAGCTTTCAGCAACAGCGTAGATTCTTTCATCAGTATTATCATCGATGAACTTTAATAATTCTTCATCACTAAAAGTCTTAAACTTATCTAATTCAATATGATCAACCTTATTTTCTAGTGATCTAATTGCCTTTAATAATGATTCCTCAAAAGTTCTACCAATTGACATTACTTCACCAGTTGCCTTCATCTGAGTAGAAAGCTTTCTATTTGCATCTTGGAACTTATCAAATGGGAATCTAGGGAATTTAGTTACAACATAATCTAGTGTTGGTTCAAATGAAGCAATTGTAGATGAGATTTCAATTTCATCTAATGTTAAACCAGCAGCTATCTTAGCTGATACTCTAGCAATTGGAAATCCTGATGCCTTAGATGCTAAAGCACTTGATCTAGATACTCTTGGGTTAACTTCAATCACATAATAATTGAATGAATATGGGTCTAATGCATACTGAACATTACAACCACCTTCAATACCTAATGCTCTAATAATTCTTAACGCAGAATTTCTAAGCATTTGATATTCCTTATTAGTTAATGTTTGAACTGGAGCTACTACTATTGAGTCACCTGTATGAACACCAACTGGGTCTAAATTTTCCATAGAACAAACAATAATTGCTGTATTATTCTTATCTCTCATAACTTCAAGTTCAATTTCTTTAAAGCCCTTAATAGACTTTTCAACTAATACTTGAGTAACAGGAGATAGCTTTAATGCATTTTTAACTAATGGACGTAATTCTTCTTCATTATCGGCAAATCCACCACCAGTACCACCTAATGTGAAGGCAGGTCTAATAATGATTGGGTAACCAATCTTTTCGGCTGCCTTTACAGCTTCTTCAATTGTTGTTGCGATTGTAGATTCACAAATTGGTTCTCCAATTTGTAAGCATAACTCTCTAAATAATTCTCTATCTTCAGCACGTTCAATCGCATCAGCGTTAGTACCTAATAATTCAACATTACACTCATCTAGAATACCTTTTCTAGCAAGCTTCATACCTAAGTTTAAACCTGTTTGACCACCAATAGAACATAACAATCCATCTGGACGCTCATATCTAATAATCTTAGCAACATGTTCAAGATCTAGTGGTTCCATATAAACCTTATCAGCAATCTTAGTATCTGTCATAATAGTTGCGGGATTTGAGTTAACTAGAATAACCTCATAGCCTTCTTCCTTTAAAGCAAGACATGCTTGAGTACCTGCATAGTCAAATTCAGCAGCCTGACCAATAACAATAGGGCCAGAACCTATTACCATTATCTTTTTAATATCTGTACGTTTAGGCATTTTTATTACCTCCAAAATCATATAATAAATCAATAAATTGCTTGAATAAATATTCTGAATCCTCAGGGCCAGCGGCTGATTCGGGGTGATATTGAATAGAGATTACATGATTTTTTACATCTCTAACACCCTCTAATTCACCATCAATAACATTAACATGAGTTAACTCTAAACCTGTTCCTTCTAATGAATTCTTATCAATTGCGAATGAGTGATTTTGGCTTGTAATTTCTACCTTACCTGTTAACAAATTCTTAACAGGGTGATTAGCACCTCTATGACCAAATTTCATCTTATATGTCTTAGCACCATAAGCAAGTCCAATGATTTGATGTCCTAAACAAATACCAAAGATTGGAAGTTTACCCTTACACTTCTTTACTAAATCAATTACTGGTTTTGCATCCTCTGGATCACCAGGACCATTTGAAATAAATAATCCATCTGGTTGATGCTTCATTATATCTTCATATGTAGATGTGTAAGGAACTACAACTACATTACATCCGAATTTATTAAATTTTCTAACGATATTCATTTTAATACCACAGTCAACAGCAACTACAGTATAATTTGGATTAGCTGTTCTTGAATACCAAACCTTTTTAGTTGAAACTCTATCTAATTGGTTGTGTTCGAATCCTCTTGCCTTTATTTCCTTTACTGCCTCATCAGTTGGCTTATCAATATCACAAATCATAACTAATTGTGATCCTTGATCTCTAATGATTCTAGCAAGCTCTCTAGTATCAATATTTGAAATACCGGCAGCGTCATTTTCATCCATGACATCACCTAATGTTTTTGTCGCTCTAAAGTTAGATGGGAAGTCATTATATTCTCTTACTACAAATCCACTCATCTTAATTGATTTAGATTCATAGTCATCATCAGTAATACCATAATTACCAATTAATGGATATGTCATACATACAACCTGGCCACAATATGATGAGTCAGATAATATTTCTTGATATCCAACCATTGACGTATTGAATACTATTTCGGCAATTACTTCCTTTTTACTACCGAAGCCAACGCCTAAAAACTCCATTCCGTTTGCTAATACTAGTTTTCGATCCTTTACAACCTTCATATTATTCTCTCTTTCTCTTTAAAATAGTTAATAAAAAAAGTTTTCTAGCCAAAAAGACTAGAAAACTAGTAATATCGTCATTGGTATTATTTATTCTAATCTTGTTAGCCTCACTGGACTATCTTAAAGTTTCCGTAAAAATAATATCACTTAATGACTCTCTATTCAAGTTTTTTTTATTAATTTTTTTGAGTAAATTTATGAAAACGATTATATCATTTATGATATAAGGTTATTTTTCACTCATTTCCTTCCACTTATTTGCTAAATCCAAATCTTTTTTACAACCAACGCCATTTAAATAACAAATATATAAATTATACATTGCCTTTTTATTACCTCTATCAGCCGCAGCCTTAAATAATGTAAAAGCCATCTTTAAATCCTTAGTGCATCCTAAGCCATTAAATAGGCAAATTGCCTTATTAAACATTCCTTCAGTATCATTTTGTTCGGCAGCCTTAGAAAAGCATTCAAAGCCTCTTTTTGGATTTTTTGCAATGCCTTCTCCTGCTAAGAACATACTTCCAACTCTATTTAATGCTCTTAAATCACCTTTATTAGCTAGCTTCTCATAAATATCAAATGCCTTTTCATAATTGATACCAATTCCTTCACCAACATAATAGCAGCTAGCAAGATACATTCCAGCATTGTCATTCTTATTTTCATATGCCTTCTTATACCATTCAAAAGCTTTAGCATAATTTTTAAGAACACCAATACCCTTAGAATAGCATTTAGCTAGATTAAGCATTGAATCAGAATCTCCTAATTCACTACCTTTATTAAATGCTTCATATGCTAAAGGATTATTAATAACAGTTCCTAAACCCTTTAAATAACATTCACCCAAATTATTAAATGCTTTAGGTAGATTTTGTATAGTTGCCTTCTTAAAGCATTCAAAGGCTTTTTCCTTATTCACTTCTGTTCCTTCACCATTTAAATATGCAAGTCCTAGCTCATTTAACGCTTCTGGATCTCCATTTTCAGCATTTTTAATTAATTCATTATCAATACTTTTTGTAAAAATCTTCTTACGTCTTGTAAATAAAAAAACTAACAAAACAAATAAAATAATTACAACACAACAACCAACTACAATGACAAGAGTTAAGTTCTCCTTAATAAACTCTAACATATATTTCACCGCCAATCCCTTTATACCATTATAACTTTTAATTAAAAAATAAAAAAGCATTTTAAAGTATTTATTGAATATTGGACATGGGGTACGAAAAAAGAGTTGCAATTAAGCAACTCTAATCCATTTCATATGTATTAATTGAACGTAATCTAACTGCACGTGAACCATAATTTACGAAATTATATGTACCTTCAGGTAATTCATAAAAAACATATGAATCGGTTGTACTATAAATGCTTAAGACACCATCACTGACAAAACTATTTGCATTAGCAGGATGAAAATCAACTGGTTCTACTATTCCATTTGGACCAATTAATTGTATCTGATCTGAAAGATTAGCTGATCCAGTAGATGCTAGTCCTAGCTCAATAGAATATTTCATTCCGTATGGAACATCAATAACTAGTACAGAACTTGCCCCTCTTGGAATTTCATAAGCTATAAAACTGTATCCATTCTCTTTCGCATTAAAAGTACCAGAGACATAACAAATCGTAGTTAGATAAGCTCCATCTTGAAGAGGGCCTAGTCCAGGCACTTGATTAGTATAAGACCAGCTAGTTCCTACAATAGTGTCATTTGATTTCACTAGTTTCAAATATAATTGGTCAACATAATATACGTCATACTCACTTGCATAATAAGTTAAACTAGAATCCGTAAATATACCTTCAATAGAATAACCATAATATGCTGAGTCATATGATAAATTATTTATCTGATTTTGAATATCACTAATTGTTGTATATCCTTCAATAGTAGTTATGTAATTAATATTGACACCGTACACTCGTGAGTATGCATCAGAATATGGATATACAGGAACAAATCTCTTGTTGGCATTAATGAAATCATTGATACTAGATTTTAAATATTCTAATTCTGAAGTTGTGCTACTAGAATCAATTTTTTTAGTAAAATCTTGCAAATATAAATCAATATAAGTATTATCTACCAAATTATAATATTGACTAGAATTATAGTAATTATTTATAAGTGTATATAAATCATTCTTTGTTATTGTTTTTTGAACTGGCTCATAAAGCACTGCAATATTATCAACTACTATATTTCCCAAAAATGTTATTCCATTAAAACTTCCTATATTAATTTGATCAGAAGTAATAGTTGTACCATTAATTGATAGGTTTACTGTACTAGTTGATGTATTTACAACAATCTTAAAAGCGTATGGTACACCAGTACTAGTAGGATAGTATTGTTCAGATCCACCAAGTGGATTATTAGTATATATATAATTATAGTTCTTATTTATCTGATAACCATCACCAGTGAAACTTGAATAGTCATTATAGAATTCACCATTCAAAGAGAAAAATGAATAAGAAGAATTTTCGTTAAATGTTGCTTCAAAATACACTGTAAATATTGCATCTAACGGTAATGGATAACCCAAATTAACACCAAGTGCTCTATTAGCTAAATCAAATTTATTATTTGCTGAAATCTTATCACCATATGCTTTTAATGAGTACCTGTTATCTTTTATAAATTCGAGATAATTTACTTTTTGAACAGTTGAATCATAAAAATCTGTATTGAATATTTTATATTTTGAACTAATTAAATAATCATATTCACTTGTTTGCTCATAAACAGCAGAAAGGGTCAAATCATTAGTAACTGGATATGTAAAGTCATATGGTTTACCATCTGCTTCCCAATAACCAAATCTAGAACCTGACTTTGAAGGAAGGTTAGATCGAGATGGTTTTGTTACTCTATCATTTAATTTATAAGTTGCATTTAAGTTTGTTAGTTCTTTTGAACCATCCATGAACTTAACTTTATAATTATCTGTATTTACACTTGTACTTGAACTATCATCATCTATATCATCAGTTTTTTTAGCAGAATTATTACTACTTCCCTTACTAGGTGATACATCTTTAACTGTCCATAAATTAGTTATATTAAAATCTTGAAGAACACAGCTAGAAAGTGTAAAAACAAAGCAAGTTAACAATGAAATAATTGAAGCCTTTAATATCTTTCGTTTCATAAAACCATCCTCCTTCCCTCATATATTGTTTTTTTAGTACCGCTTATTTTATTTATTTTAGCATAAAAAAAATAAAAGAGCAATCTTGATTGATTGCTCCTTAATCGGGGAAAAAATCTATTATTAACCTCTTAGTGCTTGTAAGTAAGCTCCACCACCAGATGTAAATGTAACTTCCTTGCCAGCGTCAAGTGTTAATTCTAATTCTACTGCTACAGTATCAAAAATAACTATTTAATTACTGAATTGAAACAAATTTTGTCTTATAACTCTTAACTGCTGACATTAATGCGTCATTTACATCAGAAGATGAATCATCAACTTCATTGTTGAAAGTCCAACCGAAATCTCCACCATCAATTCTACCAGCAAAATGCATTACGATTGAAGGTACATCTTCTGTAGCGTTTGCTGAATATGCGTACATAGAATTTGAAGTATCAAAATTATTGTATGTATTACCATAAGAAATACCATTGACAGTATTTTTTAATGACGTTGCTTTTGTTTTAACTTCACCCATATTAGCCTTAATTGAATCAGGTACTAATTCATTAGCACTTGCTACTTCATAACAGTCAAATTCTAATTTTGTATCATAACCCTTTGTAGTTGCACTATTATATGGAACATAGCTCTTAGCACCTTCAATATGATTTGAGTATGCTTTTATAATACCACCACATTCACCACTGAATGT
>JAILPD010000052.1 GCA_024690445.1 Acholeplasmatales bacterium
GGTAGAAAATAGCCTTTATAATCGTTTAAATCAAAATTAATATAAGTATAAGCATTCTTACATCTTAAATATCCTAATTTTTCATAAAGACTAATATCTTTAGGATCTGAAAAGAGCATCTTTCTTTTTCCTTCTAATTGCTTTTCTAATTCTTCTATTAATTTAAATTTAATATCAAAATCATCATCTATTGCATATGAACCAATAATATAAGCAGTTTCAATTCCTTCTGATATAGCTCTTGAAAAGCCAACTAGTTTATCATTATCATATGCCAATACTAAATATCTAGAATTATCTATAGCATATTTGAATTCGTCTACATTATTAAAATATTTATCATTTTCTATTTTAAAAGCTTCTACATAGTCTAGATATTCTCTATTAGAAGTAAAACTTAAGCTCATTTTAAATCCTCCTAATTATTCTTTAATAAACCCTTTAATGGATTAATAGATGGATCTATAGAGATAGATACATTTCTTGGGTCTCTATCCTCCCAAGATGGACTATTCCACTTAGATACTGAAATCTCTGATTGATAATCCTCTACTGTTTCATTTTCTGGGTGCTTTAAATATACATTTAAAGGATCAGATGATATTAGCTTTCTAGAACCATCAGCCTTCCATAATTCATCATATGGAACTTGAGATGCAATTCTTTCTGCGAAGCTTCCGTTATATCCTCTATTTCCCTTATATTTTAATTTAGGGAATTCAAAGAATGTATATTTTTTAAATGTAGGGATAGAATATAAATCCTTTACATATCCCCAAATATTTTTATATTCTGAAATTCTCTTCTTAAGTGGTTCAACATTATGATAATATTTTGTTTCCCATCTAACTAATGTTACATAGAATCTTATATCAGAATCTGTAATATAATCACCAAATAAGAATCTATTAGTTGCAAGTCTTTCTTCTAGCTTATCTAAAGCATCAAAGAAATCATTATATCCTTCTTCATATGATTGCCATGAAAGACCAAAATGCATTCTATAATGACCATTATTTACTGTTGGGAATAACCAGTCATTAAATTCATCAATTTCTTTTCTATATTTTACTGGATATAAATCTGGGGCATCCTTTGGCTGATACTTTCTAAATTGAACCTCAATATAGTTAGATAATCTATGGTAGTCATTATTAACTGCCTTCTTTTCAATTGCATCTACTAAAGTTGGAGTTGTAGCTCTACCCTTAAAATCAGGATTTGCATTCTTATAAAATTCAGATAAGAAATAAGCACCAGTTACAGGGTCTTGATGAGCCTTTTGATCTCTAAAGCCATGTCCATATACACCAGTTTGACCTGTAGATGTTGTTGCTATATCAGAAATAACATCTTCTAGCCCTAAAATATCTCTTACGATAACTGGTCTATTTGACCAGTGGCAACCATGTGCCCAATAAATTCTATATCTTCCCTTATCAGCTTTAAATTCGCCTTCTTTATCACCAAAAGGTGTAATAAATGAATTAGCTTGTCTTACAAAAATTCCCTTTTCATTAATTTCATCTAATGTTTCATTAGGTCTAGGATCTACTCCTACTTCCTTTGCATGACGTTCAGCTTCTTCATCAGTATAAGTAATTCTTCTATCTTCAGCTGTTTCTAAATTTAAAACACTAATATCAAACTTTCCCATACTACACCTCTACTTAATTATTTTTTAATAAGCCCTTAAGCGGATTGATAGATGGATCAATTGGTAATTTATAATCCCAATCAGCACGAGATGCTTGATCCTTATTATTCCATTTAGACTTAGATACTACTGTATAATAGTCTTCAGCAGTTTCACCTTCTGGATGACGTAAGAATAAATTATTGGGATCACTTGATAGCTTAGCTCTACTTCCATCAGTCTTTAACCATTCATCAAAATTTCTCTTTGAAATCTTATATAAATAATTATCAAAAGGTCCCTTTAATTTTTCATCTGTCTTAGGAAGATTTGTATATTTTTTAAATGCTGGAATATTGTATAATTCCTTAACATATCCCCAAATATTTTTATATTCGGAAATTCTCTTCTTTTGAGGTCCAACCTTTACATAAAAATCTGTTTCCCATTTAATTAATGTAACATATGCTCTAATATCTGAATCTAAGATATAATCACCAAATAAGAATCTATTAGTTGCAAGTCTTTCGTCTAATTTTTCTAATGCCTTATGGAAATCATCCTGTGATTCATCATAAATCTCAGGTACAAATGTAAATGCTTGTCTATAGTGACCATTATTTACATGAGGGAATAACCAATCATTAAAATCATCTATTTCCTTACGATATTTAACAGGATATAAATCTGGAGCATCCTTTGGTTGTAATGCTCTAAATGCAACCTCTAGATGATTAGTTAATCTATGATAATCATTATTAGCAGCCTTCTTAGCATTAACATCAACAAATGTAGGTGTTGTAGCTCTTCCTGTATAATCCTTATCAGCATTTAAATAAAATTGTGATAAGAAATATACACCAGTTACAGGATCCTTAAATCCTGGCTCTTCTGGGAAGCCCCAACCATATTTATTAGTTTGACCTGTATGAGATACCTTATAATCAGAAATTACGTCTTGTAATCCTAATAAGTCTCTTGCGATAACAGGTCTATTAGACCAGTTACAACCAGGTGACCAATAAATTCTAAATTTAGCATTTTTAGCATATTCTGGTGTAATATTTTCAATAAAATAATTTGGTTGTCTTACGAAAGCACCACGCTCATCTTGTTCTGAGATTGTTTCTCTTCCTCTTGGCTTAGCACCAACCTCTCTTGCAAAATATTCTGCAATATTATCATCATAAACAAGACCTTCATTCTTGTTTTCTACTTTTTTTCTATGTGCGCTAATATCGCAACTAACTATAACCTTTTCCTCACTCATTTTTATAATTCTCCTAAATAATATAATCTGGCTCTTTTAATAAATTCATCTTTGCAAAGAATTCCTTTGCACGTTCACTCTTAGGGTATTCAAATACCTCACTAGGAGCACCATCTTCAATAATCTTTCCACCATCTAAGAAAATAACTCTATTAGATATCTTTCTTATGAAATTCATTTCATGAGAAACCAAAATCATTGTGTAACCTTGTTCTGCAATATTTTTAATAATATTTAATACTTCAGTAACAAGCTCAGGGTCTAGAGCTGATGTTGGTTCATCAAGTAAGATGATTTCAGGCTTCATAGCTAATGTTCTAGCAATAGCTACACGCTGTTGTTGACCACCTGACATATGACGTGGATAATGATTTTGATGATCTAAAAGTCCAACATTTTCTAATTCCTTTAAAGCAATTTCCCTTGCTTCCTCCTTAGATTTTTTTTGAACTGTAATTAAACCCTCCATCACATTTTCTAAAGCTGTTTTATGCTCAAATAAGCCAAACTTTTGGAAAACCATTCCGGTATGCTTTCTAAACTCAAAAGCTTCTTTTTTTTCTTTTCTTGTAAGTGGTAGGTGAACTGTAGTCTCACCAATACTTATTTCTCCTTCTTCAGGTCTTTCGAGTAAATTAATTGATCTTAATAATGTTGATTTACCTGTACCAGAAGGTCCAACTATACCGATGATATCACCTTTATTTACACTTAAGTCGACACCATCAAGCACAATGTTATCTTTAAATTTTTTATGTAAATTTTTAATTTCTAAAATTGACATATTTAACCTCCATTAGAATGATGTGTCTACATTAACATTTGCATCTTCCTTATTCTTCTTAGAAAAATGCTTTTTAAAGAATCCCTTAATACCCTTGTCATTTTTATCATTATCATCATAATTAATAGGAACTGGCTGTTCAGGAATTCTTGTTTTGTTTTCAATAACCTTGAATAATTGCTCTAAAATTATTGTAATAATCCAATAAATTATAGCTAAAGCTACATAACCCTCTAGATATCTATAATCTCTACCTGCTAAAATTTGATTTTGATATGTAATTTCAATGATACCGCATGTAGATGCTAGCGATGTACCCTTAACTAATCCAATAACTGAATTTGCTAAGCCTGGTAAGGCATTTTCTAATGCCTCAGGTATAATAATTCTTCTTAATATTTGTGGATATGACATACCCATTGCCGAAGCTGCCTCTATCTCACCCTTATCAACAGAAAGTAAAGCTGCTCTTATAGTTTCTGATGTGAATGCTGATTGATAAATACCTAATGCTAGGAATGCATAGAATAGCTTAGGAACTAAATTTGCATCTCCACCAAATAATCTAATTATTGCAGGAATACCATAATATGCTACATATAATTGAATTAGCATAGGTGTACCTCTTATTATTGATAGGAATACCTTAGCTACCTGTGATAAAACCTTGATTTGCTTAAATCTTACAACCGCAATTAGCAAGCCTAAAATTAATGATACTAAGAATGCTAAGCCTGCAAGTTCTAATGTAATTGGAAGCTTCTCTAATAGCTTAGGGATTCTACTCCACATAAGCGCAAAGCTAAAATAATCTGAAAAGCTTGCTAGAAACATAAGCTTTTACCTCCCCATGTTTAAAACTACTAATTAATTTAAATACTTTGTATAATCACTAGCTGATGGTACAACATTAACTGTTTCACCAACATACTTCTTACTAAACTCAGTTAGCTTACCATTTTCATATAGCTTCTTAATACCAGCTGATATTAAATCTCTATATTCCTTTGCATGAGCACCAGCCTTACCAAATAATAAATGTGAAGTATTATAAGCTGTTATATTTTGAGCTACCTCCTCATCTGATAATGTTGTAATAGTAAGATCCTTGAATAAATCTGGATAAGCCTTAGAATATGAATACATAACTGGCTCATCATGAATTAATGCAACCTTACCCTCAATTGCCTCCTGTAATTGAACTGTCATATCAGCTGATGTGTAATCTAATGTAATTGTTGCTTGACCTGATGTTCTCTTTTCATTCCATCTTTCAATTGCGTTTCCTGTATGAGAACCAGCACCTGAATAAATCTTTAAACCTTGGTTTGCTACTGATTCAAAGCTATCTGCAGTATTTAAAGCTGCGATTTGATATCTAGATTTTGTATATGGATATGAATAATAATATGATTGAGCTCTATCTGTGTTATATCCATAATTGTTAATTGCAAAATCAACTGTACCAGTTTGAGCATCTACTAATGTATTTGAGCTTACATTTAAATCAAGCTCATAATTTTCAAGCTCTGGAAGCTTAAATACCTCTGTGATAACTGCGATATCATAGCCTGTTAAATATACTCCATCCTTTGTTGTATATAATGCCTCATCCTTATTTTCTGTTGTAAGGATGAATGGTGCAGGTCTAGCACCTGTTGCTGCCTTAATTACTGTCTTACCAGAATTGCTTTCCTCTCCGCAAGCAGCTAATCCTAAAATTGAACCTCCTGCTAAAATTCCTGCTACTAAAGTTGTTACTAATTTCTTCTTCATTTTTCTTTTCCTCCCCAAATAATAACAATTTTTCAAAAATAAAAGTCGGAGCAACCCGACTTCGCTCCGACTATCTTTTTTTCTTTAAGATAAAGTCTTAGGAATAGGTCCGCTCGAAAAAGCTGTATTTTGCATCATACACATACAGCACATAATCATATTCATCATCATATTTGTCTTTACAAAATTGATTGTTCTCATGATCGTTTCCTCACTTTCCTACAATTCCTACCTAATTGCTAGGTTACTTAAATTATACTACTAGATTTTTAGATGTCAATAACTATTTTTAAACTTTCTAATTTTTTTGTTTAATCTCTTAATTTACTCTCAATTGGGTTAATAGATGGATCAACTGAAATAGTTCTATTAAATGGATTTCTTGACTCCCAAGATTCATCATTCCAATGAGAATATGAAATTTCTGTTTGATAATCTTCTACTGTTTCACCTACTGGATGCTTCTTAAACACATTTTCAGGGTCTAAAGATAATTCCTTTCTCTTTCCATCAGATGCCCAGAATTTATTAAAATCTCTTTTTGAATCAATTCTTTCAGCGTATCCTTTAAATAAATCGTTTCCGCCTCTATTACCAAATTCAAAGAATGTATATTTTTTAAATTGAGGTAAGCTAAATAAATCTGTTACATATCCCCAAATATTTTTATAATCCTTAATTCTTTGATGAATTGGTCCTACATTATGATAATATCCTGTTTCCCATCTTACTAATGTTACATATAATCTAACATCAGAATCTGTAATATAATCACCAAATAGGAATCTATTATTTTCTAATCTCTTTTCAATCTTTTCTAGATTAGTAAAGAAATCCTCGTAAGATTCATCATAAGCCTCAGGTGATTGACAAAATGCCATTCTATAATGTCCATTATTAATTGTTGGGAATAACCAATCATTAAATTCATCAATTATATTCCTATATTTTACAGGATATAAATCAATATCATTCTTTTGGAATTTTCTAAATTGGACCTCAATATAATTAGATAATCTATGATAATCATTATTCACAGCCTTTTTATCAATAATATCTACTAGGGTTGGAGTTGTAGCTCTACCCTTATAGTCAGGCTTTGCATTCTTATAAAATTCAGATAAGAAATATACTCCAGTTAATGGATCCTTTTGATCCTTTTGATTTGTGAATCCATGTCCATAAATTGATCCACCCTGTACTGCAACATCAGCAATTACATCTTCTAATCCTAAAATATCTCTTACAATTACAGGTCTATTTGACCAGTGACAGCCATGACCCCAATATATTGCAAATCTATTAGCTTCAGCTTTAAATTCACCCTCCTTATCACCAAATGGTGTAATAAATGAATTTGCTTGTCTTACAAATTCACCATGGCTACCAATTTCAGAAATTGTCTCCTTTGGTCTTGGTGCTAAGCCTATTGCCTCTGCATGGGCAATTGCTTTAGGATCAACCTCAATTTTAAAACCATTTTCCTTTTCGCGGTGTGCTCTAACTCCGCATGCATTTAATTCATTACTCATTTTTCTTACTCTCCCTTTTTTTATTTTGATAAATTATAAATTGCATTATAATAAATCTCTATTATTTTATAAAAATCCTCAATATACATATATTCATTAGCGATATGACATACATCCTCTCGTCCTATGAATTGAGGGCCAAAGGCCACTGCATCATTATGACATTCTCTTGCATATGTACCACCACCAATTGAATATGCTTTATTTTCCTTATCACCAGTAACCTGGCTATAGGTATCAACTAGTGTTTTTACTAAAAATGAATTAGGATCAACATAATGTCTATTTCCAGAATGGAATTTTAATATTTCATAATTATAATCCTTAATAATATTTGAAATAGCATTCTTAACTAATTCGCCATCGCTATCCTTAGGCATTCTACAATTTACACCAAATCTACCTATAGAATCATTAATATCTACTATAGCAAAATTAGATGTTAATTCCTTCATTTCTGAATCATAATCACTATATCCAGCCTTTTTACCATAAACATCCCATAAATAATATTTATCTATAAATTCAGCTAGCCTAGAATTACTATATTTTTTCAAAAAATCAAATAAAATATATGCTGCATTCAATCCCTTATAGGGACACATCGAATGTGCAGCTACACCATAAGCCTTATATAATCCATCAGCTACTTCGCCTTTAAAATTATTATCATTTAAAAATTTTAAATATTCCTTTTCTAAATTGATATTAATTCTCATTTCAGCATATGATGGAACAATATTATATCTTTCACCCGATTTAAAATAAGTAATAACATTATCATTCACTTTAATATCATATCCAGCCATTGCTTTTTCTCCATTTATACATGGAAATGAAGCATCAGGTGAATATGCAATATCAGGTTCAGGCTGTAATGTAAAATATTTTCTTACACATCTAGACCCAGATTCTTCATTACATCCAATAATTATTCTTATTCTCTTATTAGGAATAAATCCCTCATCCTTAAGCATTTTTAAGGCAATATAGTTAGCAACAAAAGCTCCCTTATCATCCTCAACGCCTCTTGCGATAAGCTTATTGTCCTTAATGGTTAATTTAAAAGGATCAGAATCCCATTCAGACTTATTTACAGGTACAACATCAAGATGAACTAAAATGCCTAAAATTTCATCTCCCAGACCATATTCAATATGACCAGCATAATTTAATGCATTATATGTTTTAAACCCATCAGCTTTTGCTTTATTTAAAACAAATTCTAAGCATTCTCTATTAGCCTTACCAAATGGCTCATCTGAATCCTCTTTAAATTCATCTAACACAGTAGGATAAGAAATAACATCCTCAAGTAGCTTAAAGGCCTCCTCCTCATATTTTTTAAATTTTTCACTAAACCCCAATAGATATCCCTCCTTAAAAAAAGAAAAATGGATTATCAATATACATAATCCATTTCAATCCTCTTTATAATTTTAAATAAAAAACATTATGAATTATGCCAACTATAAAAATCTGTATTTGTAAACATACACATACAGCACATCATCATATTCATATTAACTCTTTTAAAATTAATATTTTTCATAATATTTCTCGCTTTCCTACAAATCCTACCTTATTGCTAGGATTACTTAAATTATACTACTAGTTTTTCATATGTCAACACATATTTGATATTTTTTATGAAAATTAAAAGAGCGCGTGAGCGCTCTAATAATTAATCCTAAGTCCTTAAAATAATAGCAATCTGTTATATCTTATGATTTATAATATAATCTTTTGCTTTTACACTTCCTAATTCTGCTGCATCATTAATTAATTTTATAGCATAATCAACATCTTTTTCTACACCATCGCCATGTAAATACGCTAATCCTAAAAGATACTTTCCATCAGCTATTCCGGCATTTGATGCTTTTTCAAACCAATTAACAGCCTTTTTTTTATCTACTTCCGTTCCATATCCAAGCATATAACAATTGCCAAGATATACATATGATGTAACGTCTCCTTCTTTGGCAGCTAGAACAAGATACGTAATAGCTGTTGAATACTCCTCATTTTTTAAAAGTTTAATTGCATATTCGGTTTTTGAAACATATGATGTAGATATGTTTTTATCATCAGTTTCATCTAAATCAATAGATACATTTTTATCGTTAGATTTGTCGATATTAGCGGATGTTTTTGTATCGTCAGTTTTTCCTATATTCATAGATGTTTTTGTACTGTCAACCTTGTCTATACTAGTAGATATTTTTGTATTGTCAGTTTTTTCTATATTAGTAGATTTTTTTATGTCGTCAGATTTATTTTCACGATTAGCTAGTAATTCTGCCGATACTTTATCATCTAATTGTTCTACCTTATCAATTATTATTGCAACATAAATAAGTATCAAAGATGATAAGCCACCAAGCATACATGGAATCCCAGTTATAAAAGCTCCTTTTACGATAGCATAAATTCCTACAATGAAACCAGTAAAAAAACCTACTATACCAAAACCAATACCAAAATATTTCATACAGCCTGAATTACTTTTTCTATTCATTTTATATCACCGTTCCTTTATATCTATATAATACCATATTTTATACATTTCAAAACACTTTTATATCGGTCATAAATGTCGCCTTCATATATAAAGTCGGAGTAGTTTTGATGGTCTTGCAACAAATTTACTGCATTTCTACCTGTTTAGTAGCAGAAATTTTGAAAATGGTAGCAAAGATTTGTATTTTTATCTTAAGTGCGGTCAAATTTGTCTCCTTTGTTTATAAAGTTGGAGGCAATAATATGATTTTGCAACATTTTTTCTGCATTTATGACTATTTGGTAGCAAAGATTTTGAAAAAAGTAGCAAAGATTTTGAAAACTAATCATTAAAAAGCCAAAAGGCTATCACATGATAGCCTCTTATAATTCTTCTATTTTCTTTTCTATAACATCAAAATTGCAGTTATTTAATACTAAGTTCTTACAACCTATATTTAATAACTTATAGAATTTCATATCCTTCACATTATAAATACTAGGTCTTAAATCCAAATCCTTCTTTTCAAAGATTGATTTATTATCTTTGATATTTAATTTAACATTATCAAATGATATATCTTTTAGATTTTCTCCTACAATAGTAATTCCATTTTCGCTATCGGCCTCTATATCTTTAAAGCTTATATTTGATACATTACCTAAAATAGAATTATTATCTCTTTTTATATTTGTAATACTAATTGGTTCTCCTCTTCCCCACCAATTAATTGGAGAAACTAAATGATTATCAATCTTTATATTTTCAAATCTTACATTTGATAGACTTGCTCCATCCCTTAGCATTATTGATATTCCTCTATTTGAATCATAAATTTCAATATCACTAAAGCTAATATCCTTAAAGCTTGATACTGACTCAGTACCTATTTTAATGGCTGCGGAAGTTGATTTTAATTTACAATTTTTAGCATTTATATTATATGAATCTCCATATTTTTTAAATGCCTCAGTTGTTTTTAAAACAATACAGTCATCTGCGCATGATATATCACAATTAGAAATATAAACATTTTTACAGTGATCCGGGTCTATTCCATCACAATTAGTAAATATTGGATTATTCTTAATCTTTATAGAATCAATATTTACATTATCACATCCAACTAGATGCAATGTCCAAAAGGCACTTCTTGTTAATGTAATATCTTTAATATTTATATCCTTACCATTTTCAATATAAATAAGTGGGATTCTTGGATAATACGCGCCTTCAATATGGTATTTTGTTATCTTACCATAGAATAATTCCTCACTACCATCTATAATACCTTCTCCTCCTAATTTAAAATTAGAAATATCTTTTCCAATAATAAAATATTTAGAAGGTCTTCCATCATAATAACAATCTTCCCATGTTGGTCTTTTAATAGATGAATCTCTATTTATTCCAATATCATAAAAATCATCTAAATTATCACCTAAGATGATTTTAGCATCACGCTCTAAATAAATTTCTACATCACTCTTTAAAAAGATAGATGATGATTTATAAATACCCTTTTCTATTATTAATTTATCTCCAATAGAATCTTCTATTGCTTTATTTAATAATTTTGATACATCACTTTTTCCAGTATTATCTGGATTATAATCCTTAAAATAAATCATACTTACTCCTAATTAAAACTCAAAGCTTAAATCTAATGATTGCTCACAATCAACATCAAAGAACATATAATGAATTGAATATGTGGCATCTATATGGCCTGATATTGGTGTAAAATCATTATTTAATGTTAATGATAATTTAGCACTTTTAAATACAGGATATTCACTAACATTTGCTAGTTTTTTCATCTGAACCTTAAGATATTTAGTGGCATCACTTTCCACATTTATATCTATAGTAAATGTGTACTTATCATCTTCAATTGTTCTTTCAATTTTAGAAACAGTAGATTCATTTATTACATAATCAAATAATGTATCATCATATGGTGTAACACCATATTCCTTTTTATAATCTGATATATTAATTTCTTTAAATTCATCATCCTTATCATTTCTATAAGTTATTTTATTATCAAAAATAGCTTCATGATAAGATGATGAAGATGTATTATAAATAACATATTTATTACCATCTCTTGATACATAACAATCAATATCTTGATTAATTAATGTTTTAGTTATACCTTTAGCTATCTTCTTATATTTATTGATTTTTGAAAATCTATCAACAAATTCATTAATAGCCTCTATGTCATTACTATAATCAGAAACTAATTTAACTTTTTCTGTATTATCCTCTTCACCATTATTGATATTATTCATTTTTTCTTCTATTCCACTTATTTCATCATCAGATATATTAATTTCTTCACTATTCTTACTACAAGAAATTAAAAATAAGGGAATAAAAATCAATAATATTAATATTTTTTTCATAATAACTCACCTAAAGTTATTATATAACATTTATTTATATATTTCATCTATGATGCCACCACCAAGACATATTTCGCCATCATAAATGACTACTGCCTGTCCTTCAGTTACGGCTCTTGCCCCATTTGGATAATAAACAATCATCTTATCATCATCAATAAATTTTAAAGTAACATCATTATCTTTTTCCCTATATCTAAATTTAGCTTGATATAATTTATTCTCTTTTGGCTTATATGAAATCCAGTTTAAGTTAGAGGCAAGTAATGAATATGATATTAAATAATCATTATCATGACCTGAATTAACATATAAGATATTATTTTCTAAATCCTTTTTACAAACATAAAAACCATTTGATTCAATATCCTTTAAGCCTCCAATTCCTAAGCCCTTTCTTTGACCAATTGTATAATACATTAATCCTTCATGCTTACCAATTACTTTGCCATCCATTGTTTTAATAAGGCCAGGTTTTGCCGGAATATAATTCTTTAAGAATTCTTTAAAATTTCTCTCTCCAATAAAACAAATTCCAGTTGAATCTTTTTTATTGGCAGTAGCTAAATTTAATTCATTAGCTATTTCTCTAACTTCCTTTTTTAATAAATGGCCAACAGGAAACAATGATTTTCTTAATTGTGCTTGAGATATTTGAGATAAGAAATATGTTTGATCTTTATTACTATCTACGCCTCTTAATAAATAACTAATATCTTTATCATGCTTAACTCTTGCATAATGTCCCATCGCAATATAGTCTGCCCCTAATTCAATGGCATGCTTCAAAAAGGCATCAAATTTAATATATTTATTGCACATAATATCAGGGTTTGGAGTTCTACCTGCTTTATATTCGCTTAAAAAATATTGAAATACATTATTCCAATATTCTTCAATAAAATCAATTCGATGTAATTTAATATTTAATTGTTCGCAGACTCTTTTAGCATCTAAATAATCTTTTTCTTGAGGACAGATATCATCATCTAAATCCTTATTACCCAAAATATCATTATTTAATGCAGAATCCCAATTTCTCATAAACATTGCTTCTACATCATAACCTTGATCAATTAAAAGCTTCAAGGCTACTGAAGAATCAACGCCACCTGATAAACCAACAATTACTTTCATATTAGTTTTCCTTTTTATAAATCTTTAAATACACTATATAAAGAATCAAGCATCTCATTAATTAATCTTCTATTAGTAGCGACATTTATTCTTTCAAAGCCACTACCACTTTTACCAAAGATAATACCAGCATCTAACCATAACTTGGCCTCTTTAGATATTAAATCATCTAATCTTTTATCACTTAAATTATATGCTTTAAAATCTAACCAAATTAAATAGGTGCCTTCTGGTTTAATAAATTTAATCTTTGGTAATTTATTTTTTAAATATTCTTCAATATATAAAATATTATTCCAAATATAATCTTTAACTTCTTTTAACCAATTAATGCCATATTTATAAGCAGACGCGGCACCGACTAACCCCATAATAGATTGTTGAGAATAACCTATTCTATCAAATTCAGTTAAGAATTCATTAAATAAATTTTTATCATTTATTATGGCATGAGATATTTTTAAACCTGGCATATTAAATGATTTAGTAGGGCCTGAAACTATGGCATATCTATTTGGATTTAATTTTGCAATTGATGTAAACTCTTTATTAAATGCAAAATCAGCATGTATTTCATCTGAAATGATAAATACATTATACTTATTGCAAATAGATACAATTTTTTCTAATTCAGAATAATCCCATACTCTTCCAACAGGGTTATGAGGACTACATAAAATATATGCTTTTACATTATTATTTTTTATCTTTTCTTCAAAATCATTAAAATCAATGACATATTTATCAGCCTTTAATATTAAATCACTACTAATAGCCTTTCTATTATTTACTAAAATAGATGATTTAAAAGGATAATAAACTGGTTCATTAATAATGATTGCATCATTTTCCTTTGTTGTTATTTTTATTAAAGTACAAATAGAAAAAACAACACTAGGAGAAACTATAATACTTTTTTCATTTAATGTAACATCATATCGATTTTTATACCAATCAATAATTGCATTATAATAATCACCCTTAGGATCGCTATAGCCAAAGACTCCTTCTTTAGCTTTATTTACTAAAGAATTAATTACCTCATCAGGTAATTTAAAATCCATATCGGCAACCCAAAAAGGAAGGATATCTTCACTTCTTCCTCTTTCTTTTGCAAAATCCCATTTTAAGCTATTTGTATTTTTTCTATCAATTTCTATATCAAAATTATAAGTGCTCATATTACACCTCTAAGGCTTGTTTTAAATCAGAAATTAAATCATTAACATTTTCTATACCAATAGATAATCTTAAGAATCTATCATTTATTCCTCTTCTATCTCTTTCTTCTTTACTAACATCGGCATGTGTTTGTTTCATTGGATATGTAATTAATGAATCAACACCACCTAATGATTCTGCGTATTGAAATATCTTAACACTAGCTAATACATGATGTGCAAGTTCTGCACTTTCAAGCTCAATTGAAATCATTCCACCAAAGCCACTAGATTGACTTTTATTAATTTCATATCCCTTATGATTAGGTAAACCTACATAATATACCTTCTTAACTTTAGATAAAGTAGTTAACCAATTAGCTATTTTATATGCATTCTCATTTATTCTATCCATTCTAATAGGTAATGTTTTAACTCCTCTTTCAATTAAGAATGAATCAAAAGGAGATAAATTAGCACCTATAGTCTTAGAAATATAAATTATCTTTTCTCCTAATTCTTCAGTTTTAGTTATAACAAAGCCAGCTAAGGCATCATTATGTCCACCTATATATTTAGTTCCACTATGTATAACTATATCAGCACCTAATTCTAAAGGTCTTTGATAATAAGGTGTTAAGAATGTATTATCTACTATTACTAATAAATTATTTTCTTTTGCAATTTCTGATATCTTTTTAATATCAGTTACCTGCATTAAAGGGTTTGATGGTGTTTCAATATAGATTGCTTTAGTATTTTTATTAATCTTACTTTTTACTAAATCTAAATCTCCAGTATCAATAAAATCAAATGATATTCCATCAACTAAACTAAAATTTCTAAATAATCTTAAAGCACCACCATATAAATCATCACTTGCTATAATATGGTCTCCACCTTTAAATAATTTAGATACAGTTGTTATAGCAGCCATGCCAGAGGAGAAGGCAATACAGGTAGAACCTCCTTCTAATCTTCTAATAGTATTTTCTAAATGACTTCTTGTTGGATTAGATAATCTTGAATAACTATATTCACCATTATCATCTACGCTTTTATGAACAAAAGTCGCACTTTGACAAATGGGCATACTCAATGTGCCCCATTCATCTTTTATATTATTATCTGCATGTAAGCACAATGTTTCAAATTCCATTTTCTAATCCTCCTTCATAAAATTTAATTCATAACAAATATCTACTCTATTAAAGCCATAGGTATTATCTGTCTTATACTCCTTAAAACCATATTTTAAATATAAATGGATTGCCTCTTTACATTTTGTATTAGTGGCAATAATAGCTCTTTTATATTTCTTTTTAATTTCATCTATTGCATATCTTAATACAAATGAGCCAGCACCTCTATTAGCATATCCATCCTTAACTGCAAATTTAACTATTTCGCATGTATCATTATTTAATGGAAGCACCATTATGCATGCGATTGGTAGATTATTATCTAAAGTAAAATAGATATTTCCACCATCTTTAATATAATCATCTATTTTAGAAAAAACTCTTAAATCCTCTTCCTCTAATTTAAATAATCTTTCTATCCATCCCTTATTCATTTCAATAAAGGCATTTTTTAAATATGATTCATAATTATATTTGATTATTTCCATAATCCTTCAATTACACCTGCAATTCTTTTACCTAAAGAAAAGTGACCAACCTCATCTAAGTGTTCACCATCAATTCCAGGCTTAGCATAATTAGAGGCATCTAAGAATAATGTATTATAATCATTTGCTAAAGATTCATATACAAGCACACCATCAAGTGATAATAAATATGAATCATGATCATATTCCTCATCTAATTCAGAAATATTTTCAGCTAAGTGAATAGGTGATATTAATAAGATATTTTCAACATTTAATTTCTTAATCTTCTTTAATAAGCTTTCCATGCCATATCTTAAATCATTTTTACTTCTAGCATTTAAAGTCTTATAATCATTAGTTCCAAGCATTATTACTAATAAATCAATTTTATTATATTTAGATAAAATAATATCAACATCATCTATAGCCCTTCTGTTTGGTCTATTTAAATCATCATAAATGGTAGTTCTACCAATTAGACCTTCTTCAAAAATATTAATTTTATCTAAGAACTGTCTCTTTAATATAGATGCGTATCTATTTTCATATCTATCACCTAATGGGTTATAGCCATAGGTATTTGAATCCCCAAATAATACAACATTCATAATCTAGACCTCCTTGTAAGTAAAATAAAAAGGGCTAAGCCCCTAAAAGCTTATATAAAAAAGAAATATTAAAAGAATAATTACTCATTTTATTAAACATGTGATTTTTCAAAACAATCATTCCTTTCTTTTTTTATAATTCACATTATACTCCCTTTTCCTACTAA
The DNA here is from genome assembly GCA_024690445.1 of Acholeplasmatales bacterium. The sequence goes on from JAILPD010000052.1 coordinate 16,597, forward strand.
GTCAATAGGAATAAGGTGAAAGAAATTAAATATATTAGATTTTATAAAATTTTATTGTTTAAAATCTTTCCAAAAATTCAATTTATGTTATAATGAATTCATAGGAGTTTATTATTATGGACAAGTATGATTCACTAAAATTAGGAAACCAATTATGCTTCCCTCTTTACGCAGCCGCTAAAGAGATTACAAGAAAATATAAACCATTTTTAGATGAGCTAGAACTAACTTACACACAATACATCTGTATGATGGTTATGTGGGAACATCAATCACTTAATGTTAAGCATCTAGGTGAATACTTATATTTAGATTCTGGTACTCTTACTCCTCTTCTTAAAAAATTAGAGGATAAGGGATATATCGAAAGAAAGAAAAATAATAACGATGAAAGAAATCTAGTTATAAGTGTTACAGATAAGGGAATGGATCTAAGAGATAAGGCATTAACTGTTCCTCAAAGCATTGGAACTTGTATTTCTTTATCTTCTGAAGAAGCACAATTTCTATATAAGGTTTTATACAAAATTCTAAATAATTTAAATAATTAAGCTCCTCGCGAGCTTTTTTATATACTTCTTTTGTTTTATAAACAAAAAAACTAATTTCATAAAATTTATCAAAAAATCGTGTACAATCTATTGACAAAGAAAATTAAATTGTGTACAATGTAATTGCAAAAACAAATTGCAAACAATCGAATTTGAAAGGGTGTGTAAGTAATGGTAAAAGAAATTAATGGTTTAGCTGAATTAAGCGAGGTAATAAAAAATAATCAAAAGGTATTAGTAGATGTATGGGCACCTTGGTGTGGTCCATGTAGAATGCTAGGACCTGTAGTAGAAAAGGTTGCAGATACAACTGATGGTTTAACAACAGTAAAAGTTAACTTAGATGAAAATGATGATGTTGCTGAAAAGTATGGTATCGAGGCAATTCCTACATTATTAGTATTTGAAAATAATGAATTAGTAAATAAATGCGTTGGCTTCATTCCTGAGGCAAAGGTTAGAGAATTAGTAAAGTAAAGGATAGAGTGGTATATAAATATGAATGATAAATTTTATGAAATTAATGTATTAAACCAAGATGGTTCTTGTCAAAACTTAAGAGAGTATGAAGGAAAAGTATTATTAATTGTAAATACAGCTACAGGCTGTGGCTTTACTCCTCAATATAAGGAATTAGAGGCATATTATAGAGAATTTAAGGAAAAGGGATTTGAAGTATTAGACTTCCCTTGTAATCAATTCGCTGAACAAGCAAAGGGAGATGATCAAGCAATAAATCAATTCTGTTCTTTAAAGTATGACACTACATTCAAGAGATTTAAGAAGGTATTAGTAAATGGCCCTGATAAGTGTGAGCTATTTAAATATCTTGAGGATACTTGTCCATATAAGGGCAAGGGTTTAAAGATGGGTATGTTACAAAAGTTTAGTCATGCTAAGGGCAATGAAATTAGATGGAATTTCACTAAGTTCTTAGTTGATAGAGAAGGTAACGTTGTTGCTAGATTTGAACCAGTAGATAAAATGGAAAAAATTAGAAATTGCATTGCTGAATTAGTAAAGTAATAGAGGTGATATTCATGTATGATTCAATAATTATAGGAACAGGTGCGGCAGGTATTTCTTCTGCTTTGACACTTAAACAATTAAATAAGAATTTCCTACTTATTGGACCTAAGAATTTGTCTTTTAAGATCAATTCTGCCGAAAAAATCAGAAATTATCCTGGATTATCTTCTGTATCAGGAAAAGAAATGAAGGAAGCTTTTGCTAAGCAACTAAATGATATGGAAATTGAAATCCTAGATAAGCAAGTAACTGGTGTTTATGATTTAGGTACTCATTATGGTGTATTATGTGGGACTGATACATATGAGGCAAAATCTATAATTCTAGGCTTAGGTGTTGAAACTGTAAAGCCAATTAAAGGTGAAATTGAATTATTGGGTCAGGGAGTATCATATTGTGCTACATGCGATGGCTTTTTATATAAGGGCAAAGAAATATCTATAGTTTCTTCTTCTAAGGAATTTGAAGGAGAAATCAGTTATTTAGCATCTTTAGCTAATAAAGTTAATTTAATTCCTTTATATAAGGATGTTGAAATTAATCTAGATAATGTAACAATTCTTAAAGGAATGCCTAAGGAAATTAGAAAAGAAAATAAAAGAATGCTTTTAGATTTAAATGGTATTACATTAGAATCTGATGGTATATTTATGCTAAAAGCTTCTATCTCCCCTTCTGTTTTAGTTCCAGGGCTAGAGGATAAGGATGGACATATCGTTGTCGATAGATTGTGTGCTACAAATTTAAAAGGTGTCTTCGCTGCCGGAGATTGTACAGGAAGACCATATCAATATGCTAAAGCAGTTGGTGAAGGAAATGTAGCGGCACATAGTGTAAATCATTATTTGCAAGAATTAAAGAAATAATAGGTTAAAATAACAAATCAACACTATGTGTTAGAATATAAGTGTCGAAAGACATGCAATGACGATTGTATGAAAAAAAAGGGATAGATGGTGAACTAGTCAATAGTTCGTAGACACTTAAAAACTTCTATTTAAATGAGAGCTCTGTTCTATATTGAACAGGGCTTTTATATTGTAATTACTTATTCTTTAGTATATACACTAAGATTAAAATAATTATCTTAAATCTTTTTCTAAAATTTCTATAATTCTAAAACTACTTTTTCAAAAAAAATAAAACAAATTTGTGATATAATAAATTAAAAGTTTCATTTCAAATGGTTTGGAGGGGTTTTAATGGCCGTTCTTAAGAAAATGTGGGATTTCGTAAGAGATATCTTAGGTTTTAGAAAAAATTCCAAATATGTTAGAACATATTTAAATGACGTAAATATCAAAAGTAGTATTTATATGTCATTTATTGTAATGGTACTAGAATTATGGATGATAATTAGACAAATCAGGAAATATATCACTCCACTTTGGAACACATATGAAGAAGCTGGTTTAACTTCTAGATTTGATTTAATATTTTCATATACATCCTTATACTTCTTATTTATAATGTGTGCACTTGCAATGTTCATGTTTGCACTATTTTATGTTAGACGCAGTAAATCTAAAGCGGCATTCATTACTAATTTAGTTTTAGGTTCATTATGTATCTTATGGATATTATGGTTAATACCTGAGCATATTACCGGAACAACAATTAATAAGGTAACTACTGTCTTAGTATACGCATCTATGCCAGTATTTGGAGCGACATTAATTGGTAATACATTATATAAAAAGTTTCAAGGTAAAAATAGTACAATATTATCAATTATAACAATTACATGTTTCGCACTTGTATGTCTTCTATTTGGTATTAAAGTAGGATATTCAGATTTTGCACATATAGCAGATGTTACAGATCCAGGATTTAATATAGAAAAGATAAAGATGATTACATGTTTCTTAACAATGGTAATCTTCGCGGCATGCTTATTAATTTGGAAACCATATATTTCTATTACATTGCTAGTTGGTATCTTCACCTTATTTGCTTACTTCCTAGATACATATGATGGAAGAGAATTCTTAGACGCTGATAGAATTAACTATATTACATTCTTAATATCATTAACAATGATTACAATAAGTATGTATCAACAGCGTGTAACTGAAGCTAAAAAAGATGAAAGATTAATTCATGATGCTGTTTATGATCGCTTAGTTAATATTCATAATGTAAATTACTTAACAGGCGAAATTGATAAGACTCAAAAGATTTTCCCAGATAGATTTAAAAAGCATATTTATTTATTCATTAATCTAGCAAACTTTAGAACAATTAATGATCAAAAAGGTTTTGATGAAGGAGATAGAGTATTAAGAGATATAGCTTATAAATTCGCTTCTTCTTTCCCTAACGACTTGGTTGCTAGACAATCAGATGACCATTTCGTAATATTTACAAGAAATGAAAGATTAGAGACAAAGCTTAGAACATTAGATGATATAGTTAAAAAATCTGTTGGTGGCTTATTCGTTCTTCTTAAGGTCGGTGGATATATTCCAAAACAAGGAGAAATGCCAGAAAAAGCTATCGATAAGGCAAGATATGCCTGTGGATTAATAAAGAGGAATCCACAAATTAGTTATTTAGAATATGATGATACATTAGATTTAGAATTTAGTAAGCGTCAATATATCATCAATCATTTAGATCAAGCAATTGAAAATGGTTGGATTAAAGCTTATTATCAACCAGTTGTATGGTCACAAAATCATGAATTATGTGGAGCTGAGGCACTAGCAAGATGGATTGACCCAGTATATGGCTTCTTATCTCCTTCAGATTTCATACCTGTACTTGAGGATACAAGATTAATTCATAAACTAGATCAATGCATTATTGATTGTGTATGTAGTAATATGAGAGAGGCAATAGATAAGGGAAGAAAGATTGTTCCTGTATCATTAAACTTCTCAAGATTAGATTTTGAATTAATGGATGTTATTGGAACTTTAGAGGCGGCACTTAAAAAATATAATCTTGAAAGAGAATTTATCCATGTTGAGGTTACAGAAAGTGCATTAACTAATAGTCAAGATTCATTAAATACAAATATTACTGATTTAAAGAAACTAGGCTATGGTATTTGGTTAGATGATTTTGGTTCTGGCTATTCTTCTTTAAATGTATTAAAGGATTTTACATTTGATGTTATTAAGATTGATATGAGATTCTTATCAAACTTTGATACAAATGAAAAATGTAAAGACATTATCGATTGTATTATTCAATTATCTAATAGACTTGGTATTAATACTTTAACTGAGGGTGTTGAAACTAAGGAAGAATCTGAATTCTTAACAAGAATTGGATGTGGAAGATTACAAGGCTATCTATTTGGTAAGCCATATAATTTAGAAGATTTTGAAAAGCATATCGATGATGGCGATTTAGTCATTTCAGAAAATCAATTATAAAAAAATTAGGAGATTTCTATAATATGTACCCCAAGTCAAGGACACTTTGAAAAAAGGTGTAATATTTAGTTGTACATATTCATTCCCCTAGGGGAATCGCGAACTTAATATTTATACTGAAGCTAATTGTGAAGAATCATGATTAGCTTCTTTTTTATG
>JAILPD010000067.1 GCA_024690445.1 Acholeplasmatales bacterium
ATGAAGAAATAGTAACTCCAATTGATGCTAAAACATATACACTTAAAGTTCGTGACGATGATGATTATTTAAATTCAGATGGAAGAGGAAATTATGAATTAATTTTCGAAAAGAAGGATGTAACAATTTATCCAATGAATGTTCATGTTGGATTAGTTGATACATTCCAAAACACAAAGGTATTTGATAATAAGGTATATGTTTTTGATACTGATGATTTATTCATGACATATAGTGGTTCTTTAACTGATTTATATGATGTATATGAAATTGATGTTGATTATTATAAATTAGTTAATGATAATTATTCATTAGTATATAACGTTAAATATGTTGGAGATTATAGAATTAATCCAACTGTTAATTTAGTTAATAGTTCTAAAACAAACAATTATCAATTCACATATGATGAAATTCCTTATTCAATTACTGAAAAAGACGATAATATAAAGATTCATATTAACTATTTTAGTTATAGAGATGAAATTATTAAGTCATTTGATAATAATGAAATATATTTAAGTGATTTTGATGTTGAAATCGCACTTGATGATTCAATTTATGATTCAGATAATTACGATTATGAATTAGCAGTTGATTATGATCCTACATATTTAGGATTTGAATATGATGGAATTTTAAATGCAGGTATTTATACAATCACTATAAAGAATTTAGTAGATAAAGAAAATTCATTAGTATTTGATACAAGTGATGTATCATTTACTGTAACTATTGATAAGATTGATTTAAATATTAAATTAAATACTATTTATTCAAAGAATTATGATGGGTTAGCCGTTAATTATAATAGAGCCGGTGGTAATTTTAAAAAGGCTGATAATTTAACTAATTTAATTTATGATAACTTCAAGAGCCTAATTAATTTAAAGGTTGTATTTGAAGATGAAAATAATAATATTAGTGATTTAGTATCTAATGCCGGTTTATATAAATATTATGCAATATTAGAAGATTCTGATATTGAAAATGTTGTTTATAACAATTTTGACATTAATATTATTTATAGCCAAAATTCATATGAATCTTTCGAGATTTATAAGGCTTATGTAAAATTATCTCCAAATACATATGCGACAAAGTATTTTGATAATAAAGCTTATCGTTCATATGAAGAAGAATTCAATAATGATTATGTTATTCTTTCTGGTCAATTCTTTGGAAATGATAGAATAATCCCTTCATATTTAGTTTACTATATAAATGATTCTAATGAAAAAGTAGAAGTAATAAATCCATTTAGTGCAAAAGTTTATTATGTTGAGATGACTTATGAGCTTGATTTAGCAAGTGGAATCAATGAGGATAATTATGATATTGAAATAGAAAATACTGAGTTTGAAATTCAAAAGGCAATGACAACAATAAATGCTTACTCAGGTTATTCTTCAAATTCAAAGACTTATGATGGTAAGCCACTTCCAGAATATCCAACTGGCTATGGTAATTTTGATGAGCGCCAATATTGGGCTAATGTCAGTGTTGTTGAATTCTTTGAGGTAAAGATTTTATTCGAAGATTCTTTAGGTAATTTACTAGATGAATATCCAGTTAATGCTGGTAGTTACATATATTATATTGATGAAGATAATATTAAGGTAAATCCACTATATGAAGATATTATTGAGAATTTTGATATTTCTTGGAATGTTAACAATCTATCAGTTGATATTTATAAAAAGGATATTTTAATTTCACCTAATGATTCATTAAATTATGAAAAGGATTATGATGGAGTAAAGGTTGAATTTGATAATAACTATGTAACAATTACTTCTGGTATTGTTGATAAAGATATTGATTCTGAAATTGCACACTTTAGCTTTGTATATTCTATAGGTACAAATAATTATGAATATATGAAGAATGCTGGTACTTATGATGTTTACATTTCTATGGAGTCTACTAATTATAGATTAGGTATTAATATAACCTCACAGGTATTTGTAACATATACAATTAACCAAAGAAAGGTATATGTTAAGCCTATTGATAATGACCCAGTTGTCTATAATGGTAGTACCTATACTTATGCAAATGATGAATTTGATTATTTAGCTTTATCACCACTTCCTAGCGATTATGGCGATTCTGATTTAAAGGCTAT
>JAILPD010000030.1 GCA_024690445.1 Acholeplasmatales bacterium
TTGCCATTCTTGCGCGGAAACCATGAGTAACTTTTCTTTTTCTTTTATTAGGTTGATAAGTTCTTTTCATATCAATTACCCTCCATTCTTTAAGAAACCATGCTCATTTATTCTATCAAAAAGGATTTTTATTGTCAACAATGAATTCATTCATTAATATAGGCATAATATTTAATAGGTATTTTAACCAAAAAAAGTTCAAAACTATTTGTTAAATTCCAAATATATTTCATTGTGTAAAATTCAACTAATTATGCTAAAATGATTAAAAATTAGACAATTAAGCCAAAATTTTGCAAAATGTGGATAACTATGAAAACATCTTTCAGGTTTTCCACATTTTTATGATTTTTTTCTTGACAAATTTTATTCTAATTTTCAAGTGTTTTTTTATGTTTTTTCGAAAAATATTTTTATGAAAGAAAAAGAAAGTTTATGAAAGTGATTTTCATTCTTATTTACTGTATTAATTATTCAAACACATAAGCTATATTTTTTAAAATTTTTACAAATTATGGCTTAGGTAAGCCAAAAATGTTGTCTTTCATAGTGTTTTCATAAATTTTAATTGTGAATAATTTTAGTATATTTAGAGGAAAAAAATTATACTGTTGTGGATAACTTATTAACACAATTTTTAACATGTGAAAATGTGCCTAAGTAAAAAAAATAGCGTAATTAGGTAATTTTATAAAAAAAGTTATCCACATTTTTTCATAATTATTAACCAATTTTCAAAAAAGTTATCCACATTTTTTGTTGAAAAGTTTTTATTGAAAAGCACTTTTTACTAATGTATGATAATTGCTGAAAAGACAAGGTGGTTATAAATATGATTAACGGACAGGAAGTATGGAACACTGTCAGAGAAAAGCTCAAGAAAAAGCTAGCACCACATACCTTTGATCAATCTTTTAAGGATTTAGAAGAGATTGCTTATGAGGAAAATGGTGTAATTTTTATTGTAGTTGGCAGTATTTTCACACGTAACAATATTAATAAATTACATATTAAAAATATTGAATCTATCCTAGAAGAATGTAAATTTGAAAAGAAATATAAGATTAGATTTATTACGGAAGAAGAGAAGAAATCAAAGGAAATTAAGCCTAGACCAGCTATTACTGTATTAAATAATAACAATTTGAACTTAAATTACACATTTGAGTCATTTGTTACTGGTGAATCAAACAGAAATGCCTTCTTAACAGCTAGTAAGGTTGCTGAATCTCCAGGTGTATTCGTAAATCCATTATATATTTTTGGTGGAGTTGGCTTAGGTAAAACACATTTGATGCAGGCTATTGGTAATTATATTTCTGATATGAACGCAAATAATAAGATTGTTTACGTACAAGCTATGGACTTTTTAAAGGATTATACACAAGGTTTACAATCAGGAATGTCTATTTTTAATGAAAAATATGATGGAACTGATTTATTATTAATGGATGATATCCAAATGTTAACTGATAAAAAGGCTACTCAACAACAATTTTTTAATGTATTCCAAAATATGATTGATAGAAGTAAACAAATTGTTATTACATCAGACTGTCCTCCTAATAAATTAAATGGATTTATGGACAGACTTACATCTAGATTCCAAATGGGTATTCAGGTAAACATCAATCAACCAGATTTTCCTCAAAGATTAAGTATTTTAAAGAGAAAAGTAGCTGAATTAACTCAAAAAGAGATTCCAGAAGATGTTTTATCTTATATTGCAGAGATTTTTACTGACAATGTACGAGAACTAGAAGGTGCTTTAAATAGAGTTAATGTATATTCTGATTTAATGGGTCAACCTATTACATTAGAATTTGCAAAAGAAGCTTTAGATGTATTGGTTAAAGCTAGAACTACTCATGAAAATACTTATGAATCATGTATTTCTGTTGTTGCAAATTTCTATAATATTAATTCAATTGATATTTTAGGTGCTGGTAGATCAGCTAAAATAGTATTACCTAGACATATTGTTATGTATATTTTAAAAAATAAATACAATCTAACATATCAAAAAATTGGTTCTATTTTAAACGGAAAAGATCATACAACTGTAATGAATGGCTGTATGAGAATTGAAAATGATATTAAAACTAATGAAGAATTAAAAATGGCTGTAGAAAGTATAATGAAAAAACTATAAAAAATGAACTTAAAGACCTAAAAAATCTTTAAGTTTTTTTACTTCTAAAGGATGATATATAAATAATTAAGATTTTATAATTATTTAATGTAATTAAATTAATGTGGATTTTTGTGAAATAATAGTTCATTTTCCACAATAAATATGATATAATAAATTGTGTATTTTAAACGGTTTTTATTAGTTATCCACAAATCCACCGTGGCTAATTATTAAAATAATAAAAATTCATTAATATATCTTTTTAGGAGGACTTTATGAATATTACAATTGATAGAGAAGTTTTACTTGAAAATTTAAATATCATTTCAAGAGGCTTACCATCTAAATCACCAATGCCTATTTTAACAGGTATTAAATTTTATGTAACAGAAAATGATTTATTTATGACATCTTCAAATACTGATATTTCAGTAGAGGTAACAATCACTGATTCATCTTTACAAATTACAGAAGCTGGATCAACTGTTGTTCCTGGTAGATTATTTATAGATATCATTAGAAAGATTAATTCTAAAAAGGTTAATTTATTTTTATCAGATGATAAGATTTTAATTGTTAAGGCTGATAGAGGTGAATATAAGCTTCATATCATGGATCCATTAAATTATCCAAAGATTGATTTTGTTCCTCTTGAAAATCCATTGACATTACATTCTGATGTATTAAAGTCTTTAATTAAAGAAACTGTATTCGCTACAGCACAAACAGAAAAGAAGCCAATTTTAGCTGGTGTAAATTTTGTTAATAATAATAATGAATTAATTGTAACAGCTACAGATTCATTCCGTTTATCTCAAAAAATTACAAATATTAGAGAATATAAAGATTTCAATATTACAATTCCTAATAAATCTTTAGATGAATTATTAAAAGCTTTAGATGTTTATGATGGAGATGTAAATTTATATTTCACTCAAAATAGATTATTAGCACAATATAGAAATGTATGTTTCCAAACAAGATTATTAGATGGTTCTTATCCAGATACTTCTAAATTAATTCCAAATACATTCCCTATCATTGTTAAATTCAATAAAGATGAATTAGTAGAAGCAGTTGAAAGAGTATCTTTATTATCACCTCGTGATAAAGAAAGAGATAAAGAAATTGCTTATTCAATTATTAAATTATCAATTAGAAAAGATAGAACAATTGAAATTTCAACTAATAATACAGTATATGGTGATGCTAGAGAAGAAGTTATTCCTACATTTGTAGATGCTTCTAATCCAATCACTATTGGTTTTTCATCTAGATATTTACTAGAGGCATTAAAGAGCTTCATGTCTACTGAAATTTCATTAAATTTAACTGGTGAAATTAGACCATTCGTAATTCGTGGTGAAAAGGATGTTAATTTAACACAATTAATCTTACCAGTTAGAATGGATTAATAAAAAAAATAAAGCTTATCAGAAATGGTAAGCTTTTTTTGTTGTCTAAATATCTATTAAAAATTAATTTAACGCCTTAATTTTATGGTTTTAATGAGAGTATGTATATTTATTCATATATGCAAAAAAACTAAAAAAAAGGCTAAAAATCGGGTGTAATTATTTGATTTTTTGCTTCTATATGATATAATCATATAGAAAGGGGTTTTTTTATGAAGCCATTAAAAATAACTACACCTTACATAACATTACAACAGCTTTTAAAGATTGAAAATATTATTTCATCTGGTGGAGAAGCTAAATTCTATTTATCATCAAATACTGTATTAGTGAACGGTGAGGAAGAAAATAGAAGGGGAAGAAAATTATATCCAAAGGATGTTATTAAGGTAGAAAATCAAGAATTTATAATTGAATAATGATTAGATCACTGAAATTAGCAAATTTTAGATTATTTGATAATTTAAATCTTGATTTTAATAATTCATTTGTTATTTTAAGTGGCAAAAACGCAACTGGTAAAACTTCTATATTAGAAGCTATTCATATCGCAGCAACTACAAAATCTCATAGAACAATTGAGATATCTGATGCGATAAAGTTTGGTAAAGAATTTTCAAAAATCGAATTAGAAGATGATAGGAAATATAAAGTAGTTTTATCAGAAAAAGGAAAATCTTTATTTATCGATAATAGAGAAATAAAAAAGAGTGGAGATTATATAGGCAATTTTAATGTTTGTATGATAGCACCTGCAGATATTTCTTTAGTAAATGGTACTAAGCAGGATAAAAGAAGATTTTTAGACTTAAATATTTCTATCTTAAATAAGAAATATATAAATGAATCAGCTAAATATAAAAAACTCTTAAATGAAAGAAATTCAATATTAAAACAAGATAAGCCTGATATGGTAATGCTTGGAATTGTAACAGATAGTTTAATTGAGTCATTAAAATACATTTATGATATGAGAATTAATCTTATTAATGACATTAATTCTAATTTGAATGATATTTGTAAAAAGATGAAAATTGAGCATATTGAATTGAAATATGAGTCAACCTATAATGCGTCAAATCTAAAAAAATCATTTGATTCAAAATTAGATTCTGATTTATTTTATAAGGTAACTCAAATAGGATCTCACAGAGATAGTTTCAAAATATTAATTAATAATCTTGATGCTTCACAATTTGCAAGTGAAGGTCAATCAAGAATTATTTATATAGCTATAAAGCTGGCTTTGAAGAAAATAATTACATTGAAGAATGGTGAACCAGTTTTATTATTAGATGATATTTTTCAAGCTTTAGATAAGAATAGAATCAAAGCTTTGACAGAATATGTAAAAGAATCAAAACAAGTGTTTATAACAACTACTTCAGTATTAGAAGTTCCAGATGAAATTTTAAAGAATGCAGTAGTTATTAGAATAGAAAACGAAGGAGAGAATAAGTGATGGAAAAAGAAGAAAAAGTAATGGAAGCAAGTAAAGAAGAAATTGCTGAACTTACTGGTAACAATCCAGATGCCAACAATTATGATGCTAAAAACATTAGGATTTTAAAGGGTCTAGAGCCAGTTAGAGAGCGTCCTGGTATGTATATCGGTTCAACTGGTAAGACAGGTTTACATCATCTAGTATGGGAAATAACAGATAACTCAGTAGATGAAGCATTAGCTGGATATGCATCTCATATTAAGGTTGAGATATTACCAGATGATAATACAAATCCAGATCATCCTGCAAGTATTATTAGAGTTACAGATGATGGACGTGGTATGCCTATTGATTTACACCCAGAAACAAAAAGACCAGCTCTTGAGGCTATCTTTTCTGTATTGCATGCCGGTGGTAAATTTGATGATGGTGCTTACAAGGTATCAGGTGGTTTACACGGTGTAGGTGCTTCAGTTGTTAATGCCTTATCTGAATGGTTAGAAGTAACAGTAATGAGAAATGGTAAATTATACACTGAAAGATTCGAGCGTGGTGCTGTTGTATCTGATCTTTATGAGCATGGTACATCTGATCATACAGGAACTATTGTTACATTCAAACCAGACTATGAAATGTTCCATGAAACACTTATTTTTGATTATGAAACTATTCGTGAAAGAATGCAAAAGACTGCATATTTAAATAGTGTATTAACTATCACTATTGAGGATTTAAGAGATCCTGAAAATATTATTTCTAACACTTATCATTATGAAGGTGGTATTAAAGAATATGTTCAATTCCTAGGAACTGGAAAAACATTACTTCATAATGACATTATTTATACAAACTCAATTGGTACATATAAAGAATTAAATTCAAATGGTGTAGAGGTAAAGCGTGATGTAATTATTGAAGTAGCTATGCAATATAATACATCATATAATTCAACTATTTATTCATTTGTTAATAATGTAACAACAAATGAAGGTGGTCACCATGAGGAAGGATTTAAGCTTGCTTTATCAAGAGAATTAAAGAAATATGCTGAAAATAATAAGCTATTTAAAAAGGATGAGGATATTACAAGAGAAGATACTCTTGAAGGTTTAGTAGCTATCATTTCTATTAAGCATCCTAATCCAGAATTTGAAGGACAAACAAAATCTAAGCTTGGTAATCCAGAGGTTAGAGGCTTAGTAAATAAAGCATTTGGTGAAGCATTAGAAAGATATTTAGGAGAGCATCCAGCAGATGCTAAGACAATTATTGAAAAGATTTTAGCAGCTTCTCGTGCTAGAAAGGCCGCTCAGGCAGCAAGAGATGCTACAAGAAGAAAATCTCCACTTGATAATTTAATGCTTTCTAGTAAGCTTGCAGATTGTAGATGCAAAGACCCATCTAAATCAGAGATTTACCTAGTAGAGGGTGATTCTGCCGGTGGTTCTGCTAAATCTGGTAGAAATTCAAATTATCAAGCTATCCTACCATTAAGAGGTAAGGTATTAAATGTTCAAAAGGTTCAGCTTGCTAGAGCCTTAGAAAATCAAGAAATACAGACAATGATTAGAGCAATTGGCACTGGTATTGGTGAAGAATTTGATATTACAAAGGCTAGATATCATAAGATTGTAATCATGACCGATGCCGATGTCGATGGTGAGCATATTTGTATCCTATTATTAACATTCTTCTATAGATTCATGAGAGGATTAATCGAGGCAGGTTATATTTATGTAGCTAAGCCACCTCTATATAGAATTCAATTTGGAAAACAAATGGATTATGTATATTCAGATGAAGATCTAGAAAACTTAAAAAAGGAAAAATATGCAGGCAAAAAGTATGATGTTCAAAGATACAAAGGTCTAGGTGAAATGGATGCTATCCAGTTATGGGATACTACAATGGACCCTAGATATAGAACATTAACTAGAGTGCATTTAGAGGATGCTCAGGTTGCAGATATGACATTTGAAATGTTAATGGGTGAAGAGGTAGAACCTCGTAAGGTATTCATTCAAGAAAATGCGCATTTTGCTGATAACATTGATGTATAGGAGATTGTATTGATATGGCTATAAATGAAAAGGATTTAGAGTTTGAAAAAGCTTTAGAAGAAAGAAAAGAAGATTCAGTTGAACAATTAGATGTCAATCATAAGATGAAAACTGCATTCTTAAATTATGCAATGTCAGTTATCATCGCAAGAGCATTACCAGATGCTAGAGATGGTTTAAAGCCAGTTCAAAGAAGAATTCTTTATGGTATGAACGAGCTTAAGATTTTCTCTAATGTTCAACATAAGAAATCAGCTCGTATCGTCGGTGACGTAATGGGTAAGTATCACCCACATGGTGACTCATCTATTTATGAAGCTATGGTACGTATGGCTCAAGATTTCTCATATAGATATCCACTTGTTGATGGACATGGTAACTTTGGTAATATCGATGGTGATGGTGCCGCAGCAATGCGTTATACAGAGGCAAGATTATCAAAGATTGCTATGGAAATGCTAAGAGATATTGAAAAGGATACTGTTGATTTTGTTGAAAACTACGACGCAACAGAAATCGAACCAAATCTTTTACCATCAAGAATTCCAAACCTATTAGTAAATGGTACTACAGGTATCGCTGTAGGTATGGCAACAAATATTCCTCCACATAATTTAGGAGAAGTAATTGATGGATGTATTGCATTAATTAGAAATCCAGAATTAACTAGTGAAGAATTAATGGAATATGTTAAGGGACCAGATTTCCCTACAGGTGGTTTAATTTTAGGTAAGGAAGGATTAATCTCAGCTTATACAACAGGTAATGGTACTATCACAATGAGAAGTAAAGCTCATATTGATAGATTTGATAATGGTAAGGCTGAAATTGTCGTTACTGAAATACCTTATGGTATTAATAAAAATAGAATCGTTCAAAGAATTGCGGAAGTAGCAAAGGATAAGATTATTGATGGTATTATTGATTTACGTGATGAATCTAACATGGATTATGGTGTAAAGATTGTTATCGAATTAAGAAGAGATGTAAATCCAGATGTAGTATTAAATATGCTATATAAGTACACTCCACTTCAAACAAGCTATGGTATGAACATGGTTTGTCTTGTTGATAACAAGCCTATTGCTATTACATTACATGATGCCTTAGATGTTTATTTAAAGCATCAAATTAACGTAATTACTAGAAGAACTGAATTTGATTTAAAGAAGGCTTTAGATAGAATCCATATTTTAGAGGGCTTATTAATTGCTCAGGATAATATCGATGAGGTTGTTCATATCATTAGAAATACAAAGGATGGAACAGAAAAGGAAAAGCTAATGGTTAGATTTAGCTTAGATGATGTTCAAGCCCAAGCTATTTTGGATATGAGATTACAACGTATTTCTGGTCTAAACTATCAAAAACTTGTTGAAGAAAGAGACAATTTATTAAAGGATGTAGATTATTATAATTCAATCCTTGGTTCACAAGATAAGAAGAATGAATTATTAATTTCTGAAATGGAAGAAATCAAGAATAAATATAACGATAAGCGTAAGAGTGAGCTTGCATTAGATGTTAACTTAAATATCACTAATGAAGATTTAATTGAAAAGGAAAATGTAATTATCACTGTAACAAAGCTTGGTTATGTTAAGCGTATGAAACAATCTGAATACCGTGCTCAAAACCGTGGTGGTGTTGGTGTTTCTGGTATGAAGACTCATAAGGATGATGATATTGATTTTGCTATTCCAGTATTTACACATGACCAACTATTATTCTTTACAAATAAGGGACGTGTATATATTTCAAAGGGATATAATATTCCAGAAGGAAATAGATTATCTAAGGGTATTCCATTAATCAATATTATTCCATTCCAACCAGGTGAAAAGCTTCAAGCTTTAACTACAATTCCTCATTTTAAGACAGAAGAGGAATATGAAAATAAATTCTTATTCTTCGTTACTAGAAATGGTACAGTTAAGCGTACTAGCCTAGCTCAATTTAAGAATATTAGATCATCTGGTATCATCGCTATTACATTAGATGAGGATGATGAATTATATCGTGTTGAATTAACTGATGGTAATAGAGAAATTGTTCTTGCATCATCTAATGGTAAAGCAATTCACTTCAATGAAAATGACGTACGTGCAATTGGTAGAAATGGTGCCGGTGTTCGTGGTATGTTAATTGGTGAAAAGGATAAGATTATCGGTGTTGCGATTGTAACAGAGGAAAAGCCATATGTATTAGTATTATCATCTAATGGATTTGGTAAGAAAACTGATGTTAATGAATATCGTCTACAAGGTAGAGGTGGTTCTGGTGTTAAAGCTATGAACACAACTGCTAAGACTGGTAATTTAGTTGCTTTAGATGCAGTATCAGATAATGATGATATCTTAATTACAACAAGACAAGGTATTGTTATTAGAACTCATGTTGATGGTATTTCTCAAACATCACGTGCTACACAAGGTGTTAAGATTATCACATTAAAGGATAATACAGAAATTGCATCAATCGCTGTAGTTGATAAAGAAGACGATGAAGAAGAACTAAAATTAGAAGAATCTAATGAAAATACTGTATCAAATCCTGAAGCACAAGAAGAGAATAATTCTACACAAGAATAAAAGAATTGACCTACGGTTGTAGGTCTTTTTCTATACTAGGGGTCTTTATTAATTTAAAAAATTAATATATAATTATTACATAATAATTTTTGGAGGCGTAATATGAAATTCTGTACAGGCTGTGGTGGACAAAATAGCGATGACGCAAAATTCTGTGAATATTGTGGTAAGCAATTTGTGTCTGTTGAACAAAATCAAAATACAAATAATACTAATACAAGTAATGTAAATTATAATGGTACTAATTTAAATGAAGAACCAAGATATCAAACTCAAGAAAGTGCCGCACTTGGTATATGCGCATTAATCTTTTCATTATTAGGTGGTTGGTTAGGCTTATTACTTGCGATTATTTGTCTTGCAACAAAGAGAGATAGTACAAATAGAACATATGGTATGATAGCTTTAGGTATTTCTATATTCTGGATAGTACTAGAAATAATCTTTTATTCAACTGGAATTTGGACATTTGGGTTTTAAAAAATAGCACGGTCATCCGTGCTTTTAAATTATAGGAGAAATATGAAAAATATAGCTGTTAGGGATTTAGCTTATTTTACCTGTAGAAATGGTGATTTAACTATTGAAACATTCTCAAATAGAGAAGAAAATGATGGTAAATTAGCACACAAATATGTCCAAGCTAAATATGATAGTGATTCATTAGCTGAGGTATATATAAAAAGTGAAATAAAAGTTAATAACAATGAATATTTACTACACGGCTATATTGATGGTGTATTAAAAGAAAATGATGAAATATTCATTGAAGAAATTAAATCGACAAATGCTGATTTAGAAATATTAGATTTAGATATGCACAAAGAGCACATAGCTCAAGCTAAAATCTATGCTTTTTTATATTGTCTAAATAATTCAAAAGATTTTGTTAATGTTAGATTAACATATATTAATTTGGGTTCTTATGAAATAAAATCATTTAATCAAATATATAAATTAGATGAGCTAGAAGAATTTGTATTTAAGATTATTGAAGAATATGATCAATTCTTAAATATGGTAAATGAATCTAATATTAATAGACAAAAGACAATTCATGAGATATCTTTTCCTTTTAAAGAAGAACGTCTTGGACAAAGAGATTTAATGAAGACTGTCTATCAAGCTTTAAAGGATAATGAGATTGTATATGCAATTGCCCCAACAGGAATAGGTAAGACAATGGCTACTATTTTTCCTGCGATAAAGACATTAGATAAAATGGATAAGCTATTTTATTTAACTGCCAAGGGTTCAGGAAAAAACGCACCACTTGATGCTATGAGATTGCTTGAAAAACAAGGATTAAAATGTAAAACTATTGATATTACTGCTAAATCCAAGATATGTAATAGAAAGAGTATGCATTGTAATCCAGATGATTGTCCTTTTGCGATTGGATACTTTGATAGATTAAAAAAGGCAATGATGGATATCTATGAAGAATATAATATCTTTGATGTTAATACTATTACAGAAGTGGCGAATAAGCATACAATTTGTGCGTTTGAATTCTCATTATATTTATCTTACTTTTGTGATGTAATAATTGCTGATTATAATTATGTATTTGATCCACACGCTCATTTAGTAAGATATTTTGATGATGATACATATTCACCTAAGGTATTAGTAGATGAAGCTCATAATTTAGTATCTCGTGGAAAGGATATGTATTCTGCGATCATTAAAGAGGATAATATTAGAAAATTAAGAAGATTATCTAATGGGTTAGATGTATCTATAAGAAGAGAATGTAATAAGGTAATAGAAAAGCTTGAAGCTTATCATGATAAAATAAGAGATAAAGCATTTTATGTTTCTGATACATTAGATTTAGACTTAGATAATGCAGTATTAGTATTGGTAAATGCGATAGACAATATGATATCTATGTATAAATCAAATAAAAAGAAGATACCTAATATTGATGGAATAATTGAGTGTTATTATGAATTGTTAGGTTTTACTAATATATCTGAATATTTTGGTGAGACACATAGATTCATTGTAAGAATAGAAGATGAAAATATAATTGCTGAATATATGTGTCTAGATGCCGGTGGATTTATAAATGAGACAATAGAAAATTCAATTAAAGGAATTGTTTTCTTTTCAGCAACTCTTTATCCAATTGAATATCATATGAATTTAATAACACATAAGAATGGCAAATATATAGAATTAAAGTCACCATTTGATCCTAAGAATTTAGATATAATTATTAACAATAATGTATCAACAAAATTTAAAAATAGGGAAGCATCAGTAGATGATATCATAGAGGCGATTGAGATATTAACTAAATCTAAAGAAGGTAATTATATGGTATTTTTTCCATCGTATAAATATCTTGAGATGGTAAAAGAAAAGCTAACTGATTATGATTTTGAGCTAATATCACAAGAATCAAATATGACTGATTTAGAAAAAAATGATATCATTTCTAAATTTAAAACAACTACAAATACTAAGGTTGGCTTATTTGTATTAGGTGGTGCCTTTTCTGAGGGTGTAGATTTAATTGGAGATGCCTTATCTGGTGTTATAATAGTAGGTGTTGGTCTTCCGCTTTATTGTGATGAAAATAATATTTTAAAAGATTATTTTGAGGAAAAATATAATCAAGGATATGATTATGCATATACATATCCTGGATTTACTAAGGTAATTCAAGCAGTAGGAAGAGTAATAAGAGATAAAAAAGATCGCGGTGTTGCGATATTGATGGATGAAAGATTCACTTATTCTGGATATAGAATGCTATATCCACCTCATTGGAATAATATTAAAGTAATTAATAGTCCATATAATTTAAAGAAGGAATTAGAATATTTTAATAAGGGAGATAAGAAAAATGGATGTTAAACAGCTAATTGATGATTTTTTAAAAAATCAAACAAATGAAAAGTTTTCTGATGTAATAGAAGGATTGATGGATTCAAATGTTATTTTAGTCAATACTAAATTAACAGGAAATCTTAAGAAATTTGATGATAATGGTGTAACACCACTTGTAATGAGCGATTCAGAAAAGAAGAATTATATTCCTTTATTTACATCAAATGATGAAATTACAGCTGAAAATATTAAGAATCTAGATAGAACTGATTATATTTTTAAGGAATTATGTAATGAATCTATAATAGATAATAATTATATTGAAGGCTTTGTTATTAATCCATTTACTCAAGGATTAAAATTACCTAAGCCTGTAATTGAAATAGTTTATAATTATAAAAATAGTGATGAAAATATAAATTAAATAGCATTAAAAAAGGGACTTTTAAAGTCCCGATTTTTAATAAGTTCCACTTCTATTTTCTTTGAAATAATTTACTAATGTACCATTTGTCATTAAATCATAAGCATCGATTGTAAATGGAGGTTCAGTTAAATCTGTTTTAACACCATTAACTTTAAATGAGAAATAATTTGGAGATAATTTTGATGTATTATATACTAATGATTCAAATGGATTTGTGGCATCAGTAGAAGAACCTTTTTTATCGCCAAGGATAGAATTTTTAATCATATATCCACCATTTAATGTTGGGATATTGTATTTAGTTAGAGTAGCTTGATCCGTATCCTCATTGTTTTTTAAGTATTGTTTTATCCCTTTATATTCAACAGATTCTAAATATACAGAAGCATCTAGACTTGATATAATACCTTGAGATGTATTGCCATATTTTACTGCATATGGATAATATTCAGTGTTATCAACTAAAACATTATAAACGTAAGCAATACCACCTCTAACTTTAGGTAATCTATCTTCAATATTTTTAATCGTACAGTTGCTCAT
>JAILPD010000002.1 GCA_024690445.1 Acholeplasmatales bacterium
ATATTAACAATATTCACATCAAACGATATTGTAATATTAACATTTACACCATTCATTATTTTCTTAGCTAAAAAAGGAAACATTAATCCAATACCATATTTAGTAATGGAATTCGCTGCCGCGAATACCTATTCAATGATGCTAGAAATTGGAAACCCAACCAATGTATATCTATCTGGAGTATATGAAATTCCATTTATTGATTATTTCTTAAAAATGGCATTACCATCAATTTTATGTGGTCTTGCCTCACTAATAGCTTTACTTCTTATTTTTAGAAAGGATCTAAAAAAGGAAATTGAAGTGTTTGAATTAAATGTATCACCATTAAGAGATAAAAGATTATGTATTGTTTCAGGCACAATTTTATTACTAGCAACTATTACACTTGCTATATCCAATTATATTAATTTAGAAATGTATATTATTGCATTAATTTATGCTGGTATGCTTCTATTATTCTTAATTATTTATTCAATCATTAAACATAATCATAACGTTATATTAAATCCTATTAAAAGAATTCCATATAATTTAATTCCATTTGTTCTTTCTATGTTTGCAATAATAATTACTTTAGAATCATTTGATTTATTTGGCATGCTAGGAAGAGGAATTGAATCTATATCAGATGGAAAAGTAACTTCTATATTGTATTTATTAATATCTATTTTATCTTGTAATATAGTAAATAATATTCCAATGACTTTAGCATTCTCATCAGTTTTAGGATCAAATGCTTCTATGACTTCTATTTATGCAGTTATTATGGGTTCTAATATTGGTGCGTTATTAACTCCGATTGGAGCACTAGCTGGTATTATGTGGTTAAGAATATTAAAGGAAACACATATTAAATATAGTTTTATTGATTTCATAAAAAATGGTATTTTAGTTACTTTAACTATTATAATAGTTGCAATCATTTCAATTTTAATACTTCTATAAAAGCGAAAAAGAGGCAATCAAGCCTCTTTTATTTTTTATGCCATACCATTAATTTCTACTAGACCAAGAATTTGAGTAAATGAACCATATTGTACATATACCTTATAATTACCAGCTGGTAAAGCACCTTGCCAATTTTCTACTACTTCATTTGCAGAATTCACAACTGATACATAATAGCCTTCTGTAATAGCAATTTCATTATCATCAATATCAACTAATTTAACATCTGATACTTTTATTAAGTTACCATCATTAGCTATACTTGCTGTAATACCAGTGATTTCAACTGGTGAACCACCATATACAACATTAATTGATTTGAAATATAATTTATCACTTGTATTCAAATAATAAGTTCCTGGTGTAACAGTAAATACCATTGTTGTATCCGTATTACTGCTTGCCTTCTTTAATGTGCTAGTATCAGCGGTATAACCTGAACTTGAAGCTGAACCAGCTGAAGATGCAATAGCAACATATCGATCCTTATCCTTAGGATTTACAACTAATGTAATAGTAGCATTTGTTGTAACAGTTACTTTTAGATATCTTGTATTCTTTGTTGATCCATTAATCCATAAACCATCAGTTTCAACCTTATCACTACTATTATTTGAATAGAATTCTATAATGTTATTTGTTGAAGTAATCTTGCTGTTTTCATTGTAAGTAAAGCCTGAATAATCGAATGTTTCAGTTGTTTCCTTATAATATAAGTCATGCCATAATGCAACTATTTCAGTATCATCCTCAATTGTATCATCAAAATCAAAATCCCAACCTGCAAATTTGAAACCAGCTAATGTCGGATCAGTTTCTGGTGCAGCAATAGTTCCACCCTTAATAACTTGAACTGTTGCATATGCGTTTTCGTCAGTATCAGTTTCTTTTTTCTTAAATATTACTGTCCACTCAGTTTGCTCTCTATATTCTGCAATGATTTCGTCAACTTTTTCTTTTGTTGTTTCAATGAAATCTGCTATTAATTCATCATAATTATCAGTACTATATTCAATTGCAATTAAATCAGTATATCTAGTTTTGAAATATTCAGATAAAACATCGATACAATACTTCTGGTAATTTACAGTCTTATCAAGACACTTTTCTTCTCTTTCAGCGTATGCATATTGTCTATATTCATCAATTGTAGCAACAAAAGCACCATACCATTCATCTAAATAGTCAAGTCGAGCTAGTTTTTGTTCATATGCAGTTTTTAAAGTACCTTTTGTAGTAGTATCAGTTACAACTAATACTTCTATTTCATCAACCTCTGCATCAAATTGATTATCAACAAATTTATCTTTTGCTTCAGACTTTTTTGTATTTATATCTTCATTATATAGTTTTGCTAAATCTTCTAAAGTTAGTGAATATTCAGTAACTATAGCATCAATTTCCTTCTTCGCTACTTCTAATAATTCATCAATATCAGTAATATCACAATAAGTTAATGTAGACTTTAAAGTGCTATCAGTCGTTTCATATTTACAAGATACGTTAAATAGTTCAGTCGCTGCAACTTCCTTATCAGAAATATCAAGTGATCTAATATATTCTAATTTTTCAACATAATAATCTCTAAATGTTAAAATTCGTTCAATCCTGATTGAAGAATCGGTATCTATTGCGCTTAAATCATTTTTGTAATCCAATTCCATCATAGCAGCTATATATTCATCTGCAGTAGTTGCATTATTTATAGCATTGATTCTACTATCAAAGACATTATTAAAGGCTGTTGCATTATATACATAATTTGGAGCTAATGTTTCTTTTGCTTTTTTTAGCTGAGATGCAATTATTGACTTTAATTCATCATTTGTTTGGAAACCTAATGTAATAGAACTAATAAAGCGTAGAATTACATTATCTTTAATAGTTTCAGCATCGATTGCTTGTTTATCAATTGAAACTGCATCATCTACACCAGTTGCAGCAAAAGAATAATTAGGGTCATTTTTAATTAAATTAGCTTTCGCATCTAATAAACCTTTAAAGTATGTTTTTGCTTCATCTAAAGAAGGCATATTCGAATTTATAACTGCATATTCATCAATTTTAGCACTACGCTTTGTATCTGAACCAGCTGTAATAAATGAATTACCTGTTAAGAATATTGGTTGAGAAGCTAAAGGTACATCATAATCAACTAAAACATCAGTATTGTTAATTTTTATAGTTAATTTCTTTGTTGTAAAGTCATATTTCCAATCAATTTGATATTCAGTATTAGCTTTATATTCAAATGGAGTACCTCTAAATTCATATGTTGTCTTATTACTTGAATCCTTTCCACATTCAGAAGCAAAATATACAGCAATCTTTTTATCATTATTTGTTCTTAAGCCAAATAAAACTTCAGGTTTTGGCTTAAGGCTAGTATATCCTCTAAATGAAACCATTGTCCAACCACTATTTAAAGTTTTACTTGAATCAGTATTTGAATTACAAGGTGTATACTTCATAGTACCTTCTAATGTTCCTGCAAATTCCATACCAAAAGAAACATATGCTTCTGAAGAATCAGACTCACTTGAGTCAGTAGCAGATAATTTACCATCCACTATTGAAACATTTAAGGCATCTGTTTGGTTTGATATTGATGCTATACCTTTGGCTATACCATCATAATCATTCCATGCAGTTATATTATCTGTTGTAGTACTAAAATCATTCGAATAAAGCTTGTTTTGACTTATACTATATTTTTCATATAAAGTTTTTGCAGTCCAAATAGCATATAAATCTGTATTAGATGTAATTGCTGTACCACCAGTAACTGGAGTTGTTCCATTTTCTGTAGTAGCCCATCCACCAAAACTATAATCAGCATCAGTTAAAGTTGGTAAATCTGTAGGTAATGCATTTACATCAGATAATGCAGCAGGAGCAGTTCCGTGCGCAGTATGATAAGTAACAGAATACTCTTGTGTTTGTGTACCACTACCACCACCATTTTCAGGTGTTACTTCGCTTCCGCCATTATCAGCTGGAGTTTCATTGTCATCACCACATGCAGATAAGCTAAAAACTGCTGCGGCAGCTAAAGCTAAGCCTAATAAAATCTTTTTCTTCTTCATTTTTACTTCCCTTTCCATTGAAAACGTTTTTATAGCGACGTCAATATTATAACAAATATTTAACTATTTTTAAAGATTTGTGTACCGTTTTTGATAAAAAATCACACGAAACAAGAAAAAAAGTGTATTTCATATAGAAATACACTAATTATTTTACTTTCTAGTTAATCCATGGCAGAACTTAAATTTCTTACCAGAACCACATGGACACTTGTCATTTGGCCCTACATTTGCGAATACATCATTCTTATTATTTACTGGTTCACCAGCTCTTGTAGTAGATAAATCTTGGTTAGTAGATAAGCCCTTCATTTGATCAGGTACCTCTTCTACATTTCTAGATACTCTTACTCTTGCATGCATTGCAGCAATTAAGATTTCTTCATTCATCTTCTTATTAAGAGTTTCAAACTTCTTATAACCCTCTCTTTGATATAACTCTAATGGGTCAGTTTGAGCATATGATTGTAAATGGATACCCTGACGGAAGCCAGCCATATCATCAATGTGCTCTCTCCAGTTTCTATCTAGGATAGGAAGAATAATTCTCTTAATGAATAATTCAGCTTGATTATAAATTAAATCAGGATTATTTGCTATTTCCTCTGCAGGAATAAGTGCAGTTAAATCTTCCTTTAACTTATTAATTCTATCTGTAATATCCTTATTAGCTTGTTCATAAATGTATTCAATCATTTCTTGGTCATCATCGATACTCTTAATTACATTTAAATCAATTAGATTATTACCAAATAATCTTTCATTAAATGTCTTAACAAGCTTTTCATCTTCAAATTCTTTGGCATCAGAATTCATGAAATCTTCAACTGTATTAGAAATTGCAATCTTAACAATCTTAGATAATACTTCTTCAAGTTTTTGAGCCTTAACAACTTCTTGACGCTCTTCATAAAAGATTTCTCTTTGACGTCTAATAACATCGTCATACTTTAAGACATTCTTACGAGAGTCATAATTCATACCCTCAATCTTAGTTTGAGCCATAGTTACCATCTTAGCAAGCATTCTTGACTCTAATGCTTCTGATTCATCACCATCGTTCATCATTCTAACGATTGAAGCTAATCTCATCTTAAATGAATCTCCACCGAATCTTTGAATCAAATCATCTTCAGTAGAAATAAAGAATCTTGAGTAACCTGGGTCACCTTGACGACCAGAACGGCCTCTTAACTGGTTATCAATACGTCTTGATTCAAATCTTTCAGTACCTAATACTGCTAAACCACCAAGTGCAGCTACACCAGGAGCTAACTTAATATCGGTACCACGTCCAGCCATGTTTGTTGAAATTGTAATAGCACCAAGTTCACCAGCATGTGCTACAATTTCAGCTTCTCTAGCATGGTTCTTAGCATTTAATACTTCATGCTGAAGGCCAAGCTTTTCAAGCATGTTATGAACAAGTTCAGAAGTTTCAACGTTTGCAGTACCAACTAGAATTGGCTGACCCTTTTCATGACGCTCTTGAATTTCTTTAACTAAGGCATTGAACTTAAATTCCTTTGTTAAGAATAATTTATCTGGAGCATCATTTCTAATAACAGGTCTATTTGTTGGAACCTCAACAACATACATGTTATAAATATCTCTAAATTCTTCTTCCTCAGTCTTAGCTGTACCTGTCATACCTGATAACTTCTTGTACATTCTGAAGAAATTTTGATATGTAATAGTAGCTACAGTAATAGTTTCCTTCTTAATTTCTACGCCTTCCTTAGCTTCAAGTGCTTGGTGTAAACCTTCACTAAATTGACGACCCTTAAGAATTCTACCTGTAGATGCATCAACGATTAATACTTCTCCATCTACTACTACATATTCTTTACCATTTTCAAAAATGTATACAGCCTTCATAGCGTTATTAATTCTATGAACTAACATAACATTTTCAATATCGTATAGATTTGAAACTCTAAAGAATTGTTCAGCCTTTTCCATACCAGAAGGTAATAAAGCTACAGTTCTAGTTTCAACATCAATTTCATAATCTTCAGGCTTTAGCATCTTTACAAATGCATCAGCTTTTTCATATAAACCATTATCATCCTTAGTTGGACCAGAAATGATAAGTGGTGTTCTTGCATCATCAATTAAAATTGAGTCAACCTCGTCGATGATTGCATAATTTAATCCCTTAACCTGTGTTACTTCCTCATAATTAGATACCATGTTATCACGTAGATAATCGAAACCTAATTCAGAGTTTGTAGAATATACGATATCACAACTATAAACAGCTCTCTTTTGTTGCTTATCTAATTCACGAAGATTTAGACCTACAGTTAATCCTAACCATCTATAAATATCACCGATAATACCTTCTGTTTCACGTCCAGCAAGATATTCGTTTACTGTTACGATATGTACACCATCACCACTTAAAGCATTTAAGTATGCAGGGAATACTCCCGTTAATGTCTTACCTTCACCAGTTTTCATTTCGGCAATGTTACCACCATGGATGGCACAAGCACCTATAAGCTGACAAAAATATGCCTTCATACCTGTAACACGGAAAGCAGCTTCTCTAGCTACAGCGTATGCTTCAACTAAAATATCATCTAAAGTTTTACCATTCTTTAATAATTCTTTAAAGTATGGTGTTTTAGCTTTTAATTCCTCATCAGAAAGTCTAACCATTTCAGGCTCTAAATCCATTATCTTATGTGCTAATTTTGCACATCTCTTCATTTCTCTATGTCCTGAGTCTAAAAATTTGAATGCCATATACATTACCTCAACTACTTTTATTTATTATAAATAAACAATATTCTTTTCAATTATACATTAAAACGCTTTAACTTACAAGAAATTACGATAAAAACGAAAAAAAAGGAGTAGATTAACTACTCCTAATTTTTAAATACTATTTAGTTTCAGTTTCAATGACAGCATAATCGCCATCAGCTCTAACATAAATTACGTTAGTTCTTCTTGTTTCCTTATCTAAATATACGAAGAAGTCATGGCCTAATGCCTCCATTTGATCTATAGCCTCTTCCTTAGTCATTGGTTCTAGATCTAAATGTTTCTCTCTAGTAATCTTATTAGAATTGTTAGCTTCCTCTGCTGGTGCTTCCATATTTCTAATAGATCTCTTACCAAGCTTATCCTTTACCTTATCATTTCTTCTCTTAATTTGAGTCACAAGCTTGTCGATTGCACCATCAATCGCTGCGTAAATATCAGGCTGTTGTACTTCTGCACGAAGAATGATATCTTTTGACGGAATTGTAACCTCAACCTTATGGAATGATTTATATACCTTACATACAACACGTGCGTTTACGTTATCGTAATCAGATAAAATACCCTCCAACTTTGCTAATTTTTTAACGGCATAATCCTTATTTGAATCGCTAGGAGTAAAGCCGTTCTTTCCTACAACTTCGACTTTCATATCGATCACTCCTTTTCTGTACTTATAGTATACCAATTTTAAGTCTAGTTTTCAATATAATATTGCCGAATTATAGTCAAATAGAGATTCAAAGTCTATTATTTAACGTTGAATACTAAAATTATTAAATTACTTTTTAACAACTTAGATATGCCATCTAAGAGTGCTAAACCATTGTCATCTAAATCTATTTCATCAAAGAATAATAACTCATTATTTTCTTTTTTATAAAACGCATTAAATACCTTACTATACTCTCTTATGTAATAATTCTTATCAATATAATATTTTTCGCTAAATAAGGATATAATTGTGCAATCATAAATATCTAATCTTATTTTTTCCATTCTAATATCAATTGGATATTTTTTATAACATGTATTACAAATATATTCCTTCTTCGTACTAAATAGCTCTAGTAAGCTTCTTTTAACATAAAAAATCTTATTACAATAAACACATTTCACATTATCACCTAATTGGATAATAGCACATATTTTTTTGAGAAAATAGCAATTCATTTTGAAAAAAATAAAAGCACCAAATGGTGCGATTATTTTAATAATGTTTTTAATTCTTCTACCTTATCTAAATGCTCCCAAGGTAAATCAATATCAGTTCTACCAAAATGACCATAAGCGGCAGTTTGCTTATAAATAGGTCTCTTTAAATCTAATGCTCTAATAATTCCCTTAGGTGTTAGATTAAAGATTTCTCTAACCTTATTAGAAATTAATTCTTCATCTACCTTATTAGTACCAAAAGTATCTACTAATACAGATGTAGGTTCTGCAACACCAATTGCGTAAGAAATTTGAATTTGAACCTTCTTTGCTAAACCTGCGGCAACTATATTTTTAGCAATATATCTTGCCATATATGAAGCTGAACGGTCAACCTTAGATGGGTCCTTACCACTAAATGCACCACCACCATGACATGCAGCACCACCATAAGTATCAACAATAATCTTTCTACCTGTTAAGCCTGAATCTCCTTGAGGTCCACCAACAACAAATCTACCAGTTGGGTTAATTAAGAACTTAGTATTCTTTGTTACTAAATTAGCAGGAATAATTTCATCAACTACATATTTCTTAACATCTTTAGCAATTTGTTCTAATGTTACCTCAGGTGCGTGCTGAGTTGAAATTAATACAGTATCAACACCTATAATCTTATCATCGTCATATTCAATAGTAACCTGAGTTTTTCCATCTGGTCTTAAATATGGTAATGTACCATTCTTTCTAACATCTGCTAATCTCTTAGCAAGCTTATGAGCTAATGTAATAGCAATTGGCATATATTCTTCTGTTTCATCAGTGGCATAACCAAACATAATACCTTGGTCACCAGCACCCTGCTCATGGTCAGCTGATTCATCAACACCCATTGCAATATCAGGAGATTGTGGGTCAATAGCGCATAATACTGCTAAATTATCGGCATCAAATCCAAATTTACCACGATCATAACCAATTTCTTTTACTGTCTCTCTTACAATCTTTTGTACATCTACATAATGAGTAGTTGTGATTTCACCAAAAACCATTACCATACCAGTAGTACAAATAGTTTCACATGCTACTCTACCATTTGGGTCATTCTTTAATATATCATCTAAAATTGCATCGCTGATTTGATCGGCAATCTTATCAGGATGTCCTTCAGTTACACTTTCACTTGTAAAATATTTTTTCATCTTATCACTCCCTATATTCTTTCCTTTAATGCTTTAGCTAATTGATCTGCACAAGATGTATTTCTCATGCCACAAGTATTACCTTCAAGGATTTCAATAACCTTTTTAGCCTCCATACCTTCAACTAGCTTACCGATAGCCTTAAGGTTACCATTACAGCCTCTTTCAAAAGAGACATTGTGAACCTTACCTTCACTATCAATATCAAAATTTATTTTAGTAGAACAAGTTCCACTAGTCTTATATTCATACATAATAATCTACTCCTCATCATAAATTGCTTCAAAATCCGCGTCAAATCTTGAGAATCTATCAAATACTAGTGAATCAAAATATACTTTAAAGCTCTTTTCTAAAGTCATCATAGTATTCTTATGATTATAAGCTTTCTTATATCTTCTTACACTTCTCATTGAAATATAGATTTCACAAATCAAAATAATTTGGTCATTAATATTAGTCAATGTGTTTCTAGTCTTTTTGATATAATCATCATCAGACGCATTATCTAAAACATGTCTTAATATATCTTCGCTTTTTCTTTTTAGTTCAAGTCTAGCGATTAATTTTTCACCTAAATCAGTGTTCTTTCTAACCTGATTAAAGCGTTCATCGATTGTTTGGTCTTCTGTAATACCAAGTTCAAAATTAGAATTGACAATTAATTCAGTATAGCTAGCTAAATCTTCTATCTCATCAGGCTTTAAGCTTAATAAAGATGCTAGCTTTCTAACCATACTAGTTAATATTATATTCTCGTGTCTATCTTCTTCAGTAATTTCATATTTTGGAAGAGTAATATCAAATACAGTTTTAATTGATTTAATATAATCATCTTGAACCTTACGTCTCTTCGCTTGTTCTTTTTTTCTTTCTTCCTGCATGTAATTAGTCATTGAAACATAAATGAATAAAATTAACATATATGCTGCAAGCAGGATTGTTCTTACTATAATATCTCTAAATGCCGTTCCGGTAAATATAGTAACAATTGTATCAATGAAATTAGATTGATTAGCTAATCTAACTAAACTATATGTTACAGTAAAATGCAATATTGTTACTAATACCATTACCCAAATAAAGATATTTGTAAGCATCTTCTTATTTTGATAAAAAGCACACATTAAAAGAGAAATATAAATTAATATATAACCAGCTTCAGATAAATAATTACCACCTGATCCATCAGCCTCACCATACTTTAGCTTAATATAAACTAATACAGATGATAAGAACATATAGAATGCTGATACATACATCGCCATTATTTGTGATAAATTATCATTTGGTCCTTTGTTAATTAATTTACCTAAGAAATAGTTAACAAGCATAGTAACAGGTAATAACAGAATAGTTAATAATATATTAGATGTATTTGATGGATTACCTAGTGTAATAATTGTAAAGATAATCGTATATAGAATATTTACGACAAAGACAATATTCTTAATAACGATATTTTTACGATATAAAACCATGTTATCATCTGTAATATCAATACCATTTTCAAAACCAAATTTATCTTGGAAGAATGTTGATTTTTCAAATCTTTTATGTATTCTTTTTTTAAAATTACTTAAAGAACTTTTTAAAGACAAGAAAATCACCACCAATCTTTATAATTATACCATAATTATATGTCTATTTCTACTATGCCAATACCTGTCCAACTTGGAACAATTTTTGGCCATTTGAAAAGTCTTTACCAGTAATAATCTTTTTACCAGGCATTTGGACAAGCTCTAGCGATATAGCTCCATCTAATGTTTTAATAGTAATACCTTTCTTTATAGAAAGGATAGTACCAGGTACCTCATTACCACTATAATCCATACTCTTAGCCTTAAATACCTTTAAATTTATATCTCCTACATTTATATAAGCACCAGGAGTCATAGCTAATCCTCTTATTTGATTTACAATGTCAATAGATTTTTTATTTAAATAAATTAATTCTTCTTCCTTTTCAATATTCTTTGAATAAGTTGATTTGGAATCATCCTGTGGAGTACCTAAATTTTTACCATTTACAATATCTTCAAATGATTCTAATAATAATTCCTTACCAATAATAGATAACTTTTCAAATAAGGTAGTTGAATTATCATCCTCTTCAATTTGATATTCCCTCATAGAATATATTTTTCCAGTATCTAAACCCTTAGCCATTTCCATAATAGTAACACCTGTTTTAGTATCACCATTCATTAAACATCTTTGAATTGGGGCTCCACCTCTATGAAGTGGTAATAAGGATCCATGAACATTAATCTTATAATCAAATAAATTTAATATTTTAGATGGAATATATTGTCCATAGGCAGCTGATACTAATACTTTAGCATCAACATTTTTAATCTCTTCATAAGCTTCACTAATTTTTTCAGGTTGGATTAGCTTTAAGCCTAAATTAGTTGCAAGTTCCGCAACTGGTGTTTGGATTAATACACCCTTTTTCTTTTCTCTATTTGGTTGACTAATAACTAAGCTAATTTCATATTTTTCATTTAAACCAGCTAATATATTAGTTGCGAATTCTGGTGTACCCATAAATACTATTTTCATCTTAAAGCCTCCTTATATCTAAACTTATATCCTTATTTGTTTGATAAATAGGATATAGATTTCTAATTCTTTCTAATATTGCCTCATCCAATACCTGAATTTGAATTTGATATCTATAAATATCACATTTCTTAAATGGATGAGCTTGAATAGGACCTAAAACTAATGATTCTTTAGCTAACTTTTTAAGTCCAACTGCGATATTATATGCCTCCATATAAGCCTTATCCTTATCTAATGATTTAATCATTATTTCTATACATTCAGAAAATGGCGGCATCTTTGTCATCTCTCTATTATATATCTCATAATTATAGTATGATTCATAATCATGATTTTTTACACTATTAATTACAAAATGATTAGGATTATAAGATTGAATAATTACTTTACCTTCCTTATCACTTCTACCCGCTCTTCCTGAAACCTGTTCAAGAAGATTAAATGTGACCTCATTTGAGTCATATAAAGGATAATGAAGCGATAAATCAGCATTAATAACACCAACTAATGTTACATCCTTAAAATCTAATCCTTTAGTAATCATTTGAGTACCAACAATTATATCAGCCTCATGATTCTTAAACTTTTTATAATATTCTTCATAATCACTCATCTTAGTGATTGAATCTAAATCGACTTTTAATATTTTAGCCTCAGGTAGTAATGTTTGAACTTCAGCTACTATCTTTTCAGTTCCACTTCCTAAATATCTAATCTTATCAGAATTACAATTAGGACAAACCATAACATTAGGTGTTATATAACCACAGTGATGACAAATTAAACTATTGATATTTTCATGATATGTAAGTGCAATATCACAATGTGGACATTTAATAACTGTACCACAACTTCTACACATTACAAATTTCGAATATCCTCGCCTATTAATGAATAATATTGATTGTTCATTATTCTTATAGCATTTCTTTAATTCATCCTGTAATTTAATTGATAATACTGATTTATTACCATTAGCTAATTCTTCTCTTAAATCTACAACCATAACATTAGGTAGTGGTTTAGAATTAGCTCTATTCTTTAATTCTAATAATTCATAAATTCCGTTAGTTGCGTAATAATAATCTGTAACCTTTGGTGTTGCAGTACCTAAAA
The DNA here is from genome assembly GCA_024690445.1 of Acholeplasmatales bacterium. Next base: position 12,854 of record JAILPD010000002.1, read on the forward strand.
TTAAAGGAATATTATAATTCTTAGCTCTTATCTTAGCTATTTCAATTGCGTTATATTTAGGATTATTAGTTTGAATATAACTATTTTCATGTGCTTCATCAATAATGATAATTCCTAAATCCTTTATAGGGGCAAATATTGCAGATCTAGCCCCTACTACAATTTTGACATTTCCAGATATTATTCTTTTCCATTCTTCATATTTCTGTTTTATAGATAATCTTGAATGGATAATAGCTATATCATTTTTGAATCTAGAATATAAAATAGATGTAATTTGAGGAGTTAAAGAAATTTCTGGCACTAACATTAGCGCTGTTTTTTCTGTCTTTAATAAATCGTTAATCCATCTAATATAAATTTCAGTTTTACCAGAGCCAGTAACACCATGTAATAAATATGTTTTATATTTAGTAAAATCAATACTATTATAAACAGATAATTGTTCTTCATTTAGATTTACATCATTTCGATACTCAATATTTGATTTATTAGAATTATCATCTTCAATGATCTTATCATAGATAGATATAACTCCATCTGATACCATTTCATTAATTAGATTTAATTTATAACCCATATCAGATGTGATCATGTTTAATTCAATATCAGAACCTATTTCATCTAAATATTCAAATATTTCATTCTTCTTTTTACTTCTTGAATAATAATTATCTAAATTTAGATGAACCATCTTAATGATGTTATCATCCTTTTTACCTTTTAATTTAGTATCTAAATATAAAATATTATTCAAAACTGCTTTATAAATAAGCTTTTGCTTATCATCATCTAAAGAATCAATTACTAATTCCTTTTTTCTATTAAATAATTCTTTTAAATCAAGCGGTAGTGTATTTTTATCATAAGGAATCGCAACCCTTTGATATTTTATTTTTAAAGCACTTGGTATCATAGCATCTAAAACAACTGAATAATAAGAAAAATTGTTATTAGCAATATATTTTGCAATATCAATTAATTCGTTATTTAAGACAGGCTTGACATCTAAAGTATCTATTATTTCTTTTAAATTATTTTTATATTCTGTCTCATTTTTAATATCTATTACATAGCCTGTTCTTTTTAAATTACCAAAAGGTACTATAACTCTAAAGCCAGGCTTTAATATTGATTCTAATTTAGAAGGAATATTATAATCGTATGTTCTATTAACTTGCTTATTTTTAATATCAATAACTACTTCTGCATACAAATTATCTTACCTCCTTATAAATTAAAAAAGCCATTTTGATGGCTTTTTAATGTCTTATTGTTGCCATCAATCAAGTTTTAGCACCTTGCATATTGCAGGTTGCTTGGTAGTCATAAAGCTTGTCTCTCGTACCATCTCTATAGCAATTAAATTATACAATTATTATTAATATAATACAATTAAAATATTTATATTTTATTATTAAAAGAATGACAAATTCATCGCAATTCTTTCATCGATTAAATTCAAATGATATAAAGGTCTAGATACTGCCTTTAACACAAAGAATAATAATAATGATTGAGGTAATAAATAAATTATATTCTTAGGAAGGGAAGTTAATAATAAATATGTCATAGTAGCATCATATGATAAACCATACATGATACTTCTAGATATTGTTCCTATTACGACATTGGCAACTAAATTTACTAATACTCTTGCGATAAATGCACGTGTAAATGTAAGGTATGTTTTATGGAAACATAAGGCATATACAAAGCATGCAAACATAGACTGGATTGTATATCCAATAAAGAAATCTCCATTTGGCATTATCATATATCCAACAACATCACTAATAATACCAATTATTAATGCTGGATATGGTCCAAATAACATGCAAGCTACTGCCAAGAATAGGAAAGCAAAGCTTAAACCTAATTCTCCAAAGCCAGATGGAATTGGAATAAATTTACATACCATTACTAATGCTAATAATAAAGCAATCATTACTAATGATTTAATATCCTTAAATACTTTTAATGAATCTCTAAAGAATGATCTATGAAATGGTGTTCTATAAACATTTTGATTATCATATTCTCTTTCTTTAGATTCAGTAATCTTATTTGCAAATACTAAAATAAATATAAATGAAGCTAATAAACCAGCACCTAAGCCAGCTAAAGATGAAATAATTAGAACTGTCTTTTTGCCACTGCCAGACTTTTCTGCAGTTAATAAAATGTTTTCACTACTTAATGAATTTTTTTCATAATAATCATTATCAAATACTTTAATGATACCTTTTATTTCTTTTCCATCATTTACTGTATCATATTGACTATATTCAGTATATAAGTTTTCGGGAAGTGATATTATAGCTAAATGCTTTAAAAAGCCTTTAGCAGCTGTATCATTATAATTAACATTACCTTCTTTATCTTGTAAATTAAAGGCTGTCTTATTAACATAAATAGTATATGTATTTTTACTTTCTTCTTCTATCATAATGTTTTCAATTTCAACATATTTATATGTAGAAATCTTAGATCCAGTATAATAGCTATATTGAATATTTTTTACCTTATCGATATTTTCATTACTTATGATATCATTAGCCGAAATATCAACCTCTGTTGTGTATTTGAAGCTAAATTTAATCATAGTTTCATCCTTAACCACAAAGTTTGAAACTAATAATGCAGTTAAGCTAAAGATTATTGATAATATAATAACTATCAAATAACCCTTCTTAAGAGCTTTTAAATACTTTCTTAAAAAGCTCATTTCCTGTTTTTCTTCTAAAACAGGTTCAACAACTTCTTGTTCATTAATCTTATTGTTTTCTTCCATAAAAAAAGGCCTCCAAAAAATATTAGAGTCCCACTAAAAAATAAAAAAATTCTATTTTACAGCGGACGCACAAAACCACCGCCACGTTTGTGTTCGTCAATACCCAACTTCCCATGGTAAAGCACTTAACGCGGTTTTGCTACTCTGTTTATTAAACAATGCAATTATAATATATAAACATTACAAATACAAGAAAAAAACTCACGAAATTTTCGTGAGTTTTTATTAATTACATTGTTTCATGAATTGTACGGCTAATTACATCATCTTGTTGCTCTTTTGTAAGCTTGATGAAATTAACAGCATATCCTGATACACGAATTGTTAATTGAGGATACTTTTCAGGATGAGCCTGTGCATCTAATAATGTTTCACGATTGAAAACATTGACATTTAAATGATATCCTCCATCATTTACATATGTATCTAACATTTGTACTAAATTATCTACTCTTTGTGACATAAATTAATATCCTCCTTTTTCCTTATTAATCTTCGTCTTTACCAAGTGAAGCTGGTGTAATAGAGAATGTATTAGAAATACCATCTCTTGAATAATCATATGGAAGCTTAGCTACTGATTCAAGTGATGCTAAAGCACCGTGAGAATCTCTACCATGCATTGGGTTTGCACCTGGAGCTAATGGTTCTCCTGCCTTACGTCCATCTGGTGTATTACCAGTCTTCTTACCATAAACAACATTTGAAGTAATAGTTAAAATTGACATTGTAGGAACTGAATTACGATATGTATAATGCTTCTTAATCTTATTCATGAATGTCTTAACAAGCCATACAGCAATCTCATCAGCTCTATCGTCATTATTACCATACTTAGGGAAATCTCCCTCAGTCTTGAAATCAACAATTAAGCCTTCTTCATCTCTAATTGGGTATACATTAGCATACTTAATTGCAGAAAGTGAATCAACTGCACAAGATAGGCCTGCGATACCTGTAGCGAAGAAACGACCAACCTTAGTATCATGTAAAGCCATTTCTAATGCTTCATATGAATACTTATCATGCATATAGTGAATTAGATTTAATGTATTAACATAAATATCAGCTAACCACTCCATCATAATGTCATATTTATGCATAACTTCATTATAGTCTAACTTATCATTTGATAAGATAGGTGCATATTCAGGACCAACCTGTAATGCCTTGCCAGTTTTCTTATCCTTTGTTAACTCGTCCTTACCACCGTTCATAGCATATAATAATGCCTTAGCTAAGTTAGCACGAGCACCGAAGAATTGCATATCCTTACCCATTCTCATAGATGATACACAACATGCAATACAGTAATCATCGCCCATTTCAGGTCTCATTAATTCATCTGATTCATATTGAATTGAAGATGTTTCAATAGAAAGCTTAGCACAATATTGCTTAAAGTTCATAGGAAGTCTCTTAGACCAAAGTACTGTTAAATTTGGTTCTGGAGCTGGTCCTAAATTCTCTAATGTATGTAATACACGGAATGAGTTCTTAGTTACTAATGATCTACCATCAGTACCCATACCACCAATTGATTCAGTTACCCAAGTTGGATCTCCTGAGAATAGTTCATTATATGATTGAATACGAGCGAATCTAACCATACGAAGCTTCATAATGAAATGATCCATTAATTCCTGTGCTTCAGATTCAGTTAAAATACCTCTTTCAAAATCTCTTTCAATATAAATATCTAAGAATGTAGAGTTACGACCAATTGACATAGCCGCACCATTTTGATCCTTAACTGCACCTAAATATCCTAAATATAATGCTTGAATAGCGTCATGTGCTGTTTCAGCTGGTTTAGAAATATCACAACCATATGAAGCTGCCATTTCAGTTAAAGCCTTTAATGCCTTAATTTGTTCGGCAACTTCTTCTCTATCACGTACACGCTCAGGAATCATTTCACCAACGATTAATGCTTTATCCTCTTCCTTTTTCTTAATCAAATAATCAGTACCATATAAAGCAATTCTTCTATAATCGCCAACAATTCTACCTCTACCATAAGTATCAGGTAAACCAGTTAAAATATGAGCTGTACGACAAGCTCTCATTTCTGGAGTATAAACATCAAATACACCATCATTGTGAGTTTTTCTATACTTTCTAAAGAATTCACTCCACATAGGATTAATCTTATATCCATACATTTCAGCAGCTTGTTCTGCCATTTTAATACCACCAAATGGCATAAATGCACGCTTTAATGGTTTATCAGTTTGAAGACCTACAATCTTTTCATAATTCTTATCAATATATCCAGGCTTATGAGAATTAACCTGAGATACGATATCAGTATCACAATCTAACACTCCGCCCTTTTGTCTTTCTTCCTTCATTAATGCTAATACTTCATTCCAAAGAATTTGAGTATTATTTGTAGCTGGTGCTAAAAAGCTAGCATCACCATCATAAGGCTTATAATTTCTTTGAATGAAATCACGAACATTAATTTCATCATTACTCCACTTACCAGGTACAAAACCTTCCCATGCTTTGTTTTCCATCTCTATAAATCTCCCTTTCCTAAGTGACTATATATTAATATATAGTCTTGAACAACCACTATTGTACTCTAATACAATTAAAACTTCAACTCTAATTTAATCAATTTTAACAAAAAGTTAGTTATAACTAATTGAAAACGTTATTTCAATTCTTTTCTTATTTCTTCTACCTTAGCATCAAGCCATAATTCTAATATTTCTTCAGGTTGGAATCCCTTGCATCTGGCTTTAATTTCTTGGTTATATAAAACCAAAATTGTAGGAACTGCCATTATTTCAAATTTTTCAATTAATGGCATAGTATCATTATCTGCTTCAATATGAAATAATTTTACATCTTCCATATTAGAAACAAGCTTATCTAAAATTGGCATTAGAGTTAAGCAATTGGCACAGGATTCCCCAGATACCTCAACAATCGAAATGCCCTTTAAGTTTAAATCTAAATCTTCTTTAGTTTTAAGCCACATCTTTAATCACCCCAAGCAAATATTTGGCATGTCTTACCTCTTCTTTAGTTGGAGCTTCTACTCCTTCTAATCTATAAGGAATTCCTAAATTCTTATATTTAGCAACACCCATTGTATGATATGGTAAAACCTCAACCTTATCTACAGTATTTAATGTATCAATAAAATCTTTAGTCTTTTTTAAATAATCATCATTTAGAGTAATACCAGGAACTAAGACATGTCTTATCCACATATGAACATTATTATTTGATAAGTATTTGGCAAATGCTAATACATTTTTATTAGATTTACCTGTAAGCTTTATATGTTCATTATCATCAATATGCTTAATATCTAATAAAACCAAATCAGTGTACTTTATTAATTCATTAAATTTATTTAATAATTCGATATTGTTTTCATCAAAAACAATACCTGATGTATCTAAGGCAGTATGAATATTATTCTTCTTAAGTAACTTAAAAACCTCAGTAACAAAATCAATTTGCATCAAAGGTTCTCCCCCAGTAATCGTTACTCCCCCACCGGTTTGGAAATATCCTCTATATCTTAAGGCTTCCTTAACAACATTTGACGCTTCAAATTCTAAAGCACCATCTTGTGTCCAGGTATCAGGATTATGGCAATACATACATCTTAAGGGACAGCCCTTAACAAAAATAACATAACGAATTCCTGGTCCATCTACAGTTCCACCAGCGAAAAACGAATGAATTTTACCTATCACCATATCACTCCCTTTCAAATATAGTTTTTAAAAAATAATGTTCAAAACTATATCAATAGATACAATTTATATAATTTCTAACAATAAATCTTTTGATTTATCATTACAATTATATTTTAAGTTATAAATACTACAATGTCAATCCTTATTGAGAATTATTCTCATTAAGTTTTAATTTCATATTAATCCAATCAATAGAATTCAAAGCCCATTTAGCTATATAATCTATTTCTTTATTCTTATCTCCACCAGATGATTCACTATTTGCAAGTGATAAACCATGGCCACCCATAGGATACATATGATATTCACAATTTACATTAGCCTTCTTATACGCTTCTACTAATAATAATGAATTCATTAATGGAACTGATTCATCTGTGAATGTTGACCATAAGAATAATTCAGGTGCCTTAGCTGTTACCTCGTTTTCAAGAGATAATCTGTTTAATAATTTTTCGTCACTAAAATCTTCATTTAATAAATTGACAAATGATCCCTTATGCCAATATTTAGGATTTGATGTAATAACAGGATATCCTAATATTAAATAATCGATTTTTACATTATCATAAGCTTCTGGATGTAAAGCCACCTCTAATATATTATGGCCACCAGCACTAAAACCTAAACCTATTACTTTAGATACTCTCTTATCATTTTTATATAAATTAATTACATATGCTAATGATTTTTGAGGATGAGGATATTTTATTAAATCCTCTCTATAATTAACAATTACAGAATGAAAACCATGTTCATTATAAAATCTCGCCACAGGCTCAGATTCTCTTGGTGAAGTATATTTATATCCTCCACCCGCAGATATAACAATTAATGGCCTATTTTTATCATCTATAAAATATTCTCTATAATAATTATCTGAATCTAAAATAGGAATCATCTTAGTACTATCACCTAAAATGATTTTAAAATAATCATTTCTTAATACTAATTTTTCATCCTTTTGAATTGTATCCTTAATAGTAGGTAAGAATTCTTCTAATTTTTTTAATCTCTTTTTATATTCATTTATGAAGCATTCTTCCTTCTTCTTTAAAAGAATAGGACCATATTTTAATTCAAAAGATGCATATTTAATATCACCCGGAATGAAAACAGCCACCTCATAATACTTATTCTCATCTACTATCGAATGCTCATCACTAATAATAAAACCATTGTTATTTAAATATTTTCTAACAAGATAAAAGTCAGAATTAGCAGAAATAATTAGCTTTTTATTTTTAATCTTATCTAAAGAATTAGATAAAATATCAATTATTAAATTTCCACCCATTCCAGAAATAATAGCTGTATCAAAATCTAAATCAATATTTTTAAACCCATCAGATTTAATAATTTTAACTTTATTCTCTATATTCTTTTCCGCTATATTCTTTTTAGCAATTTCAAGCGGACCATCATTAATATCAGAGGCAATAGCATATGGCACACCATAATCCTTAATTGCCTTTATAACAGTATATGCATGATCACAACCAATGTCACAAATTGTATTACTTCCACTGGCTAGGGATGCAATTAAATCAATCCTCTTCATCGTCTGATGCCTCCCATAATTCCTTAAGTTCTTCGCCAAATTCAGAATTCTTAAGCTTTTTAGTAATTCTTGATATTTGTTGACGAACTGCTTCTCTAGTTACACCATATTGTTTACCAATATCATCTAAAGTCATTGGTTCTAATCCATCAAAACCAAATCTCTTTTTCATAATGTCTTTTTCTTTTTCAGATAATCTAGATAAAGCTTTATTAACTGTCTTATATCTAAATTTAGAAAAAGTATATTTATAAGGATTAGGATTTGTTTTATCAGGGACAAAATCACCAAATGATGATTCCTCATCCTCTCCAACCTCATCATCTAAGCTTTTAGGCTTCTTTTGAAGTTCCATAAGCTCATACACTCTAGCCTCTGGAATATTTAAAGCTTCTGCGATTTCTTTTGGAGTTGCATCTCTACCTAATTCATTATAAAGTTCAGTTCTACATCTATTGTATTTAATTAAATTATCATTAATGTGAACAGGTATTCTAATTGTTCTAGTATTTTCAGCTATTTCTTTTAAAATAGATTGTTTAATCCACCATGTAGCATAAGTAGAAAATTGACAATTTAGCTTATAATCAAATTTACCAGCAGCTTTCATTAAGCCCATATTACCAGCTTGAATTAAATCTTGGAATGACATTCCGCGTCCTACATATTTTTTAGCAATATATACTACTAATCTTAAATTAGCATTTACGAGCTTATCTTTAGCAATTATTCCTCCTTCAACCTTTAAAACTAAATCATCATAATTCTTTTTATCATTATTAATGTCAAAATTATCTATCTCAATTGAGGCATTTTTTCCTTCTTCAATTTCTTTAGCTAATTCTAATTCTTCTTCCCTAGATAATAGTTTTACAGTACCGATATCTCTTAAATAAATATTAGTGATATTTTCATTTGTAGGTATAGCTTCATTATCTAAATTTATTTTTTCATCATCAACGTCAGGAACAATTGATATATTCATATCTGATAATACATCTATGGCGTTGAAATATTCATCAGATGAAGGTTCAAATAAAGCTTCGATTTGACTAACCATTATTTGATTATTATTTAAATCACTTTTAGCCTTTAATTCATTAAGTTTTTCATCGAATTCCATACTACCACCTACCATCCCATTAAAATTATAACATAGAAAAAAATAAAAGCACCTTATAAAGGTGCTAATTTTAATAATTAATGATTTGTCATAAAATCTTTAAGCTTACGGCTTCTTGATGGATGCTTAAGCTTTCTTAAAGCCTTAGCCTCAATTTGTCTAATACGCTCACGAGTTACGTTGAATTCTTTACCAACTTCCTCTAGAGTTCTTTGACGCCCATCAATTAGACCAAAACGTAATCTTAAAACTCTTTCTTCTCTTTCTGTTAATGTAGCTAAAACTGAATCTAATTCCTCTCTTAGTTTCATCTTTGCTGTATATTCATATGGGTCTAATGCATGTGGGTCAGAAATGAAATCACCAAGTGATGAATCCTCTTCTTCACCTACTGGAGCCTCTAGTGAAATAGGCTCTTGAGCAATACGTTGAATTTGTTGTACCTTATCAACAGAAATACCCATCTTTTCAGCTACCTCTTCAGGAGATGGCTCTCGAGATAATTCTTGTACTAATTGTCTTTGAACTCTAACAAGCTTATTGATAGTTTCAACCATATGAACTGGAATACGAATTGTTCTAGCTTGGTCAGCTACAGCTCTTGTAATAGCCTGTCTAATCCACCAAGTAGCGTATGTAGAGAACTTATAACCTCTTCTATGATCAAACTTATCTACAGCCTTCATCAATCCCATATTACCTTCTTGAATTAAATCTAGGAATTGTAAACCTCTAGATAAATATCTCTTTGCGATAGATACAACAAGTCTTAGGTTTGCATTAACAAGCTTATCCTTAGCATCATTAGCTGCCTCAACTCTATCTAATAAAGCTTCATATTCTTCACTAGATACAGTATTCATATCATCAGCTTCAATCTTATCTACAGCTTCCTTAGCTTCACGACCATCTTCTACTAATTCAGCTAATTCAATTTCTTCATCATAAGAAAGTAGAGGAATTTTACCAATGTCTTTTAAATACATTCTAACTGGGTCATCAACTCTAATTGAAGATGGTAATTGGTCATATGTAGATACATCGACCTCTTCCATATCTGCTAAATTAGGTTCTAACTCAGCATCATCAACCTCACCATCGTCGATTGAATCCTTTGATGGAACTACATCAATTTCTCTTGCGATTAAGGCTTCCTCTAACTTGTCATAATCATTAGAGTTTTCATCATCACTACAATACTTTAAAATATCATTTGAATAAATTGTATTGTTGTTTGATTTACTTAATTCAACAAGTTCCTTTACTGCTAATTCAAAATCCATAACTAATTTTTCCTCCTAGCATCATTATGCTTTTTCTTATCTTGTTTTCCTTTAAGACTCATTTTCTTTAACAAAATTTGCATTTTTTCTTCTTCTGATGAAGAATTTTCAAACTGTTTATCTAATAATTCATATTCTTTTTCAATTGCTAAATCATTGATTTTTTCAATACAATCATTTAAATCTTCTTGACTACAATCAACAGAATATTTTTTTAATTCATCCATTAAATTAAGAAACTGATTTATTAAATTTTCATTTAATAATCGAATAAATTTGCCTTCATTAAATTCATCATAATTTAAGTAATAATCATGTATTAATGTATCCCAAATGTTAAAATAATCTTCAGATAACACCTGTAATGAATCACTTATTTTTTTATCAATTGTTGTGGCAAAATATTTATTTTGGATTGCATATAAGAAAATCTTTATTTCAGCTAAATTACCATATTTCTTTTCATTTTTCTTAATAGGCTTTTTAACTGGGGCAATATCTACTGGATATTCATATGGGTCATGATAAATATTTCTTGCATGTGTACTTACGTATTTATCAAAATCCTTCTTAACTGCATCTATTGATACTGTTAAATCAGTTGATAATCTATTTAGATATTTATCCTCTAAAATACTACTATCAAGCTCAAATATTAATTTAAATGCTTCTTTTCTTATATTTTCTAAAACATCCTTATCAGATAAGTTTTTATTAATAAATAAAACCTTGTACTGATATTCGACGTCATCTATAATATGGGATTCAAAATATTTAACATATTCATCCTTACCATATTTTAAAACATATTCATCTGGATCCATTTTAGCTGGCAATAACACCAAATGAACCTTAAATCCTGCATTTTTAAAAATCTTTATAGCCTTTAAAGATGCGTTTATACCTGCTTGGTCACCATCATAACAAATGATGACATTATCAGTATAAGTTCTTAATTTATTAGCCTGATTTATTGAAAATGCTGTACCTAGTGAGCAAACAGCCTCACCAAGTCCTGCCTTATAGGATGCAATTACATCCATTTGACCTTCGTGTAATATTACACGATGCATTTTATTGATATAAGGCCTTGCTAAATTCAAATTAAACAATGTTTCGCCTTTAACGAAAATCTTTGTTTCTCTTGAATTAATATATTTAGGCTGACTTTTATCAGGATTATTGAATATTCTAGCTGAAAAGGCAATTGTATCTCCTTTTTCATTCTTAATAGGGAACATTATTCTATTCGTAAAAATATCATAAAATCCTCTATTATTCATTTCAATTAATGACATATCAGCCATATCAAGTTCTAAGAATCCTTGTTTTAACAATACCTGATGGATTGTATCTCCATTTGATGGTGCTAAACCAATTTCAAATTGCTCGATTATATCTTTAGTTAATCCTCTTGATTCTAAATATTTTAAAGCTTCTACTCCTGCCTTATCTTGATTTAAATATAACTTATAAAAATCCTTGGCAGTATTCATTAATTTATAATATTTAGAATTTGGATTTTCCTTTTTAGGAGCTGAATCTTTATATTCAACACCATTAAATTCACATAATTCCTTAATTGCAGATTTCGTATCAATATTTTCTATTTCCTTAATAAAGGTTAAGGCATTACCACCCTTATGACATCCAAAGCAATTGAATATTCCTTTTTCAGGTGATACTACAAATGATGGTGTCTTTTCATTATGGAAAGGACAACATCCCATGTAATTCTTTCCCTTTTTTTCTAAGGTAACATATTTTGATACTAGGGAAACCAAATCGGTTTGACCTATAAGATTATTTAATTCTTCATCAGTCAAATCAATCACTCCCTAATAAAATTAAAACTTTAACTTGCTTTCAATATATGGAATTACTTCTTCAATCTTTAATGTAACCTGAGACATAGTATCTCTATCTCTTACTGTTACAGTACCATTTGTCATAGTCTCATCATCGACACAAATACAATATGGAGTACCAATTGCATCCTGTCTTCTATATCTCTTACCGATATTAGCTGTTTCATCATATACAGCTTGGAACTTCTCACTTACTAAATCAAAGATTTCAAGTGCCTTTTCAGCGTGGCTCTTCTTAATAAGTGGTAATACAGCTACCTTATATGGTGCTAAGGCTGGATGTAATCTTAATACAGTTCTTACTGCACCCTTATCATCCTTTTCCTCATCATATGCTGAGAATAATACAGAAAGTAACATTCTTTCAACACCAACAGATGGTTCAACAACGTATGGTAAATACTTTTCATTTGTTTCAGGATCTAGATATTCAAGATTTTGCTTAGAATGATTTTGATGAGCATTTAAGTCATAATTTGTACGGCTTGCAATACCCCATAATTCACCAAAGCCCCAAGGGAAATCAAATTCGATATCTGTAGTCGCATTTGAATAGAATGATAATTCCTTTTGGTCATGATCTCTATATCTTAACTTATCCTTATCAACACCGATAGATACTAAGAAATCCATACAATACTTTCTCCAGTAGCTGAACCATTCTAATTCAGTACCTGGCTTACAGAAGAACTCTAATTCCATTTGTTCAAATTCTCTTGTTCTGAAGATGAAGTTACCTGGAGTAATTTCATTTCTGAATGACTTACCAATTTGACCTACACCAAATGGAAGTTTTCTTCTTGTTGTTCTTTGAATATTCTTAAAGTTAACAAAGATACCTTGTGCTGTTTCAGGTCTTAAATAAACCTCAGCCTTAGCATCTTCAACAACACCCATATGAGTCTTAAACATTAAGTTGAATTGACGAATGTCTGTATAGTCTAACGCACCACAAGTAGGACATACAACATTATTATCCTTTAAATATTGTGTTAATTCTTGATTAGACATACCATCACCAGTTAAAGCACCATGAGTGAAATCCTCAATTAACTTATCTGCTCTAAATCTAGAATGACACTTCTTACAATCAACTAGTGGGTCAGAAAATGATCCGATATGACCAGATGCAACCCAAACCTCTTTATTCATTAATAATGCTGAATCTAAACCAACATTATAACGATTATTTTGAACGAACTTTTTCCACCATGCATCCTTGATATTCTTCTTTAATTCAACACCAAGTGGACCGTAATCCCATGCATTAGCTAAACCACCATAGATTTCACTTCCTTGGAAAACAAATCCTTGTTCCTTTAGAAATGAAACTAGGCCTTCAAGTGTAATTTTTTGCATAACAATTAACCTCCCAAAATATGTCTTTAGACATACTCGCTATTTTACTATTATAATAAAAAAAATAAAAGGCCGCAAGTTAATCACGGCACTTTTTTTAAAAAAGTTTATTTAATTAATATATAATATTAATAATGCCTTGTCCACCATTGTCTATAATATCCAGTTTCGTATTTAATAAATCTATCGTTTTCATCAAAATATAATTGATACTTCATTATTTCTTTTCCACTAAGCTTATATGGCCTAATAGTCTCAAAATAACTTGCACCACCTAAATAAATGCCAAATTCTTCTTCAATTTCACTTCTAGTCATTCCTTTGTCAAATGTGAACAATTTCCATGTTTTTTTATAAAGTGCTTTTTTGAATAAATATGATGTTATACCTAATACAATAAAAAAAACTAAATTAACAATTACAAAACAAACAATAATAAAAATACCTGAATTTATAGTTTTATCAACAATCTTGAAAATAACTATTACCCAAATCGTTTCAATTATAATTAAAGATATAATTGCAAATAATTTA
>JAILPD010000032.1 GCA_024690445.1 Acholeplasmatales bacterium
GTAAGTTTAATCTTGCGAGAGTAGGTAGTTGCCAGGCTTTCTCTTTGATTTATATATTATTCTTGCCTTCTTAGCTCAGTTGGTTAGAGCACCTGACTGTTAATCAGGGTGTCGTAGGTTCAAGTCCTATAGAGGGCGCCACGATTAACAATTAGGAGAAATACAGTTGTATTTCTTTTTTAATTTTATAAGAATAAAGTTGACATAAAAATATTGATAATGTACAATAAAACTTGTCAAGTCATGGAGGACTAGCTCAGTTGGGAGAGCATCTGCCTTACAAGCAGAGGGTCAGCGGTTCGAGCCCGTTGTCCTCCACCATTTTGCCGACTTAGCTCAATTGGTAGAGCAACTGACTTGTAATCAGTAGGTTGTGGGTTCGATTCCTATAGTCGGCACCATTTAATTAGTATTATAAAAATTTATTTAAATTTATCTTTTAAAAAACGACTTTCATGAAGTCGTTTTCTTTTTGTCTTAATATGCTAGAATTCTTGTAAAAATCAGGCAAATGATTTATAATAAATTTAGCATTAAAACATTAGGGAGGTAATTTATATATGCCATTAGTAAACGCAAAGGACATGGAAGCAAAGGCATTAGCAGGTCATTACGCTGTCGGAGCTTTCAATATTAACAATCTTGAATGGACAAAGGCCATTCTAACAACTGCTCAGGAATTAAATTCACCAGTTATGTTAGGTGTATCTGAGGGTGCAAACAAATATATGTGTGGCTATGAAGTAGTAGCTGATATGGTTAAGGCAATGATTAAGTCATTAAATATTACTGTACCAGTTGCATTACACTTAGACCATGGTACTTATGAAGGAGCTAAGAAGGCTTTAAAGGCTGGTTATTCTTCAGTTATGTTCGATGGTTCTCACTATCCATTAGAAGAGAACTTAGAAAAGACTAAGGAAATCGTTACAATTGCTCATTTCTTAGGAGCTACAGTTGAAGCTGAAGTTGGTACAATCGGTGGAGAAGAAGACGGAGTTGTAGGTATGGGCGAAGTTGCTGATCCAGAAGAATGTGCTTTATTAAAGTCTACAGGTATCGATATGTTAGCTGCTGGTATTGGTAATATCCATGGTAAGTATCCAGCAAACTGGAAGGGACTTCAATTTGATGCATTAGCTAATATCAAGGCTAAGGTTGGTGATTTCCCACTAGTATTACATGGTGGTACTGGTATTCCAGAAGACCAAATTAAGAAGGCTATTTCTTTAGGTGTTACAAAGATTAATGTAAATACTGAATGTCAATTATATTTCCAAGAGGCTACAAGAAAGTATATTGAAGCTGGTAAGGACTTAGAGGGTAAGGGATTTGACCCACGTAAGTTATTAGCTCCAGGTGTAGACGCAATTAAGGAAATTGTAAGAATCAAAATGGAAATGTTTGGTTCTGTAGGTCATGGTAACGACTAATCAATAATATTTAGGGAACGCACTAAAATACGTTCCCTTTATTTAAGAATAAGGAGAAGAAAAGATGAGAATTGCTTTAATTAATGAAAATTCACAGGCAGCAAAGAATAAAATTATTTATAATACATTAAACAAGGTTGCCACTAAATATGGACATGTAGTAGATAACTATGGTATGTTCGGTGCTGATGATAAGCCACTTACTTATGTTCAAAATGGTTTATTAGCAGCTATTCTAATTAATTCAAAAGCTGCAGACTTTATTGTTACAGGATGTGGTACTGGTGCTGGTGCTATGTTAGCATTAAATTCATTCCCAAAGATGCTTTGTGGTTTAGTTGTTGAACCATCTGATGCATATTTATTTGGTCAAATCAATGATGGTAATGCTATTTCTATGCCATATGCAAAGGGCTTTGGCTGGGGTGCTGAATTAAATCTTGAAAATGTATATGAAAATTTATTTAAGGCTCCATTTGGTGGAGGCTATCCAAAGGAAAGAGTAGTTCCTGAACAAAGAAATAAGAAAATCTTAGATGGTGTTAAGGAAATTACTCACAGACCAATGATCGATATCCTTAAGGAAATTGATAAGGATTTCTTACTTGAAACTATTGATAGAGATTCATTTAAGAAATATTTCTTCGCAAACGCAAAGGATAAAGAAATTATCGATTTCGTTAAGCAAGTATTAGGAATGTAATATGGGCGGATTTGGAGGAGGTCACTCTGGTGGTGGATTCCATGGTGGAGGATTTCATGGAGGTCATTCATCAGGAGGTTTTCATTCATCAGGTGGATTTAGACCACATCATCATACAACATTCATCTATGTAGGCGGAAGAAGATATGAAACTCGTGGTAATAATAATAACAGTGGCTATAAAAAGCCTTCAATAGTCTCATCAATTATTATCGCAGTTGCCATTTTATTTATTGGTTTCATAATATTCTTTGGTAATTACCATAAGCCATATCAGGCAATTATAACAAGTACAGATAGAGCTTATGATGTATTTGAACGAGAATATTATGAAGTCTATACATTTGATTATAATGTAAATGGAACAACTTATCATGGTAAAGGTGACGATGATTTAGGTCCTAATGGTGAATTTACTATTAATCTAGGAGAAAAATATACAATTTATGCTCGCGCATTTGAACCTAGTTCATATTCATTTGAAAATAATAATGGAATTGCATTTTTCTTATTATTTGTATCTATTGCTATAAGTGGTGTAATAGTTATTAGTACTTTTAGTAATTTAAAGAATTATAAAAAGAGATTAGAATCTATTGGCGACTTAAATGGTGATGGAAAATTAGATGAAAAGGATATAGAAATATATCTAAGTAGAAAAAATGGCTTCGATAAAACAGAAGAAAAAAGAGAAGAAAAAAAGGATAAAGAATGTCCTTATTGTGGCTCATTAATAGATATTAATGAGAAGTTTTGTCCTAACTGTGGAGCTAATTTAAATTATTAATTTTAAATAGATGGCAAAATTTGCCATCTTTTTTCTATTTATGTGGAAAAATGTTAACAAATACGCTAAATTGTGTGACAAAAATGTTTAGTTTAGTTGACATTATTTCTGTTTATTATATAATAATAACGGTTAGTTTAACTGACACATTTTTGGTAGGAGATTAAAAAAATGACAGATTTAGAAATTAAACAGCAGTTAAAAGATTTTATCGTTTCAGAATTAGGTGTAGATGCAAATGAATTACAATTCGATACACCATTATTCGGTGATGGAATCGGTCTTGATTCAATTGACTCAATTGAAATCATTTCATTTGCTGATGAGGCTTTCGGTGTTTCAATGAACGGTGTTGCAAAAGAACATTTCTTATCAATTGACACTATCGCTGCTTATATTGCTGACAAACAGTAATAAATCGAAGATTTATCCCAGCTTCGTGCTGGGATAATATTTTGGATGGCGTTGTAAAGTAAACTTAACTAAGGAGATATAAAAATGACAGAAAATAATAATAGATGCGTTGTTACAGGCTTAGGCTTAATCAACGCAATTGGTAATAATGTAAATGAATGCTGGAATAATGCATTAAATTCCGTTACAGGAATTAAGAATACTACAACAGTTGATACTAAGGATTGTTATGCAACTTTAGCAGCTGAGGCTAATTTTAAGGATTTAGATAAGATTCCTAATACAGAGAATTTAGATAGAGTTTCTAAATTATGTATTAAGGCTACATTAGAAGCAATAGAAGATGCTAAGTTAGCTGACTTTGGTGGTAACACTAGAGTATCAGTAATTATGGGTAGCTGTGTTGGTGGTGCTGTTTCTATCGATCATTATTATAGAAATGATAAGCCAGCATCTGATGTTTGCAAGATGCCTATTTCAGCTATCGCATCAAGCGTAGCTCAATATGTTCATGCTGGTGGTGTTGTAACTAATATTGCTAACGCATGTGCTGCAGGTACAATTTCTATCGCATATGCATGTGATTTAATTAGAGCTGGTAAGGCTGATATCGTTATTGCAGGTGGTGCTGATGCATTCGCATCTGTTCCATATTCTGGATTCTTAGCATTACATGCATTAGATTCAAATCCATGTTCACCATTCAATAAGTGCACTGGTATCACATTAGGTGAAGGTTCAGGTGCTGTTATTGTTGAATCATATGAGCATGCAATGAAGAGAAATGCTAAAGTTTATTGTGAAGTGTTAGGCTCAGGTGTATCATCTGATGCTCATCATATTACAGCTCCAAGAGAAGATGGAGAAGGTCAGATGAATGCTATTAATTGGGCAATTAATACATCTGGTGTAAAGAAGAATGAGATTGGTTATATCAATGCTCATGGTACTGGTACTGCTAAGAATGATAATGCTGAATTCTTATCATTACATACAATCTTCGATAATGAAAACGATAATTTATCAGTATCATCAACTAAGGCAATGGTTGGTCACTGCTTAGGTGCTGCAGGTGCTATTGAAGCAGTATTTGCTATTAAGGCATTAACTACTAATAAGGTTCCTGCAACTTTAGGATATGATAGTGATGATTTAGTAAGACTTGAGGAAAAGGCTGGAAAGATTGATTTCATTCCTAACAAGTCTAAGGATAAAGAATTAAATACAGTTATGTCTAATTCGTTCGCATTTGGTGGAAATAACGCAAGTATTATTTTCTCTAAAGATAAGGGTGATGTTAAGACATCTAATGATAATGGTAAGGTGTATGTTACTGGTTTTGGTATTGTAACTCCATTTGGTAATGGTGTTGAGGCTTACATTAATAACATCAATAATAATGTAAAGCCTGAATCTAATAGCATTCATTCAACAGTAGTAGCTGATGAATATGCTAAGTATGGTCAAAAGCCAACATATCGTAAGCATGATAATTTATCACAGCTTCAAGTATTATCTGGTATGCAAGCACTAGAAAATGCTAATATCACTGTAACTCCAGAGAATGCTACATCAATTGGTATTGTTGAAGGTACAGCTGATGGTGCTATGGGTACATGCTTACAATTTACAGAAAATATTGTAGAAAAGGGCTGTGCAAATGGTTCTGCATTTAAATTCCCTAATACAGTTTATAATGCTGCAGGTGGATATTTATCAATCTGTACTGGTATTAAGGGTTATAACGTTACAGTAACAAATGGTAGCCAATCAGGTTTACAATCTGTAGCTTATGCAACTAACATTATCCGTCAAGGTAAGGAAAAGTGCATTTTAGCAACTGGTACTGATGAAAATATTGAGGCTATCGCTGAAGTATATGGTAAGCTAAATGTTGTATCTAGCGATGTAACATTACCATTTGAAGGTAAGAATGGATTTACATTATCTGATGGTTCTGTAACTATCGTATTAGAAAATGATAAGGATGCTAAGGCTCGTGGTGCTAAGAAGTATGCAGAAGTATTAGGATATGGTATGGCAACATGTGCTGTTGAATTTGGTAAGGTTAAAGGTTCTGATAAGGGCTTAGATGAGGCTATTAAGTTAGCATTAGCTGATGCTAATTTAACTATTGATGATATCGATACTATTTCAGGCTTTGCTTGTGGTTTAAAGACTATTGATGATATTGAATTAAATTCATTAAAGAGAGTATTTGGTAAGTCATTAGAAAATAAGAAGTTAATTGAGGTTAAGAATCATGTTGGTGAGGCAAGAGCTGCTGCTGCATCTCTAAGCTTAGCTCATACAGCTTTAATGTTATCAGGTGATATTAAGTCTGATAATGGTTATAAGGTGGTAAATGATAAGGCTTCAAAGATTACAGTTGAAGCTAAAGATATGAAGAATGTATTATGTATTGCGTACGCTGCAGGTGGTACATATACTGCAATTGTTATTACAAAGTAGGAGGATAGAAAAATGGTTGCTATCGTTACAGGTGCTTCAAGAGGTATTGGTAAGGCATGTGCTGTTAGACTTGCAAAGGATGGTTATACAGTAGTTATCAATTATTCTCATAATGAGGCAAAAGCTCAAGAAACATTAGATGAAATTAAAGCATTTGGTGGAAATGGAATTATTTATAAGGCAAATGTATCAAACCGTGAAGAGGTAAATCAAATGGTTAGAGATGTTGCTAAAGAATTTGGTTCTATTGATGTATTAGTTAATAATGCAGGTGTTGTTAGAGATCAATTCTTATTAATGATGACTGAAGAAAATTTAAATGAGTGCTTCGACTTAAATGTTAAGGGTTATTTCTATATGGCTCAAGCTGTTGCTTTAAAGATGTTTAAAAAGAAGAAGGGTGTCATTATTAATATGTCATCAGTAAGTGGTAAATATTCACTTCCTGGTCAAAGTGTATACGGTGCTACTAAGGGTGCTGTAAACCAAATGACAGCTACATTAGCTAAGGAATTAGCTCCATATGGAATTAGAGTTAATGCTGTAGCTCCTGGTTTTATTGAAACAGAAATGCTAGACGCAATTCCTGAAGATAAGAAGGAAGAATACTTAAAGGTTATTCCTCAACATAAGTTAGGGTCTACACAAAATATCGCTGACTTAGTATCTTTCTTAGCTAGCGACCAATCTTCATATATTACTGGTCAAGTAATTACTATTGATGGAGGATTATCACTATGATCTTAATTAATGAGATTAATGAAAAGATTAAGCAACGTCCACCATTCCAAATGATTGACCGCGTTACTGAAATTGTTCCAAATGAAAGTGCAGTTGGTATTAAGTGTGTTTCAGTAAATGAACCATATTTTATGGGTCATTTCCCTGGAGCTCCTATTATGCCAGGTGTATTAATTATTGAAAGCTGTGCTCAGTTATGCTCATTAGTATTTGAGGCTGATGGCACAGATACTGATAATATTTATGTATTATTAAAGGTTGATGGCTTTAAGTTCATTAAGGCTGTTATTCCTGGTGATGTATTAAATATTAATGTTACTAAGACTAAGGTTTTAGGTCCTATTACAACATTTGATTGTAAGGTTATTGTAGATGGTAATATTTATTCAAAGGGTACTTTATCATTTACAAAGGTTCCAAAGGATACTATTTATACTAGATAAAAAGGTGATTTTATGTGGGATAAGGACAAGAAGAAAAAAGTTCTTGTAATTAACGGAAGCCCAAAACTAAATAAAAGTACAACAATGTCTATTACTAATGCCTTTCTACAAGGCTTAAATGAATTTAGTGAATGTGATATAGAAATTATCAATGTTCAAACATTAAATTTTAAGCCATGTACAGGATGCTTATCTTGTTGGGGAAGAACAGAAGGAGAATGCATTATCAAAAATGATGATATTAGCATTGTAAAGGAAAAGATATTAAATGCTGATATCATTATTGAAAGCTTTCCACTCTTTTTCTTTGGTATGCCAGGTATATTAAAGTTATTTACAGATAGATTATTATCTATGATGCTTACATATCGTGGTCATAAACCACCAGAGGGAAATGAATCATTCCATGGCTTAAGATATCCAGATACTAATAAGAGATTTGTTGTTATATCAAGCTGTGCTTATACTGAGGTTGATAGAGTATATGATTCAGTTAAAGCTCAATTTGATTTTATTTGTGGTAAGGGCTGCTATACAGGTATCTTTGTTCCACAAATTAAAACATTAGTAGATATTAAGAACGAGAATAAATTAAATCGATTCTTAAAAAAATATATTGATGCTGGTCGTAGCTTTGCAGAATTTGGAGAATTAGATGAAGAAGTATTACAATCTTTATCTAAACCACCATTTTCAGAAGGAGCCTACAAAATTTTCTTAGATCAGTTTTGGCAGGAGGAAAAAAATGGCAAATAAAACAGTTAGCTTTGAAGAAATTAAAAAACTAATTATTGAATGTGCAAATGTAAATACTGAAATAACTCCAGAATCTGTATTAAAAACTGATTTGGGATTTGATAGCATCTACGCTGTTGAAATGATTCTAGAATTAGAAGAACATTTTGGCATTAAGATTGAAATAACTGAAATGGATACAATGATGACAGTAGCTGATGTTGTTAGCATTGTTGAAAAGAAATTAAGAGGTTAAGCTTATGAATTTAGAAGAAATTGAAAAATTAATGAAGCTTCTAGAAAATTCTTCACTTTCTTATTTAGAGGTTGAAGAAAATGGTTTAAAGATTAAATTAGATAAGAATAGTGGTACAAGAGAAACTGTAGTTACTAAGAGTGAAAAAGAAGAAGGTGTAAGTAATTTAGCACCTACCTTAGAAGAAACAGGTAATGCTGTTACTGCGCCACTTGTTGGTACTTTCCATCAAGCACCTTATAAGGATGCTAAGCCTTTTGTTAGTGTTGGCTCTAAGGTTAAAAAGGGCGACAAGCTTTGTATTATTGAAGCTATGAAGGTTATGAATGAAATTACATCACCATTTGATGGAGTAGTTAAAGAAATACTTGTTAAGGATAATGATGTAGTTGATTTTGGTAAGAAACTATTTGTAATTGGAGATTAATTTTATGTTTAAGAAAATTTTAATTGCAAATCGTGGTGAAATTGCCGTAAGAATTATTAGAGCTTGTAAGGAGCTTGGTATTACTACGGTTGCAGTATATTCTAAGGCAGATGAGGATGCACTTCATAAGGAATTAGCTAATGAAGCTATTTGTATTGGTGATTCTGCCCCAAAGGATTCTTATTTAAATGTAGAAAATATTATAAGTGCCGCTTGTCTTTCAGGATGTGATGCTATTCATCCTGGATTTGGCTTTTTATCTGAAAATCCTCAGTTTGCAAGAATGGTTGAAAAGTGTGGATTAACATTTATTGGACCTAACCCAGAAACTATGGAAAAGATGGGTAATAAGAGTGAGGCTGTTCAGTTGATGATTGAATCTGGTGTACCTGTTGTTCCTGGTTCTCATAAGGCTGTATCACTAGAAGAAGGATTAGCATGTGCTGAGGAAATTGGCTTTCCAGTATTAATTAAGGCATCTGCTGGTGGAGGCGGAAAGGGTATTCGTCTTGTCGAAGATAAGGATTCCTTTACTTCTTTATATAATGAAGCTAAGGAAGAAGCTTTAAAATTCTTTTCTAATGATGAATTATATATTGAAAAATTCATTAAGCATCCTAAGCATATTGAAGTTCAAGTAATGTGTGATAAGCATGGTAATGCTATTCATTTATTTGAAAGAAATTGCTCACTTCAAAGAAGAAATCAAAAAATGATAGAAGAAGCTCCATGTATTAGTATTTCTGCAGATTTAAAGGCTAAGCTTTATGAATCTGCATTAAAAGCATGTAAGGCTGCTAAATATGATTCAGTTGGTACTATTGAATTCTTAGTAGACGATTCAGAAAATTATTATTTCATTGAAATGAACACAAGAATTCAGGTTGAGCACTGTGTTACTGAATCTGTAACTAATGTTGATTTAGTTAAGAATATGATTAAGATTGCCTTTGGTTTACCACTTCAGTATAAGCAATCTGATATTAAATTATATGGTCACGCTATTGAATGTCGTATTAATGCTGAAGATTCAGAAAATGATTTTAGACCTAATCCTGGTAAAATCACATTCATTAATACTCCAGGTGGTATGGGTGTAAGAATTGATTCTGCCGTATATCCTGGTTATACAATTCCACCATATTATGATTCTATGATATTAAAGGTTGTATGCTTCGCTAAGACAAGACTTGAATGTATTAGAAAGATGAGACAAGCTTTAGAGGAATTAATAGTTGATGGTGTTAAAACAACTGTTGAATTTAATTATGTCCTATTGCATCATCCTGATTTCATATTAGGACATTATGATACTTCATTTATTGAAGGCTTTATAGGAGAGTTAAAGGAAAATGCAAAACTCGTTCAATAAAAGAAAAGAAAAAATCCTAGAATTTAATACTGCGATGGAGGAGCTTAATTTAAGAAAAAGAATTACTGCCTCTATTCCAAAAGAAATTCCTGAGGATTTAATTGTAAAATGCCCAAATTGTCAAAGATTTATTATTAAAGATAATTATATTTTAGATCATAAGGTTTGTCCTTATTGTAATCATCATGGAAGATTAACATCTAAAGAAAGAATTATCGATGTAATGGATTTAGGCTATACTGAGCTTTTTACTAATATAAAAGAAAAATATTTAGATTTCCCTGATTATGTAGAAAAGCTTGAAAAGGCAAAGAAGGATTCCGGTGAAGATGAATCTGTAATGTGCGTTGAGGGAAAGATTGATGGTATTAAGTGCCTTGTTGGTGTTATGGATTCATTCTTTATGATGGGTTCTATGGGATCTGTATGTGGAGAAAGAATTACTAGATTAATTGAAAAGGCAACAGAAGAAAAATTACCATTAATCTTATTTACAACATCAGGTGGAGCTAGAATGCAAGAGGGTGTAATTAGCCTATTCCAAATGGCTAAGACTTCAGCGGCTTTAGCTAAATATAGAGAAACTGGTCTTTATATTGCCGTATTAACTGACCCAACTACTGGTGGTGTATCTGCCTCATTTGCAAGCTTAGCTGATATTACAATTGCTGAGCCTAATGCCTTAATTGGCTTTGCTGGTAAGAGAGTTATCGAAAGAACTATTAAAGAAACTCTACCTAAGGAATTCCAAACAGCTGAATTCTTATTAGATAAGGGTTATATTGATATGATTTCTGATAGAAAGGATTTAAAGAAGACTTTAGCATTATTACTAAGACTTCATAATTATAGATAATATGATATTAGAAGAAAATGAAAAAAAGATAAGTCTTCTTGAGCAAGAATTATTAGCATGTGATTCAGCTGATCCTAAGTATAAGGAATTAAAAAAAGAGCTTGAGGTTTTAAAGAATGAAACTTATAGTAATTTAAGTGCTTGGGATAGAGTATTAATCGCAAGAAGTGAAAAAAGAATTAAGGCTAAGGCTTTAATTGATAAGTTAATTACTGATTTTGTTGAATTACATGGCGATCAATATTTTTCTGATGACCAATCAATTATCTCAGGTATTGGTTATTTAGGTGATTTACCTGTAACTATACTTGCTCAAGCTAAGGGCGATAATCTAAATGAAAATTTAAAACGTAATTTTGGTATGACTTCTCCAGAAGGATTTAGAAAGACTTTAAGACTTGCTAAAGAGGCTGAGAAATTTAAAAGACCAATTATTACTATAGTTGATACATCAGGAGCTTACCCTGGTAAGGGAGCTGAAGAGCGTGGTCAAGCACGTGCTATAGCTCAAAATTTATATGAGTTTTCAAAATTAAAAACTCCTGTTGTAGCTATTATTTTATCTGAAGGTGGATCTGGTGGTGCTTTAGCATTAACTGTATCTGATTATATCTTCATGTTTGAAAATGCTGTTTATTCAGTATTATCTCCAGAAGGATTTACTTCAATTCTATTTAAGGATAAGGTACCTGTAAGTGAAGTAAGTGAGGTTATGAAGCTTACATCACATGATTTAATTAATTATGGTATCGCAGATGAAATTATAGAAGAACCCCTTGGTGGTATTAGATATGTTAGTGATTCATTCGCAGAAAGCTTAAAGAATAGATTAATTGCTAAAATTAATGAATTAAATAAGAAAAGTGAAGAAGAATTATTAAATAATAGATACGAAAAATATAGAAGAATTGGAAGTGGAAATTAATGAAGCTTGCATTTTTATTTGCTGGACAAGGTGCACAAGCAAAAGGAATGGGTAAAGACATTTATGATAATGTACCTCTAGCAAAAGAAATTTATGATAAATATCCTTTAATTAGAGATTTATGCTTTATTGATAAGGATGATGTTATTAATCAAACTAAATATGCACAGCCTGCTATGCTATTAACAAGCTATGTATTTGCTAAGGTATTAGAATCAAATGGTATTTTACCTGAATATGCATGTGGTTTATCATTAGGTGAATATTCAGCACTAGCATTTGCTAATACTTGGGATTTAGATAATGCACTTGATATCATCTCTAATCGTGGTGATATTATGCAAAATGCCTTACCTTTAGGTACTACTAAGATGGCTGCGGTAATTGGCTTAGATAGAGAAAAGGTATTAGAAGGTATCAAAACTAGTGAGGGTGTATGCGAGGTTGCTAATTATAATTGCCCTGGTCAAATTGTTATTACAGGCGATAATAAGGGTGTTGATTTAGCAATGGAGAATATGAAGAATTTAGGAGCTTTAAAGGTAGTAGAATTAAATGTATCTGGTGCCTTCCATTCATCATTCTTGACTGATGCATCTAAGAAATTAAGAAAGGTATTAGATAAATATAATCCTAATACTCCTAAATATAAGATTATTTATAATGTTTCTGGTAAAGAAGAAACAAGAAATATCAATGATATTTTAGAAAATCAAATTCATTCCTCAGTATATTTTGAGGATTCAATTCGTTATGCTATGGCAAATGGTGTAGATGCCTTTGTTGAAATAGGACCTGGTAAATCTTTATCTGGTTTTGTTAAGAGAGTAGATAGAAAGATTCCTTGCTATAACGTAAGTGATTTAGATTCATTAAAACAAACAATAGAAGCATTAAAGGCATAATATGATAACTAAGTTAAACTGGAAATTCAAAACTAAATATCAATATTATTTAGTTGATACAATTAATTCAACTAATACTTATTTAAAGGATAATTATAATGAATATCCAGATAAGACTATTCTAATTGCTTTAGAACAAACTGCTGGTCGTGGAAGATATGATAGAGTTTGGAGAAGTGATAAGGATATCATTTTCTCTATTTTATTAAAGAAAAATGGTAATTATGAAATTACTACTCCACTTGCAATTTGTATGGCATTAGATTCTTTTGACTTTAATGCTGGTATTAAATGGCCAAATGATATTTATTTAAATGATAAGAAACTTGCTGGTATTTTAATTGAAGATGTTTTCCAATTAAAGTTTGAAGCATCAATAATTGGAATTGGAATTAATCTTACAGATAAGGAATCTGTAGGTGGCATAGGATTAAATATAAATATCGATAGATATGATTTAATTCATGCTATTATGAAAAACTTTGATTCATTAAATAAGCTTACACATGATGAATTAATATCTTTATATAGAAATAGAAATATTGTTTATAATAGAAAGGTTTATTATAAGGATAAGGTCTATGTAGCTAAAGATATTGATATTGATGGTCATTTAGTATTAGATGATGGAAAAAAGAAAATCGTTGTATCAAGTGATGAAATTAATATTAAGGAGTCATTATTATGAAAACTAAAGATTTAACTATAATGGCTATTAGCTTATCGCTTATGGTAGTATGTTCAAAGATATCATTTAATATTGGAATAATATCTTTAACTCTTCAAACATTCGCTGTTGTAATAATTAGTTTATTACTGGGATGGAAGAAGGCTGGAATTGTATTTTTAACATATATCATAATGGGATTAATTGGTATACCTGTATTCTCAACTGGTGGAGGATTTCAATATGTGCTTACTCCATCATTTGGATTTATTGTTGGATTCTTAGTAGCATCCTTAATTATTGGTAGTAATTTTGGTAAATCAAAATGGATGAAGGTAGTTAAGGGTATTATTGGCTTATTAGTATTAGATATTATTGGTATGATTTATATGTATATAATATTAAAGTACTATTTAGAAAGTCCTAAGGCTAGTGTAAT
>JAILPD010000093.1 GCA_024690445.1 Acholeplasmatales bacterium
TTGTGTAAAATAACATACTTTCTTACGACCGCGTCTTTCACGATCATTTCTTCTATTATTTTGCATAATACGTTCCTCCTTTTTTAGAATGGTAAATCATCATCAGCAACCTGAACATCAAATGATTCAGGAGCTTCATTAGCTGGTTGCTCTTGTCTTTGATAAGATGGATTTGAATATCCATTATTTTGAGCACCATATGATGGATTATTATATCCACCTTGCTGTCTAGGCTGATTATTTTGGAAACTAGCCTGTTGAGCATTTTGATCTCTAGGAGTTAAATTTTCAACTTGTTCAGCAACAACCTCAGTAACATAATGAGTTTGTCCATCTTGACCTTGATAATTTCTAGTCTGGATTCTACCTGCAACTGCTAATTGGAACCCCTTCTTAATATAACGGCCGATAAATTCAGCTGTTTGACCAAATGCTGTAACGCTGATAAAATCAGCAACAGTTTGACCATTTGCGTCTCTTTGAGTTCTATTTACTGCAATTGTAAACATTACGAATGCTGAACCATTTTGAGAATAACGAACTTCTGGATCTCTTGTGATTCTTCCTATTAATGAAACTCTATTCATATAGAAACCTCCTAATTATTCGCCCTTAACGATAACGATTGAACGAATAATAGTTTCGCTATAACCAGCGATACGGTTGAATTCATTAACAGCTTCCTTAGTAGCTTCTACATCGAATACTACATAATAACCTCTCTTGTTATTAGCAATTTCGTAAGCAAGCTCTCTAAAGCCCCACTCCTTAACTTCTGTAACCTTAGAACCATTGCTCTCGAAAATCTTCTTTGTATTTTCGATTTCAGCCTTAATAGCGTCTTGGTCTAGGTTAGAACGAAGGATGAACATTACTTCATAATTCTTCATTTCTTCTACCTCCTTATGGTCTTCGGGTTAGAACTAGGTGTCTAACCAAGGACATTTCTTTAACGAAATGCTCTATGATTATATCATAACAATTCGTCACATGCAACAAATTTTGCACTTTAAATATTAAATAATTTAACTGCATTTTGAGTGGTGATTCTATCTACCTCTTCTACAGTTAAACCCTTTATTTCAGCCATTTTTTGACATACGAATCTAACATATGATGATTCGTTTCTTTTTCCTCTAAATGGATCTGGTGCTAGGAATGGGGAATCAGTTTCAATTAATAAATTATTAATATCAATTCCTTCTGCAACTCTCTTAGGCTCTTTAGCATTTTTAAATGTTAAAGGACCACCTAAAGATATATACATTCCAAGCTTAACATATTCTTTAGCTAATTCTAATGAACCACCATAACAATGCATTACACCCTTTAATTTGCCATTAAAGGATTTAACTATTTCAAATGTGTCTTGGGCTGCATCTCTTGAATGGATAATGATTGGCAAATCATTTTCTATTGCAAGCGCACATTGAAGCTTAAATAATTCTTTTTGTTCTTCTTTAAATTCTACGCTCCAATGATAATCTAATCCACATTCACCAATAGCGTATATCTTATTATGCTTAATAAATTCTTTTAACTCATCAAATTGAGCTAAATAGTCTTTATTACATTCTTCGGGATGAACTCCAGCTGTAGGATAAAAAATATCATATTTTTTAGCATATTCTTGTGCTAATCTATTAGTTTCATACGAAAAGCCAACAAGAATAATTTTATTAATATTATTTTCCTTACATCTTTCTATACAAGAATCTAAATCATCTTTAAATTCTTCACTAAAAAAATGACAGTGTGTATCAATCATAATTAACACCTCAAGTGTAATTATATAATTAATTTATTGAATCCACAATTGATTTACAAAAATCATAAACGTATGGAGTGGCATCTTTTCCATATTGTTCAATGATTCTTACAATTGCAGAACCAATGATTACTCCATCAGAAATCTTTGCCATCTTACTAGCTTGTTCAGGATTTGAAATACCAAAGCCAATAGCAACTGGTGTATCTGTATATTTTCTTATTTCAGTTACAATCTTATTTAAGTCTGTTTTAAATTCACTTCTCATACCAGTAACACCCATAGATGATACTAAATATATGAAGCCATTAGAGTCTGAGGCGATCTTTTTAATTCTATCATCACTTGTAGGAGCGATTAATGAGATAACCTCTTGATTATATTTTTTAGCTACTATAGCTGCCTCTTCTTTTTCTTCAAAAGGTAAATCAGGAATAATAATACCTAACATATTTAATTCTTGTGCCTTTTTAAAGAATCTATCATATCCATATGAGAATACTGGATTTACATATGTCATAAATACAAGCGGAAAGTCTGGATGCTTTTCTCTAACCTTCTTAATCATATCAAAGATCTTATCAGTTGTTGTATTTGAAGCTAAAGCTCTAATATCAGCCTTAGTAATAACACTACCTTCTGCGATAGGATCACTAAATGGAATACCAATTTCAATTAATGAAGTTCCTGCCTCAATCATTTTATCAATAAATTTTTCAGTAGATTCTAAGTCGGGATCTCCTGCAGTTACAAAGGCAATAAATGCCTTTTTCTTAAATACATCTTTAAAATTACTCATCGATTTCAACCCCCAAATATCTAGCAATTGATGCGCAGTCCTTATCGCCTCTACCTGATAGGTTAACAACGATAATCTTATCCTTACTCATAGTAGGCGCAACCTTTAAGCAATAAGCTAACGCATGAGATGATTCAACTGCTGGAATAATACCTTCAGTTTTAGATAGTTTTAAGAAAGCATCTACAGCTTCTTTATCTGTAATAGGAACATATTTTGCACGACCAATTGAATTTAAATAGGCATGCTCAGGTCCGATTCCAGGATAATCTAAGCCTGCAGAGATTGAATATACCTCATCAATTTGTCCATATTCATTTTGACAGAATACTGACTTCATACCATGGAAAATACCAACCTTACCAGTTGTTATTGTGGCAGCTGTTTTACCACTATCTATACCTAAGCCTGCTGCCTCACATCCTACTAATTCCACACTCTTATCTTCAATAAAATTATAGAATGCTCCCATAGCATTAGAACCACCACCAACACAGGCGATAACCATATCAGGAAGTCTTCCTTCCTTTTCTAAAATCTGGGCTTTAATTTCTTTTGAAATTACAGATTGGAAATCTCTAACAATTGTTGGGAATGGATGAGGACCCATTACAGAACCAAGTAAATATAATGTGTCATCACATCTATTACTCCATTCCTTCATACATTCATTAACGGCATCCTTTAATACTCTAGTACCACTTTTTACAGCGTGTACCTTAGCACCTAATAATTCCATTCTAAATACATTTAATGCTTGTCTTTTTGTATCCTCTTCACCCATGAAGATTTCACATTCCATACCCATTAAAGCACAAACTGTCGCAGTTGCTACACCATGCTGACCTGCACCAGTTTCTGCGATAATTCTCTTTTTACCCATCTTCTTTGCTAAAAGAATTTGACCAAGACAATTATTAATTTTATGGCTACCTGTATGATTTAAATCCTCTCTTTTTAAATAAATTTTAGCTCCACCTAATTCCTTAGTAAGCTTTTCAGCATAATATAATCTAGATGGTCTATTAGCATATTCTCTATATAAATCATCTAATTCCTTTAAAAATTCTGGGTCATTCTTATACTTATTGTATGCAGCATCTAATTCAAGTACAGCATTCATAAGTGTTTCAGGTACGTATTGTCCACCAAAATCTCCAAATTTAGTATTACTCATAATCTCTACACCTCTTTATTAATTCTTCCATTTTCTTATAATCCTTAAATCCATCTGTTTCAACTCCACTTGAAACATCAATACAATAAGGATTAAGCCTTAATCCATCATCAATATTATTTATATTGATTCCACCAGCTAAGAAAAATGGTTTATTTGTATTTATCTTATTCCAATCAAATACAATTCCTTTTCCAGGATCATCATTATCAAATAATGAATAATCTGAATATTTACTATCTCTATATGCCTTTATAATAGGAAGATTAGTAAATTCTTTTATTTTTAAAATATAAGAATCATCCTCATCTCCATGTAATTGAATTAAATCAATTGTGTTATTTCTAACAGCTTCCCTAATTAATTCAATATCATCATTTCTAAAGACACCAACAGCCTTTATATTTTTATCTAGATTTGCTTTAAGTAAAGAGGCAAAGGATACATTAATCTGCCTTTTACTTTTAGCAAATACAAAGCCAATATAATCAGGCTTTAATTTATTAACATATTCTATATCCTCTAATCTTCTTATTCCGCAAATCTTAATTAGCATTTCTTAAATTCCTCTAATGTCTTTTTAATATCATTTGATTTCATTAATGCCTCACCAACTAGAACACCATTTAATCTAGCATTCTTAATTGATTTAACATCTTTTACATCCTTAACTCCACTTTCTGAAATTAAAATGATATCCTTATATTTATCTCTTAGGCTTAATGATAAGCTGTTATCAATTGTAAAATCCTTTAAATTTCTATTATTTACACCAACTACCTTAGCACCAGATTTAATAGCCATTTCCATTTCTTCTTCACTATGTGTTTCAACCAAACAGCTAAGACCTAATTTATGGGCTAATTTAATATATTTAGTTAATGTATCTAAATCTAATATGGCACATATTAATAATATTAAATCTGCCCCAATTAATTTAGATTCATATATTTGATATTCAGAAAAGATGAAATCCTTTCTTAATACAGGAATATTTACATTCTTCTTAATATCCATTAAATGCTTATCACTACCTAAAAAATAATTAGGCTCTGTTAAGCAGCTAATAGCTGAAGCACCACTTCTTTCATATTCCTTAGCAATATCTAAATAATTATAATCTTCTTTAATGATTCCTTTTGATGGTGATTTATGTTTACATTCACAAATATAAATAAAATCATTATTCTTAAATAAATTATAAAATTTATATTCAGGATTATCTTCTATTTTAATTTCCTTTTTTAATTCTTCTAAGGGCTTATTTTGGATTATCTTTTCATAATCCTTTTTTCTATCCCTTACAATATCATCTAATATCATTTGAAACCTCAATTAGTTTATTTAATGTAGCTAAAGCCTCGCCACTATCAATTACATGATTTGCAATCTTTACACATTCACTAATAGTTCTTCCTGTAGCTACATGGATAGCACAAGCACTATTTAATACTACAACATCTCTCTTTGGACCCTTTACACCATTTAAGATATCTAATGCAATTTGCTTATTTACTTGAGGATCACCGCCAATTAAATCATCATGCTTGCATAATGTAAATCCATAGTTCTTTGGATCAAGCTCATATTCAATTATATCACCATGATTACAGAATTCAGCAACCAAAGTCTTATCTGCCATAGATAATTCATCTACACCATCTAAGCCATATACAACCATTGCGCTCTTTAAGCCCTTCTTTTTTAATACCTCGCAGATTGGTCTTACTAATTCCTTCTTATAAACACCTAATACCATATATGTAGCATTCATTGGGTTAATAAGTGGTCCCATGATATTGTAAATTGTCTTAATACCTAATTCTTTTCTAATAGGTCCAACAAATCTCATTGCCTTGTGATATACAGGAGCGAATAAGAATACTAATCCAGCCTCATCTAATACAGGCTTTGCATGCTTAGAAGCAAAATCAAATTTAACACCTAAAGCCTCAAATAAATCACCAGAACCACACTTTGAAGATACACTTCTATTTCCGTGCTTTGCAACCTTAATACCAGCACCTGCAATAACGATACTTGATACAGATGAAATATTAAATGAGAATGATCTATCTCCACCTGTACCAACGATATCTAATACTTCGTATTCTGGTTCAATGATTTCTGCAACCTCAAGCATTGCCTTTACAGCTCCAACAATTTCATTTGGCTTTTCACCTTTAATTGATAATGCTGTTAGGAAGGCACCAGTCATTGCTGGTGCGACCTCATTTTTCATAATGCTTAAAATAGCATCAAACATTTCTTGTTCTGTTAAATCCTTACCTTCAGTTAATTTTACTAATAATTCCTTCATGTTCATATTCTTATTCCTCTTATCCTAAAAATTTTTTTAATATTTCCATACCATCTGCAGTCAATATACTTTCTGGATGGAATTGTAATCCATAGATTGGATATTTCTTATGTTCAACAGCCATTATTTCACCATCACTATTTAAAGCAGTTATTTTTAATTCATCTGATTTACCACTACCAATTAATGAATGATATCTAGCTACCCTAATTTCTTTATTTAATCCCTTAAACAAATGTGAATCTGTATCTATTTTTACTAAATCAGATTTACCATGACAAATCTTTTTAGCATTAATAATATCAAGTCCAAATACCTCACAAATTGCTTGATGTCCTAAGCATACACCAAGAATTGGGATATTATGAATATCTCTTACAACATCCTCAATAATTCCACTTTCCTTTGGACGTCCTGGTCCTGGAGATAGGATGATATGACTAGGATTTAATTTTTTAATTTCTTCAACTGTCATTTCATCATTTTTAATAACCTTAATATCACTATTTATAGTTCCTATAAATTGATATAGATTAAATGAGAATGAATCATAATTATCTATTAATAAAATCATTATTCATCGCCTCCTGCCATCTCTAATGCCTTAAATGGGGCCATTGCCTTATTTTGTGTTTCTATGAATTCTGATTCAGGATTAGAATCCATTACAATTCCACCACCAGCTTGTAAGTAAACATCATCATTTTTCTTAACTATTGTTCTTATAACAATACACATATTCATATTATCTCTAAAATCGATATATCCTAAGGCACCACCATAGATACCTCTTCTTTCTTTTTCTAAATCATCGATTATTTGACAAGCTCTTAATTTAGGAGCTCCAGATAATGTACCTGCTGGTAGGATTGACTGAAGGCATTTAATTGAATTAACATCTTTTCTTGCCTTACCAATTACTGTAGATGCGATATGCATAATATGTGAATATCTTAAAATCTTCATATATTCTAAGACTTTAACACTTCCAAATTCAGAAACTCTACCAACATCATTTCTTCCTAAATCAACTAGCATATTATGCTCTGCTAATTCCTTTTCATCTGATAAAAGGTCTTTTTCATTATATACATCCTCTTCCTCAGTCTTTCCTCTAGGTCTGGAACCTGCAATAGGGAATGTCATAACTGTGTCATCTTCCTTCATCGCAAGTGTCTCAGGTGATGAACCAGCTATTTCTATATCATTACTCTTTAAATAATACATATATGGAGATGGATTAATACTTCTTAAATTTCTATATGCTTCAAATAAAGAACCTTCAATTTTTCCTTTTAATCTTCTTGAGAATACACATTGGAAGATATCTCCATCATAAATATGCTTCTTAACCTTTAATAATTTTTCTGTATATTCTTCTTTAGTATCTAATGATGTAGGCTTTTGAATTATCTT
>JAILPD010000111.1 GCA_024690445.1 Acholeplasmatales bacterium
GGCAAGGTAGTTGCAGTATCAGGTGCTGGTAACGTTGCTACTTACGCTATTGAAAAGGCACAATCTTTAGGTGCTAAGGTTATTACATGTTCTGATTCAAATGGTTGGATTTATGATCCAGAAGGAATCGATGTAGCATTATTAAAGGAAGTTAAGGAAGTTAAGCGTGCTCGTTTAACTGAGTATGCTGCTGCTAGAAAGTCTGCTCAATACTTCGAAAAGAAAAATGGTGAGCATGGCGTATGGCAATATAAGGTAGACATCGCTTTACCATGTGCTACACAAAATGAATTAAATCTTGAAGATGCTAAGATGTTAGTTAAGAATGGCGTAATCGCTGTTTGTGAAGGTGCTAACATGCCTACTGAATTAGATGCTGCTAAGTTCTTAATTGAAAATGGCGTAATCTATGGTCCAGGTAAGGCTTCTAACGCTGGTGGTGTTGCTACTTCTGGTCTTGAAATGTGCCAAAACTCAGCTCGTCTATCTTGGACATTCGAAGAAGTTGATTCAAAGCTTGAAGCTATTATGAAGAATATCTTCCATAACGCCCATGACACAGCTGTTAAGTATGGCGTTCGTGAGAATGACTTATTAACTGGCGCTAATATCGCAGGTTTCGAAAAAGTTTGCGACGCTATGTTAGCTCAAGGTGTATTCTAAAAATAAACAAATTAAGTACTACTCAATTGAGTGGTACTTTTTTTTGCGCTAAAAAAGGATGCCGTTGGCATCCTAAATAATACTATAAGCTGTTGTTGATAAGGTTGGAGTCTCTACTCTAAATGATGAACTATATACTGATGAACTACTAGGAGTATGGTCAGTATCCATCTTATTTGAACCAACTAAGAAATAATCTCCCTTATTTACATCAGGTAAATCATTATCATTCCAAGTAACATCTAATCCATACCACTTATTATCAATCTTTACATAATTCCAAGCATGTCCTGCTGTTGAACCACCACTTGTTGCTGTACCTGTAACTAATATAGATTCAACACCAACAACCTTCATTAATAATGAACAAGCCTTTGCGTAACATTCACATACACCCTTATTATATGTTGGATTAACAAATCCTTCTAGGTTATGTGCCCAATATGAATCTTCTGGTTTTCCAGAGCCATCTTTAGCATATACAAGCTTCTTCATAATATATTTGTTTACTGAATTAATTTTTTGATAATCACTAGTATAATTATTATTTGTTTTATAATCTGACACTATCGATAAAATACTATTATTCATTACAGTTCTAGCGCTTGCAGTTGCGTATTCATCAATTAACATTAAATAAACTGTATCAGAAGAGTTCAAATAACCAGGACTTAAGAAATAGAATAATGGATTATCATAAATCATTTCCATAACAGCTGAAATAGCCATTTTAATTGTAAATGATGATGATTTAATATTTGAACCATTAATTTTTATTTCAGGTAACAAATAATATTGTTTTTCAACAGTACTTCCATTTTCATTAACTGTCTTAGTTTCTTTTTCGTAATCATTAGCACTTGTTAATACAATCTTTGCTTGATTAAAAGCTTCTTCATAAATAGTTTGTAAATCTTCACCATAAGTTTCAATTTCACCTAATTTTAAATAGCCATAATCATGCTGATAATCTAGAATTAAATCTTTTATCTTTAATTCTTCTTCATCTGTCTTTTCGACATTAGTGCTTGTATTACCATCAGTTTGATTATTTACAGTATTTGTACCACTATTTCCACTAGTACTATTATCGCCTGTAGTCTTATTTTTATCATTATCCTTTTCAACTATCTCAGTACCATCTTTTGTTGATGTTGCTGA
The DNA here is from genome assembly GCA_024690445.1 of Acholeplasmatales bacterium. Next base: position 1,825 of record JAILPD010000111.1, read on the forward strand.
ATTAGAAGAAAATAAATTTTCAAAGTGAATATCACATGATGATAATGTAATAATTAAACCTAAGAATAAAATACTAGTAATTATTTTTAACAATCCTTTTTTCATATAATCACCTGTTATCATATTCATTATTTTTTATTATTATATCAGTTTTTGTTTCAATTTTCGAATTTTTAATTACAATATTATCAACATTTTTCAAATATCCATACTCAATAGCACTTACATTAATGCTATCAAAATAGATATTTCTTATATGACTACTATCTAATCCTTCTAAATGAAATACTCTACTTATTCCATCATATTTATCTTCTATTTTTGAATTAACATTTGATATATAAATATCATCAATTATAGTATCAGGAAGCGAATTATCTGTTTTTAATAATGTATGATAATATTCTTTTATTTCACCTTTATAATCTAATGGAATAACGCATTTATTATAATTTGGATTCCAATTTAAGTTAATATGAAATAAATATTTAACATTAATGCAATCTAAATTATTTACCTTAATATTTTTTACATATCCCTTTCTCATATTAGATGATTTTATTCTAAAGGCACAATCAGTATTTAAATATTTAATATCATGAATATTAATATCATAAATACCTGCAGATAATTCAGATCCTAAAGTAATACCAAAACCATTTTTTATTGTACAATTTCTTATTTCTACATCATAAGATGGTCTATTAACTCTAATGCCATCACTATCTCTACCTGATTTAATCGCAATTGAATCATCATTTGTATTAGCTATTATATTTTCAATTAATATATCATTTGATGAATCAATATCAATTCCATCTGTTGAAGGTGCAAAATTACAAGCAGAATCAATAATAACACCACTTATTATTACATTCTTAGAATATAAAACATGAATATTCCAAAAGCCTGAATCCTTAGATGTAACATCATAAATTCTAATATTATTTGAATTTTGAATTAAAACATTTCTTGGTCTTTTACAATCATAATCACATAAGAATCTAATTCCTTTAGAATCATATTCTTTTCTCATGCCACCCTTCATGTCTAATCCCCAATATTTTTGATACCAATAGCTACCATTACCATCAATAATACCTTTTCCCTTAATTGTGATATTTTCACAATCGATGGCATTAATTATTGCAGGATACCAGTCCATCTCAATTCCAGCTACTCTTGTTTTAATATCTTTATATTTTAACTCATCTAAGGTAGCTAATAAAATAGCTCCTTCTTCTATTTCTAATGTCATATTAGAGTGCAAAAAAAGAGGAGCAGTTACATATACTCCTTTTTCAATTTTAACATATTCATTATCATCGATTTTCTTTTGCAATTCTAATGTATTGTCCATATTAAATACCTGCGTAATGTGAAACTACTATCCAAACAGCTAAACCAACTAAGATACAACCGCCAATGATGCCAGTAAGCTCAATTTTACCCTTTAATAGCTTTTCTATTTGACGACCTAAGAATAATCCTATTAAAGAAATAAAGAAAGTAATGGCCATTATAATAGTTACATGAAGCCAAATAGTATAATTAGTAGAAACACCAGAATGTAAAGCAACACCAGAGCCTAAGGCATCGATTGCTGTTGCGAATCCAAAATACAATACATCCTTAATGGCAAATTGCTTAGGATTTTTTTCATCTTCTGACTTCTTCATTTCTTTTACAGCTTCAATTATCATTTTAACACCAATGAATAACAATAAGGCAAAGGCTAACCAAGTAACAATTAAACTCATAATATCGCCAGCACTATTACCATTAGCTTCTCCTACTATAATTGTAACTATTTCAACAAGCCAATAGCCAACTAAAGGCATTAATGCTTGCATAAAACCAAAAACAAATGCGATAAAGAATGACTTCTTTTTATTAATATCTGTATAGATTAATCCATCAGTTACAGATACAGCAAAAGCGTCCATCGAAAGTGCTATACCTAGTAACACAATCTCCAAAATAATCGTAAATGTCATAATAATTTTCCCCCAAAAATTATTAAATAGGTTCAAAATAGAACCTATTTTTTATTATTTATCTCAAAAATAAATGACACAAGCTTAGCTACATATAAAGCTAAAGCAACTTCCTTTTCCTGCCATACTCTTAATAATCTATTTTCCATAATAGCTAAATATCCATAGGTTGTTGTAATACCTAATTTAAATACCATTATTGATTGAGTATTTGTCGCAGTCATATATCTATTTATGCCTGGAGATTTCATCTTATAATCCTTTAATTGATTAGAAACAATGTAATCTGAATTATCATCAAATAATATAGCAAAATCCTCAACAGAAGGCTTAGTAACATCCTTAGCCCCTTGAGATACAATTGATTCAATACATAAATTATCAAATACAACTAAACAATCAGTAGTTGATAATGACTTAACCATATAATCTAATAATTTCTTAGTATTCTCCTCACTAGATAAATTAAAATCTACACTTTTTCCTAAAGATGCAAACATATCAGGAAGATATGCATTATCCTTTCTATGAACGTCAATATCCTTATGCTTTTCTTCAACATAAACGATATAACAATTTCTACCCTTTGATTTTCCTCTATATAAGGCTTTATCAGCCTTTTGGAATAAATCATCAAATACTTCTGCATCAAATGGATATGAGGCGACACCAGTTGTCGCAGTGACAAATAATCTAACATCACTTAAATCATATGTTTTTCTCATAATCTGCTTACTGTGATAAATATCAGTAAAGTATGCATGGACATTATCATATGATGGATTATCGTTAAAATATAATATGATAAATTCATCTCCACCAAATCTACCAACTAAGCCATTATCTCCGATATAATTAATGAATCCATCTACTATTTTAATTAAGCATTCATCACCAACTGAATGTCCATAATTATCATTTATTAACTTAAAGTTATCAAGATCTACAATTGCAAAAGCAAAAGGAATCTTCTTTTCTATTAAATATTTAGCAAGACCTATGATATAGCCTCTAGATATACAGCCAGTTAAAGCATCTAAAACATATTCCATATCTAGGCCGTTAAAATATTCATATTGTTTTAATTGCTCCTTTGTGTACATAGAAAGCCTCCAGTATCGAACTTATAATACTATATTAGCACAAAAGTCGGCGCTTGTAAAACTATCTATTTTGTTTAACGTATACATAGTTATTAGAAATAACAATACTATCACCATTTAAAGTAATACTCAATTTGCTATCATTGAATTTAACATCCTCAACTACAGGATTCTTATATATTTTGTCATTTCCTACATAATCAAATGTAAATTCAATCTCATGATTAACATCTAATTCTGGTCTATATCCATTAGCAATCAATTCCAAATGAGCAACAACATTCACATTAATTATTAATTTATTATCTTTAATCAAAGCCGATTTAATTTCTGAATTTTTTAAATCATAATTATCATAGAAAAAATCTAATGTCATAACTATCACCTAATCCTTTAGCATATCAAAATCAATTTGGTTAGTTAAGTTTAAATCAATGAAACATTCATTGATGGGATCATTAGTCTTACTAATTGCATTTACGAATAAATAAGCCATTAATGTCGCACCCTCAATCATTAGATGAGAGTGATCATCAGAACCATCCATATAATTAGAATATCTATTTGAATCAAATATCATATGGTATTTCTTTGTTTTTTCTTCGCCAAGCTTTGTATAATGCTCAATTGATATTTTATTTAAATCAATGCATGTATGATTTGTGTTTTTAGCATATTGAAGCATAGCATTTGGATATTCTCCATGGCTATTAATACAAACACCATTTTCAAATTTATGTCTAGTGATGGAAGTGGCAAATACTATATGTCCACCCTTTTCTTCAATACTTTTTGCAAAATAATCTAAATTCTTTTGATATTGACCATAAGGCTCAGTATATCTTTTAGGATCTTGTATTTTTTCATCATTATGTCCAAATGAACAAATTACATAATCACCCTTTTCAACATTTGATAAAAGCTTATCAAATCTACCTTCATCAATAAATGATTTTGTACTTCTTCCATTTTCTGCATAATTATAAACTAATATTCCTTCCTTAACGAAAAGCTCTAAACCTTGTCCCCAACCAAATTGAGGATAAGAATAATAATTATTTCTTTTCATTGTAGAATCACCCATCATTAATATTTTCATAAAAAACACCATCCTTAATTAAGATTATATTCCAATTGAAAAAATAAAGGGAGCTTTTTAAGCCCCCTATTTTTACTTAAATCTCTTTCTAGCTTCCTGACGCTTTTGTTTACGTACATCGCTAGGCTTTAGATAATATTGACGTTTCTTCGCCTCTTGAAGATTACCAGATCTAGAAACATCACGCTTAAATCTACGTAGTGCATCTTCGATACTTTCTTTTTCACGTACAACGATTTTTGGCATACTAAGCCTCCTTTCAAGGACGAATTCCGAACAAATTATATCAAAACAATTTTTGTTTGTAAAGAGTTTTTTTTACTACTTTTCTACAATTCCTAAAATTTTATTATTTTCAACACTAATGATTCTTACATTAACCTGTTTTCTTATTAAAGATTCATCTAATGGCATAGTTATTTGTAGAAAATTCGAAGTATGCCCAATCATTCTATTTTCCATAGTTTTTTGTTCAACTATAACATCCATAACATGTCCTATAAATTTCTTAGCATATTCTTCTTCTAATTCATTAGATAAAGCAATTAATCTAGTTGCTCTATCCTTCTTTACAGAATCATTAACCTGAGTAAGCTTAACAGCGGCAGTTCCTGCTCTTTTTGAATATGGGAATACGTGAAGCTTAGACATACCAAGCTCTTTAGCCACATTACAAGATTCCATAAAGTCCTCTTCTGTTTCAAGCGGGAATCCAACGATAATGTCAGTTGTAATTGAAATATCAGGTCTAGCCTCTTTAATCTTCTTTACCTTTTCCTTAAAGAATTCTACATCATATTTTCTATGCATATTCTTTAATGTATTATTACTTCCAGCTTGAAGTGGCAAATGAAGATGATTAGCTAATATATCTGATTCTTTCATCATATTAATAAAATCATCATCAACCTCATTAATTTCGATTGAAGATAATCTTAATCTCTTTAAGCCACTAACCTCATTTAGTATTCTTCTAATTAATCCTGATAAATTAACCTTACCATCATTATATCTACCTGTATGAATACCTGCTAATACAACCTCTTGATATCCATTAGCTGTAATATTCTTTAATTCATTAATAACTGAATCTGAATCTTTACATCTAACTGGGCCTCTCGCAAATGGAATAATACAATATGTACAAAAATTTTGACAACCATCCTCAATTTTAACAAACGCTCTAGTATGATCATATGTCGTTACACCTAATGGTTCATATTCTTGAGTATTTAATATATCTAATATGTTAATGTATTTTTCCTTTCTTTCTCCATTAACAAACTCCATTATCTTATCAACAGCTTCTTTTTTATTTCCATTTCCAATTAGAATATCAACACCATCAATAGTCTTTGCCTCTGGATTTGTCTGAGCATAGCATCCCATAACACAAATAACAGCGTTAGGATTCATCTTTATACATTTTCTTATCATCTTACGGCTTTTGGCATCAGCCATATTAGTTACAGAGCAAGTATTAATAACATATACATCGCAGTCATCTTCAGCATCTATTACTTCAAATCCTCTTTTTTCTAATTCCTCTTTTAAAGCATTAGATTCGTATATATTAACTTTACAACCAAGCGTAATAAAACCACACTTCATTATTTCAGCTCCATTTCATAACTAATTGAAGATAAAACATAGAATGCTGCAGTTTCAGTTCTCAATATTCTAGGTCCTAAAGCACAAGGAACAAATCCAAGACCCATTAAATAATTAACTTCGTCTTTATCTATTCCACCTTCAGGTCCAATTACTACCACAACCCTATCATCTTTCTTCAACTTTTTTATGATATTTTTAAAATTTGAATCTTCTTTTTCTTTAGCTACTTCTTCGTAGCATAATATTTTATAATCATATGAACTAAAATCAATTTTCTTTAAATCTAAGATATCAACTACCTTAGGTAGCTTATCTCTGTAAGACTGCTCGGCAGCCTCTTTAGCTATCTTATTAAATCTATCTAATTTAGATGTCTTTTTCTTTTCATCTAATTTAACGATAGATCTTTTCATCATCACAGGATAAAACTCACTCGCACCAAGTTCAGTACCATGCTTAATAATGTCTTCCATCTTATCACCCTTTGGATAACCCTGGAATATTGTAACAAAAACCGGCATTTCATTATTGCCGGTTTCTTCCTTTATTATCTCAAAAGATACCATTTTATTTGAAAGACTAGTAATTTCTACTAAATATGTATTACATCCATCACTAACTAATATTTGATCCTTAAGCTTAGATCTCATTACGCTGGTAATATGAAACGCATCATCATTATCTATTACCTTGTTAGCTAGCTGTTCCTTCGAAATAAAATACTTTTGCATATTATTGATTCTTAAACTTCTTATACTTAATAGAAACTAGTACTAAGATAAATGCGATAGCAACATC
>JAILPD010000083.1 GCA_024690445.1 Acholeplasmatales bacterium
AATTAGTTTGTGCTGATTGCAAGAATGAAAATTACTATACAGACAAGAACAAGAAGACAACTCCTGAAAGATTGGAGATTAAGAAATATTGTCCTCATTGCCGTAAGCATACTATTCATAAGGAAAAGAAGTAAAAATAATATAACATTTAGAGCCCATCAGGGCTTTTTTGTTTTTTCTTATTTTGTTATAATTTTTTTGAAAAGGTGGTGGCTTTATGAAAATAGAATCAATGAATACGGGTTTTTATTTTACTAATAGCTATATTATTTCAAATGATAAAAAGGAATGTATTATTGTAGACCCAGGCTTACAATATAAAAAGGCCGCCGATTATATTAAAGCTAATTATAGGCCACTAGCTATATTAATTACTCATGCCCATATGGATCATATAGATGGAATCACTTATTTTACTGATTTACCTATTTATTTATATAAAGCAGAAAAAGAAGTATTTAATGATGATTATTTAAATTTATATGAAATGATTGGAAGAACTACACCATACACAACTGATCAATTAGATATTAGATTTGTAACTAATAATGATATTATTAATATTTCTGATTTTTCATTTAAGGTTATTTATACACCAGGTCATACTATCGGGTCTTGTTGTTACCTAATGGGAAATGATTTATTTACCGGTGATACATTATTTAATATGTCATGTGGTAGATGTGATTTTCCAACTGGTGATATGAGTAAGATGGAAGAATCATTAAATAAGTTGATGACTTTATTTAATGATGATGTTAAGTGTTATCCAGGGCATAATGATTTAACTACTATAGGATATGAAAGAATTCATAATCCGTTTATTAGATAACCGAATTTTATTTTATAAATTAATCAAAAATCAAATTTTTGTTTAAACTATAATAATTTATTAAAAAATAATTTACAAATATTTGTATTTGGTATAGAATTAACTTGTATTTGTCCTAAGAAGAGGAGAAAGACCTTGATGTATTAAGAAGCGAGTCCTATTTGGTGAAAGGGGATAATACTAGAAGTCGGACAACACCTCGGAGGATTAGGGAAGAATAAAGTAGAACCCTACGTAAGCTGCGTTAAAGCATTCGAGTGCTGTATTTTATATACAGAATTAAGGTGGTACCACGGTTATGTCGTCCTTAGAGCGTAAGCTTTAAGGATTTTTTTATTTCATAGGAGGAAGAATTATGAAAAGATTATATTTAAAGGATGATTATAAGCCATTAATGACTGTAAAGGAAACTGAAAAGGCGATTAAATTTGTTAGAGATAATTTTGAGAAGGCATTATGTAAGAAGCTAAACTTAACCAGAGTTTCTGCCCCATTATTTGTTTTTCCATCAACAGGCTTAAACGATAATTTAAATGGTTTTGAAAGAAGAGTATCTTTTGATGTTAAAAACATTAGTGAAGAGGTTGAAGTAGTTCAATCATTAGCTAAATGGAAAAGAAATGCATTAGGTAAATATGGCTTTGAACCAGGTGAAGGTCTATACACTAATATGAATGCTATTAGAAGAGATGAGGATCTTGATACTATGCATTCATGTTACGTAGATCAATGGGACTGGGAAAAGGTTATTGAAAGAAAGGATAGAACTAAGGCTTATTTAAAGAAGACTGTTAAACAAATCTATTCTGTATTAAAGGCTTTGGCTTCTAACGTTGAAAAGAACTATCCTATGATTAAGCATGATTTACCAGAAGAGATTACATTCATTACTACTAAGGAATTAGAAGCAATGTATCCTGATTTAGAACCAAATATGAGAGAATATGAAATTTGTAAGGAAAAGAAGGCAGTATTCTTAATGCAAATTGGTGGTAAGCTTAAGAATGGTTTACCTCATGATGGTAGAGCATCTGATTATGATGATTGGAAATTAAATGGAGATATCCTATTATATTATGATGTATTGGATATCGCATTTGAGATTTCTTCAATGGGTATTAGAGTTGATGCTGATTCATTATATAAGCAGATGAAGGAAAAGAAGGAATTAGACAAGATTAATGATAAGTATCATCAGGATGTGTTAAATGATAAATTACCTTTAACTATCGGTGGTGGTATTGGTCAATCTAGACTTTGTATGTTCATGTTAAAGAAGGCTCATATTGGTGAAGTTCAAGCTTCTATTTGGCCTGAAGAAGATATTAAAGCATTAGAAAAGTGTAATATTCATTTATTATAATTATTAAGCCACTTTGTGGCTTTTTAATTTTGGACAAAAGTCTCAAGTTTGAACATGTTAGAAAAATGTGTTACAATTGCTTTAGTTTTTTTGCTATTAATGGAGAATAATTATGAAAAGAATCGGGACTATCTTTAATATATTAGGTATTATTGGATCAGCTATAGGAATAGTAGTGGCATTATTCTTTGCTATTTATAATAGGGTTAATAATGGCGAATTTTTATCATTTGAATTATATATTAATCTATATGGTTCAGCATTTTGGTTAGTACCAATATTGGTATTAAGCATAATTGGATTAAAAAACGGAACTAAGGGAATATATATTGCAGGTATTGTAGTATGCTTTATTTCAGCTTATTCAACTTATGGTGTTTCTCTAATAGCGTTGGTTGGATTTGTATTTCAGCTTATTGTTTTAAATGATATAGAGAAGGAAAAAGAAGAAAGAATAGAAGCTTTGCCGGAACAAGAAAGAGTTTATATTCAAAATAATGATATTAATTATAGATATAAGCACGTTGATTATAAGGAATATGTAAATAAGCGCAAGGCATATTATATTGTATCTTGCATAATATCAGCTGTATATATATCAGCATTCATATTTGGTGTTTATAAATTAACTTCATATATTTATGATGCATGGGGCATTGACCATGCAGGTCTTGCAATAGTTGGAATTATTATCCTATCGATATTTTATTTTGGATTTTTCTTCCTTGTATTCTTATATATACTTGCTGGCTTCGTTATATCAATTTTAGCTTTAACTTCTCCATCTAGAAGGGTACTTAAGGTAAATAGAGTTTTAGGCTTTATATGCTTAACAATATTTAACGGAATCGCATCTATGGATATATTAGATGAGATAGATAAAAATATTAAAATTCATTAATCTGGTTTAGTGCCAGATTTTTTCTTTTTCAAGTTTTTAGCACTTTTCGCTTGACAGTGCTAAAAGGTGGCTTTATAATATAATTGCACTTCGGTAAAACGAGTGCCAAAAATGTCAAGAGGTGATAATAAATGCTAACGGATAGACAAAAGTTGATTTTGAAAGCAATAATTGAAGAATATGTTACATCAAATGAACCTGTTGGATCTAAGGCATTAACAGAAAAGCCGTATCTTGCCTTTTCTAGTGCAACTCTTAGAAATGAGATGCAAACACTTGAAGAAGATGGATATTTAAAAAAGACTCATACATCTTCAGGAAGAATCCCTTCAGATATTGGTTATAGATATTATCTTGATCATTTATTTATTAGAGATGAACATGTTGAAGACTATTATAAATATGTTGATGAAATCTTAGATAATAAATATGATTCCAAAGAAGAAGTATCTAGAAAGTTAGTTAATTTCTTAAGTGATTTAACTGGTTATTATACTGCATTAATTGGTAATGCTTCTGATACAGCAAAAGTATTAAAGATTGAAATTGTTGATTTAGAGGACAACGAAGCAGTATTGTTGATTGTTACATCAGCTGGTAATGTTCAAAGTCAGAAAATTTATATTCCTAAAGGATATAATATGGATGACTTAATGAGAATCATTGGTATGTTTGATACAGCGATGTATGGACAATCTATTTATAATATTAGAGGTATATTATCTAAGGAGGTTGCAAAGCCTAGAATTAGACAAATGGTAGACTTCCATGATGATATATTAAATTTCATGATTAAGGCATTTGATGGTTTCTTACATGGAAATGTATATGAAGCTGGTTTATCTAAATTATTAAATCAAGCTGAATTCCAAGATTACCAAAAGATGCAAAAATTAATCAAAGCGGTTGATAATGAAGAATTTACAAATGTATTAACTGATGCTTCAAGCTCAATTAAGATAGTTGTTGGTTCTGAGAATATGAATGAGGGCTTAGATGAGTGTGCAGTTGTATCTGTTCCATACTTCATTAATGATGATGAATTCGGTACAATCTTACTTGTTGGTCCTACTAGAATGAATTACCGTGCTACTGTTCCTCTACTTGAGTATGTAGCAAAGAGTATGAGAAAATTAGATAAAAGGTAGTGATTAGTTTTGGAAGAGAAGGAAAAGGATGAAGCTTTAGAGTCTAATAAGGAAGAGCAAGTTGAAGAGACTATTGATGAGGTAGACGCAACAGATGCTGAACCTGAAAAGGAATCTAAAAAGGAAAAGAAGAATAAAGCAAAGGAAGCTAAATCTAAGTTAGAAAAAGAAAATGAAGATTTAAAAGCTGAACTTGCTAATTTAAAGAATGAATATCTTAAGGTATTTGCCGAAATGGAAAATACTAAGAAGAGATTAAAGACTGAAGCTATTAATGATAGAAAGTATGCATCTCAAAAGGTTTGCGGTGAATTATCTCAACCAGTTGATATGCTAGTTCAAATCGTTAATATGCCAGCACCTAGCCCTGAGGTTCAAAATTATGTTATTGGTTTTCAGATGATTGCAAACCAAATATCAGATATTTTGAAAAATGAAGGTCTTGTAAAGATTGAGGCTAAGGTCGGTGATGATTTTGATCCAAAGAATATGCAAGCTGTTCAAACAGATTATGATGAATCAAAACCAGAAAATTCAGTACTAAGAATCATGCAAAATGGTTATATGTACAAAGACAGAATATTAAAACCAGTAATGGTTGTAGTAAATAAGAAACCTGCAGAAGATGCAGAGAATAAGTAAAAAAAAGGAGATATTATTATGGCATCAAATAAAGTTATTGGTATCGATTTAGGTACAACAAATTCATGCGTATCAGTTATGGAGGCTGGTGACGCTAAGGTTATTCCTAACGCAGAAGGTGTTAGAACTACTCCATCAGTTG
>JAILPD010000013.1 GCA_024690445.1 Acholeplasmatales bacterium
ATGCAAAATTATTATCCAATATTAAGAGATAAATATAATCAATATTTAGTTGATAATAATCTATTTGATTTTGATGATTTAATTCTTAAGACAATTAAATTATTAAGAGAAAATGAAGATGTTAGAAATAAATATCAAGAAAAATTCCAATATATATTAGTTGATGAGTATCAAGATACTAATAAGCCCCAATATGAGCTTATGTCATTACTTGCGGAAAAGCATCATAATCTATTTGTAGTAGGTGATGATTTTCAATCTATTTATTCGTTCCGTGGTGCTAAGGGAATGGAAAATATAAATAGAATGAGAAATGAATTTAAAAATACTAAGATTATATTATTAGAAAAGAATTATCGTTCTACAACTGAAATACTAAATTTAGCTAACTCCGTTATTGAGCATAATCCAAACCAAATTAAAAAAGTAATGAAATCTAACAATGTAGTTGGAGATAAGCCTATTTATTATAGTGCAACATCATCTTTTGATGAGGTTTCATTTGTAATAGAAAAGATAAAGGATTTAAAGAAGAAGGAAAACCTTGAATATAAAGATTTTGCAATTCTATATAGAGCTAATGCTTTATCAAGAGAATTTGAAGATTCATTAGTAAAAGAAAGAATTCCATATCGTATTTATGGAGGATTATCTTTCTTTGCTAGAAAAGAAATAAAGGATATTATTGCTTATTTAAGATTATTAATTAATCATAATGATGATTTTTCGTTTGGAAGAATTATTAATGAACCAAAGAGAAAAATTGGTGATGCCATTATTTCTAAATTAAAAAATCACGCAGAAGAAAATGGAAATATTTCATTATATGATGCAATTCCTTACTATGTTGGTTCTGGAATGGGCGCCTCAAATTTAAAAGAATTTAAAACAAAGATGGATTCAATATATGCGACAATAGAAAATGTTAAGCTTCCTGATTTAGTAGATATTATCGGTGAAGAAATGGGTTATGTTAGCGCAATTGAGGCTAACGCGTCTGATGATGAAGAAAAAGAAGATAGATTAGATAATCTAAAAGAATTTAAATCAGTATTAAAGGAATCTGAAGAATTCTATGATGGTGACTCTAATGTATCAAAACTTGAACAACTACTTCAGGATTTATCGCTTAGAACTGATAAAGAGGAATTAAAGGATGATAATGCAGTTAGATTATCAACATATCATCAGGCTAAGGGATTAGAGTTTAATACTGTTTTTATGGTAGCTATGGAAGAAAACATATTTCCATCTATGAATGCTGTAACCAATGCTGATATAGAAGAAGAAAGAAGAATCTGCTATGTTGGTGTTACAAGAGCTAAGAAGCACTTGTTCTTAACAAGTGCCTGGGCCAGAATGAGATATGGACGTAGCGAAGATAATGAAAAATCTAGATTCATAAGAGAAATGAATAAGGACTCTTATGAAATATATAGAAAGCCTTCAATTAGACAGGCAGTTAATGATAAGGCATCTGAGGTTAGAAGAATTCCTGTTTCTAAGCCTATATCTAATGAGCCTAAGAAGATGGATGCGTTATTTAATGTTGGAGATAAGATAAGCCATAAGGCATTTGGTAATGGTATAGTAGTTGCTGTTACTGGTGATTTAATAACTGTTGCATTTAGTGCTGAATATGGAATTAAGAAATTAAAAGCAAATCATCCAGCAATTAGAAAATTATAAAAAAAGGATAGTGATTCTATTTCACTATCCTTTTTCATTTTATAGTAGACCTGCTGATTTACATACTAGAATAATTGCAAATAACGTAAAGGCAGAAGCTATGGTTGTCCAAACAACTAACTGTCCTGCTAGTTCACTATCGTTTTCCATTTCGCTACTCATCGGAACACTTGATACAGCAACTGGAGTACCAAATAAGGCGATTAAAGCTGGGAAATACGAATTATTAAAATCTAGTAGATAAGCAACGAATAAACAAATAACAGGTACTATTAATACTCTCATTGTAGAACCAATTATTATTTGGAACTTTAACTTTGATACTGCACTAAATGAGAAGCCACCACCCAATGCTATTAAAGCAACAGGAGAAGCAGCTTGAGCTAAATATTTAATAGTTGTATAGATGAATGTATCATTTCCACCATAATTATTAAAATACCTAAAAGTCCAAACAGGATTATCAAATTCATCTGTTGGAATTAATGCTCTAAATGAAATAAAGATTAATCCAATTACAACAGCTATAATTAATGGGTTTTTACAAATCTTAATTAATGTTTCTTTTACAGTTATTCTTTTTCCATCCTCTTTAATGAATATTGTTAACGCTATGATTGCTAGGATATTAAATAGTGGAATAGAAATAGCTGCGATAACAGAACCAATACCTTTAGCTACTGAATCTCCATTAGCTAATAATTCAATTAATCCAATTCCAATAATTGCATAATTAGATCTAACAATACATTGAAGAACTACACCTTTTTGTCTATCTTCTTTAATTGTAAATATGACTATTACTAAACCAATTAGGAAGACGATTAGTATTGCGCTAAAGCAAAATACTAGTACCTTCCAATTTTCACCAAGCATTGTAATACTTTTAGTGTCATAGATATTTTTAAATAAAAGAACTGGAAGTAATACTCTAAAACATAATTTATTTAGTTTACCCCAAAAGTCTTCTGGGAATATTTTTAATAATTTTAAAATGTAGCCGATTACTATACAAAATATGATAGGTAATACAGCATTTAGTGTAAATAGTAGACTTTCCATTTTTGACCTCTATTATATTTATAGAACAAAGTTCTATTGAAAGAAAATGTTCGCTATTGTATAATTAATACAAGAACATCTCGATTCAATTTTAACATTATTGTATTCAAAAATAAATATTTGCTTTTAAGGAGGCGATTCTATGAAATTAAAAATTTCTGCTTATGATAAAGATAATAATCTTCTATTTTCTAATGGTGAATTTGATGGTGATATTTTCTATGATAAAATGCTATGTAGAATAAGTGATAATTTTGGCTTTACATGGATGAGTAATAATTTAGAGGAATATCAAAAGAAAAGAATGTTATTAGATAGAAGAGTTAGTAATGATTTAAAATATGTTATTATGATAGCGATGAAGGATAAATATGAGATATTAGGCAATAGCTGTATTAAGGATGCAATTAGAATGATGTCTGGATTAGATTATGGTAATATGGGACAAATAAATGAGTATTTAGCATCTAAGATTTCTATTTTAAGAAATGCTGAAAAAGTAGTTTTTGAAAAGGTTAATTTGTAATAAAATAGTAATAGATTTGAAAAAATGAGGGAGTACTATGAATATTAAAAATGATGTTACAGAAATAATTGGTAATACACCACTTATGGAATTAAAGAATTTTGAAAAGAACTATGAATTAAAGGCCAAGCTTTTAGCAAAGGTTGAATCTGTTAATCCAGCAGGTTCAGTAAAGGATAGGGCTGCTTTAGAAATGATTAATGATGCCGAGGCAAAGGGTATTTTAAAGCCAGGTGCTACAATCATTGAGCCAACTTCAGGAAATACTGGTATTGGTCTATGTGCTATTTCAGCATCAAGAGGATATAAATGTGTAATCATTTTACCTGATACTATGTCAATTGAAAGAATAAAGTTAATGGAAGCTTATGGAGCTACTGTAATTAAAACTCCAGGAAGCTTAGGTATGAAGGGTTCAGTAGATAAGGCTATTGAATTAAATAAGAGTATTCCAGGTTCTATAATTGCTGGTCAATTTGATAATCCAGCTAATCCTTTAGCGCATTATAAAACAACAGGACCTGAAATTTGGAATGATACTGATGGTAAGGTTGATATGTTTATTGCTGGTATAGGCACTGGTGGTACTATATCTGGTGTTGGTAAATATTTAAAAGAAAAGAATGAAGGCATTAAGATTGTAGGTGTTGAACCTAAATCATCACCACTAATCACAGAAGGTCATGCTGGTCCTCATAAGATTCAAGGTATTGGTGCTAATTTTATTCCTGGTAATTATAAAGAAGAATATGTTGATTATGTAATTCCAGTAGAAAATGAAAAGGCATATGAAATGGCAAGAGCTCTTGCTAGAACTGAGGGCTTATTAGCTGGTATTTCATCTGGTGCGGCATTATATGCTGGTATTTTAGAGGCTAAAAAGGAAGAAAATAAGGGTAAAAATATTGTTGTATTATTACCTGATACTGGTGATAGATATTTATCTACGGATTTATTTAGTGAATAATTATGAAAAAAATATTAGACATGCTTTTCATTAGGAATGAAAAATTAGATAGAGATTTATTTAGAGCATTGTTTTATTCTTTTGATAATGATTGCTTTGCTGGATTTGATAAAGAAATAATTCTTAAGCATCAAATATATTCTTCTTATAAAATATTAAAGGAAAGAAACACTAAGATTGCTGAAAATCATAATGAATATAAATATTTTATAGAATTAGATAATAAAAAATTATTTGTAAGAATAATTAGTGATTATGAGAATTTAGTATATGATATATTAATATATTCAATTAATGATGATTCATTATATGAAAAATATGATAGAATCTTTTTTCCTA
>JAILPD010000044.1 GCA_024690445.1 Acholeplasmatales bacterium
TTGTGGAGTTGCTCTAAAGATAACAGGCTTCTTAGTTCTCCAGTCATGAGGGTAACTATGTGTAATAGGATCTAATAATAATAAAGTTCCGTTATTCTTCATATCTTCGATAATTACATCTTCAGATTCTTCATAGAATAATCCTTCATATTTACCAGCAACCTTAGTTTGGTAACCCTTTGAATCAACTGCCACCTTAATTTCTAGACCATATTCCTTACCAGCCATATAGTCTTCTTCACCATAGCCTGGTGCGATATGTACGAAACCAGTACCATCAGTTGTAGTAACATAATCAGCGTTAATTACTCTATTAATCATACCAGGATATAAAGGATGCTCATAATGATACTTTAATAATGCAGTACCCTTTAAAGTTCCTAATACTTCTACATTTTCTAAATTTAACTTAGAAGATAAAGCATTTAATAAATCATAAGCACAAACTAGCTTACCCTTATTTGAATTAAAAACTACATATTCAACATCAGGACCAGCAGCTACAGCTAAGTTACAAGGTAAAGTCCAAGGCGTAGTTGTCCAAACCATGAATTTAGCATTTTCTAATAAGCCATCACCATCAGTTAAGCTGAATGTGAAATAAATAGCCTTTGATGTAATATCCTTATATTCGATTTCTGCCTCAGCTAATGCTGATTCAGAAGATGGTGACCAATAAACTGGCTTTAATCCCTTATAGATTAAACCCTTTTCAGCCATCTTAGCGAATACTAAGATTTGATCACGTTCAAAATCATGTTGTAAAGTGATATATGGATTATCAAAATCACCTAACACACCTAGTCTCTTAAAACCAACCTTTTGTCTTTCAACCTGCTTATATGCATATTCTTCACAAAGCTTTCTAAATTCTGCAGTTGGCTTATCTTTTCTTGAAATACCACTCTTTTGAAGAGCATTTTCAATTGGAAGACCATGAGTATCCCAACCTGGAATATAAACAGACTTATATCCGTTCATATTTCTATATCTAACAACAAAATCCTTTAAAATCTTGTTTAATGCATGTCCTAAATGAATATCACCATTAGCATATGGAGGTCCATCATGTAATGTGTATTCTCTTTTTCCTTCATTCTTCTTGATTACCTTATTGTAAAGGTCGATGTCTTCCCACTTCTTTTGGATTTGTGGTTCCTTATTTGTTAAATTACCACGCATCTCGAAGTTTGTTTTACCCATATATAGGGTTTCCTTGTAATCCTTCATTTTCTATCCTCCCATAAAAAAAATCCTTAAAGCATAATGCTCTAAGGACGAATTATCGCGGTACCACCTTAGTTCTATACCAAAAGAATTGATATAGCACTCAATTTTACTTAACGCGTAACACGTGTGGTTCTACTAAATTTCTTCCACAGACTAGACACTGATACATATAACCATAATACTATGACTTTTCACCAAACCGTCACTCTCTAAAGCATTATTTGGTTATAACATTTGTCGTTATAGCCTATTCAATACGTTATAAATTTTACCATTAAAGATTATTATTGTAAATAATAAAATTATTCAATGGTTTAAAATTGGATTAAATGTCAGTTCATTTAGGTTAAAAAAGAAAAAAACACTGTTTTCACAGTGCTTTTAATCTTTTATTCTAATTCGAACGCTCCAGTATATAACTGATAATAAGTCTTCTTATTGTTTATTAATGTTTCATGGTCACCACGTTCAATGATATTACCATGCTCTAAAACCATAATTGCATTACTATTTCTTACAGTTGATAATCTATGAGCAATTACAAATACAGTTCTACCTTCCATTAGACCATCCATGCCTTTAGATACTAAAGCTTCTGTTCTTGTATCAATTGATGATGTAGCTTCATCTAAAATTGTTACAGGAGCGTCTGCAATAGCACATCTAGCAATAGAGATTAACTGTCTTTGACCTTGAGATAATTGGCTACCATTACCTGTTAACATAGTATCAAAGCCATCTGGTAATCTTGTAATGAAATCATATGCATTAGCTATTTTAGCTGCGTTATAAATTTCTTCATCAGTTGCGTCAAGCTTACCATATCTAATATTATCTCTAACTGTACCAGTAAATAGATTAGTATCTTGAAGAACTATACCAATTGATTTTCTCAAATCGCTCTTCTTAATCTTTTCAATACTAATTCCATCATAAGTGATTTCACCATCTTGTATATCATAGAATCTATTGATTAAGTTAGTAATTGTTGTCTTACCAGCACCTGTTGCACCAACAAAAGCAATCTTATGACCTGGTTTTGCATAAAGGGAAACGTTATGTAAAACAATCTTATCAGGATAATAGCCAAAATTTACATCAAAGAATCTAATATCACCCTTTAATTGTTTATAAGATACAGTTCCATCTTCATTTGGTTTTTTCCAAGCCCAATTATTTGTTCTTTCTTCTGTTTCAATAATTGAACCATCTTCTTTAATATTGCAGTTAACTAATGTTACATCACCATCGTCTTCTTCTGGTTTTTGATCTAATAACTCAAATATTCTATCCGCACCAGCTAATGCCATTACTACAGCGTTAATTTGCATTGAAATTTGGTTAAATGAGTTAGCAAATTGTCTAGACATACCTAAAAATGTAATAGCAATACCCATAGTTAAGGCAACACCCATTGAACCACCAGGTAATAATGTAAATGCAACATCTTCTCTTGTACCAAATCCTCTTAATGATAGATTAGGTACATTATTTACAACAAGTATAACACCAATAATAGCTACTATTACATAAAGAATATTACCAATATTATGAATGATTGGTCCTAACATATTAGCATATGCATTTGCTTTATATGCATTATGATTTAATTCTTCATTTAATACTTCAAATTCCTTCTTTGATTTTTCTTCATGGCAGAAAACCTTAACAACCTTCTGTCCATTCATCATTTCCTCAATGAAGCCTTCGCATTTAGCGACACTTTGTTGTTGCTTAATGAAGTATTTAGCACTACCACCACCAATTTTCTTAGTTACCTTAAATATAAATATTACAGAAACTAATACGGCAAGTGCTAACCAAATACTATAATAAAGCATAATTCCAAATAGAATTGATACAGTAACTAATGTTTGGACAATACCAGGAATACTTTGAGATATTAATTGTCTAATAGCATCTACATCATTTGTATATGTTGACATAATATCACCATGAGCATTTCTATCAAAATAAGAAATAGGAAGCTTTTCCATATTCTTAAACATATCTGTTCTTAATCTATATAAGAAACCTTGAGTTACAGTACATAACATTTGTTGATAAATTATAGTAGCTGTTAAAGCTAATAAGTAAATACTTCCTAATGAAATAATTAATCCTATCATTGTATTTTTAACTGAATCATAGCCATTTTCAATACCAGCATAAATTACATTATCGATAAATTGTGCCATAAATACAGATGCGGCTAAACTTCCAATTGCTGTTATAACAATACAGATTAAGATAACAACAAATCTAACTGGATATGTATGATATAAATATTTCATTAATCTTCCGAATGTCTTCTTCTTATTAAATTGTCTTTTAGCAGGTTTTACATTTACTCTAGGCATTATTATCACCTACCTTATTTTGAGAATAATATACTTCTTTATAAATCTCATTTGAATTTAATAATTCTTGATGAGTTCCGATTGCAGAAATACATCCATTATCCATAACAATAATCTTATCTGCATCTTCTACAGATGATATTCTTTGAGCAATAATAATCTTTGTTGTTGTAGGAATAAATTCCTTAAATCCTTTTCTAATAATCGAATCAGTCTTTGTATCAACTGCACTTGTTGAATCATCTAAAATCAAGATTTTAGGGTTCTTTAACAATGCTCTTGCAATACATAATCTTTGCTTTTGGCCACCAGATACATTTGAACCACCTTGTTCAATATGTGTTTCATACTTTTCTGGGAAGCTTTCAATAAATTCATCTGCACACGCTAAATGAGCTGCATGCTTAATTTCATCCATTGTTGCATTTTCATTACCCCATCTTAAATTACTCTCAATAGTACCAGAGAATAATAAATTCTTTTGTAATACAACAGCAACATTATTTCTTAATACTTCAAGATCATATTCCTTAACATTTTTACCACCAACTAATACATCACCAAGTGTTGTATCATATAATCTTGAAATTAGATTAATTAAAGTAGTTTTACTTGAACCAGTACCACCAATAATACCAATTGTTTCACCAGACTTGATACTTAAATTAATATCCTCTAAAGCATATTTTTCAGCTTCTTTTGAATATTTAAATGATACATTCTTAAACTCAATACTTCCATCTTCAATTTCCATTACTGGATTTAAAGGATTAACTAAATCAGGCTTTTCAATAAGTACTTCTGCGATTCTTTTACCTGACTCAATAGCCATAACAATCATAACAATAACCATTGAAAACATCATCAAAGCCATTAGAGATTGGAATCCATATGTTGTTAAGCTTTGGAATTGACCAACTGATACTTCATGGAATAAATAAGTTTTAAAACCATCATTATCTAATCCTAAATAGTCAGAATTTTTAATAATGAAGATTGAACCAATAATTAATAATAAAATCATTAATGAATTAACTGCAAATTGCATTGCAGGGGCATTTAAAGCAATAATTCTTTCTGCCTTAGTGAAATTTTTCTTTAATTCAAAGGCAGCTTTATCAAATTTTTTAGTTTCATAATCTTCTCTTACATATGACTTAACTACTCTAATACCATCTATATTTTCCTTAATAGAATCATTTAATTCATCATACTTCTTAAAAATTCTTCTGAATATCTTCATAGCAAAATACATAATTAATAATAATGCAAATGCTAAGAAAGGCATTACAACAACGAATATCCAGGCAAGCTGTGGTGCCATGATAAATGACATGATAATTGAGAATGCAATCATTAATGGAGATCTAATTGCAGTTCTAATTATCATCATATATGCCATTTGAACATTTGTAACATCTGTAGTCATTCTTGTAACTAAGCTTGAAGCTTGAAATCTATCAATATTTGAAAATGAAAACTTAGTAATATTTTCATACATATCTCTTCTAAGGTTTTTAGCAAATCCTGCAGAAGCTTTACTACATAAGATACCAGCTAACGAACCACAAAGTAGTGATAACATTGCTATAACAACTAATAATAAGCTTAAAATAACTAATTTAGTAATATTTTTATCATTCATTTGATCAACTAACATTGATGTAATAAATGGTAAAGAACATTCTAGTACTACCTCTAGGGTAATAAAAACCATAGATAAGATACTTGGCTTAACATAGCCTTTTATACTTTTCATAAGTACCTTAATCATTCTTTTTACCTCCGTTATAATAATCATCTAACAGTTTTAAGCAATCCATAAATTCATCACATTTATCGCCTAAAACTATCTTCATTTTATTATCAAACTCATTTTTTTCTTTAACACATTCCTTTGATAATTGGATTGCGTTTTCTGTTAAAATAATCTTCTTTTTTCTTTGATCAGATTCTTCTGATTCTCTAATAATAAGATTTTTTTGTTCCATCAAGGATAAGACCTTACTAACAGTAGATCTTGTTATTCCAAATCTATCTTCTAAATCCTTTTGATTTACTATTCCACCGTGCTCATAAATATACATTATGATAAGACCATTTGTCGATGAAACATTATCAAGCTTTTTAAAGGCTGGAAGATTTCTAAATTCTCTTTTGATTTTACTACTTAATCTATTGACCATTCTACCAATTTCATCCATTAGCATCCCCTCCTATTTGTTTGACATTCAACATTTTATATTATAGCGAAAAATGTTTGATATTCAACAAATATTTTATTGATAACGGTTACATTTTAAATAAAAATAAAAACGGCCTAAGCCGTTTTATAAATTACTTTGTAATTTAATTATAATTTTTTGCCACATTTAGCACAGAATAAATCTTCTAATTTATTGATATGTCCACAATCGAAGCACTCCTTCTTGACCTGTTTACCACATTTTGAACAGAATACCTCATCATCACTAATTGTATCACCGCAATTAGGACATTTAGAAATTTGTACTTCGTTATTAACAATGGTTTCACCATTAAAATGTGCTTGACTCATAATATTAGCGATATTTTCATTTACAACTAATCTAGATGCAATACCATTCATCATAAAACCAATAGATCCTATTACTGCAAGTGGCATAAATAATAAAAATGGAATAAGCATTTTTAGACTAAAACCACTTAAGCTAGCAGCATTTATAGTGAAAAGTACAAAGCAGGCAATAGCACCACCCCAACCTAAAATTGCTAGTGTTATACCAATTGCTTTCATCTTTATTCTTAATTTTTTAGCTCTTTTTTTATTTTCTTCAGTTGGATTAGCATTTAATCTTATTATTTCATCTCTAAATTTGTTAAACATATTCTTCTCCTATTTAGTCTTTTTAGTAACAATTGACTTCTTATTCTTTCCAATATTAATTCTAAAAAACTCTTCATGCTTAGGATCATTAAATCCTGATTTAAAGACATATAATACTTCATAACCTTTAAATCTTAATTCATAATATTCTTCAAATTCATATACTTTTTTAAGATTATCATATTTATATTCAAGTTTAGACTTCTTTTGACCATCGAAACAGAATATTTGGATTGATTGTTCCTTAAATTTATAGTTATAAGTTATTCCGTTTTTACAGATTTCCTTATTTGTCTCTAATACCTTGCGTTTAGCCTTAATGAAGCACGTAAAATTATAAATTGAATATGCAATAGCGATTGCTACAAAGACTGCACCAAAAGAAAGATATAAAGCTCTACTTTTTTCATTTGCTAATGCGATAGCAATAATCATTATACCTGCAAGTGCTATAATACCAGCATGAATATATCTTTTATTAATATTTTTCCTTGTTGTTGATAATAAGATGTTATACGCATTATCAGGATTAAGGATAGTCTTGTTTTCAGCTACCATTTCATTCTCCTATAAAAAATGACTATGCTCCATAGTCATAATATATCTTTGATGGCAGCAGCTACAGGATTCGAACCTGTGCATACCGGGGTCAGAGTCCGGGGCCTTACCGCTTGGCTAAGCTGCTATTTATGTGTTTTAAAAAACACATTAATGATTATAATGATTTTTATTCTTTTGTCAATGATGATAAAGAAACAGACAAGGAACTAAAATCCTTGTCTGAATACTTTAAAATCTAGTCTATATTACTTAATGCAATAAATTGACTTCTTGCCTTCGAATACAGAAACACCAGGATATTGACCACGACCATTTAAGTCATCTTCAATTCTGATTAATTGGTTGTACTTAGCAATTCTATCAGTTCTAGATGCAGAACCAGTCTTGATTTGACCAGCATTTGTACCTACAACAATATCAGCAATTGTAGTATCTTCTGTTTCACCAGATCTATGAGATACGATTGCAGTATAACCAGCTCTCTTAGCCATTTCGATAGCATCGAAAGTTTCAGTTAAAGTACCAATTTGGTTAACCTTAATTAGGATTGCATTAGCAACGCCCATTTCGATACCCTTAGCTAATCTCTTAGTATTTGTAACGAATAAGTCATCACCAACTAATTGAACCTTCTTACCTAACTTTTCAGTTAAATATTTCCAGCCGTCCCAGTCATCCTCAGCTAAACCATCTTCGATAGTTACGATAGGGAACTTTTCAACTAAGTTAGTATAGTAGATATCTACCATTTCCTTAGAAGTGAATTCACCCTTATCAGCCTTTAATATATACTTCTTTGTTTCAGGATTATAGAATTCAGATGCAGCAACGTCGATACCTAAGCAAATATCCTTACCAGGAACGAAACCTGCAGCCTTAATAGCTTCAACAACACGCTCGAAAGCTTCTGTGTTAGAACCTAACTTAGGTGCATAACCACCTTCATCACCAACTGAAGTTACATAACCATTTGCCTTTAAGATCTTCTTTAAAGCATGGAATACTTCAGCTCCCATTCTTACTGCTTCTCTAATAGAAGGAGCACCAACAGGTAAAATCATGATTTCTTGGAAATCAATGCAGAAATCAGCATGAGCACCACCATTTAAGATGTTCATCATAGGAAGTGGTAATTGCTTTGCATTGAAACCACCAAAATAATTGTAAAGAGGAATTTGATAGTAATTAGCAGCTGCACGAGCACAAGCCATAGAAACACCTAATGTAGCGTTAGCTCCTAACTTACCCTTATTCTCTGTACCGTCTAAATTAATCATTAGCTTATCGATTGCAACTTGGTTAGTTACATCCATACCTAAGATTTCCTTTGCAATAATATCATTAACGTTCTTTACTGCCTTTAAAGTACCCTTACCTAAATAACGTGACTTATCACCATCACGAAGTTCAAGTGCTTCATGCTCTCCTGTAGAAGCTCCAGATGGAACTAATGCACGACCAAATGCACCTGATTCAGTTGTAACCTCAACCTCAACTGTTGGATTACCACGAGAGTCTAATACCTCTCTTGCGTATACGCTTGTAATAAATGGCATAAAATACATCTCCTTATTTTAATCAATTTTTTAAACCATTAAAATTATACAATAAACTTCTACTCATTTCACTAATAAATTGATTTCAATCATTTTGTGAAAACGTTTACTACTCTTCTGTTTCAGATTCGTTTTTTTTCTTAGATAAAAGATATGCGATAAAAAATGAACCAATATAAAGAATTAATTCGATGAAACTGAAAATATAATTTCCTATTTCTCCTATTTTAATTGCCATATATACAGCTCTAATAGGATGCAAGAAAATCATAAACCATGCATCTCCATGAGATAAGAATTCTCCAAAATTTGAAAAACCATGTATTAGTAATAATCTTAAGAAATTTAATAATATCATTCCAATAAAAACATATAATAATGTAATGAATGAATATTTGATATGGTATTTTTTGAATGAATTATTGATAAATAAACCTATAAAGGCACCAACTATAATAATTCCAACAAAGAATGAAGCATTAATTTTAACTAATAAAAAATCGACAAAGGCGGCAACTATAGCTGTAGCTATACATGCAATAGCACCTTTAGTCCATACTCTTCTTAAGTCTTCTCTATCTAATTCTTCATTCCATCGCTCTATAAATGATTTTTTATTATCGTTTTCGTTCATTCTAATCACCATATAAATTTTAATTTATACATCATTATTTTTCAAGTATGATAATTCAATTATTAAAAATAAAAAAAGGGATGAATAATCATCCCAAAATCTTATTCTGCTTGTGTGCTTAATTCTTCCTTAGCCTCAATTGTTTCTTCTTTTTCATCAAAATCTACTTTTTTGAATTCACCAGCAAATGAAACAATTAGCATATGTAATCTCTTATATAAAATTAAAGTGATAACAAATACTAAAGAATATCTAAATAAATTAAATGGTACAACACCAACAAATAAATAATATGCCATGAAGTTAGCATCAGTAACTACGCCATTACCACCACTAATAATAGTATCCATAGTACCAGTTAAAGCAACCTGTGGGAAACCTGCAATGCCCTTATATGCTGGAATTAATACTAACCAGTTAGCAACAGTTGCCATAACTGTAGCGGCTGCCATACCAATACCCATTGCACATAAAGCTCCCTTAATGCTCTTATGCTTTTTATAAATTAAACCAGCTACTAAGCATAATGTAACACCAATTAATACATCGGCAAATTCACCTACACCAACAGTTGATGTACCAGGTAGCTTACAAAAGAATCTTACAACTATTACTAATATTCCTGAAATAGGACCATACATAAATGATACTAAAAGGGCAGGAACATCAGAAAATTGTACATCTAGCCAGCTTGGGAAGAATGGTAAATTAAATTTACCAAAATAATAAAGAATAACTGCTAACGCTCCAAATACAGCAATTACAGCCATCTGCTTAACATTCATCCTACGTAAATTATATTTTTCTTGTAAATAAGTATATAAATTACCAAATGATGCTAAAAAGATAATAGCACCACCAATTTCTAATAAATAAATATAGAATGCAGGTGAATACTTCTTTACCTCTTCTGTCTTTACAAAAGTGCTAGCGCCTATTCTATCTAGTGTAAAGCCAAGTGCAATTAGTCCTAATCCTAAGACTGCTAGAATAATAAAAATTATTAAATACTTTTTGATGTTTTTAGTCGAATCAGACTTTAATTCCCTTTCCATTTTAAAACCTCCTGTAAATGTTAATTTAAAAATCATTTACTTCATAAAAAAAGTGCCCAATTTATGGGGCACCATTTATTCTAAAAAAAGCTTTAAAATAACTTCTCTCATCCAGACTCTACTGTCGGTACAGGAATTTCACCTGTTCATGCTATTGCTCGCGGACTTTACCGCCGGTATGGAATTACACCAAACCCCGAAGTATATGAAATTAAATTACAATGTAATTATATGCCTATTTACTCAATACGTCCACACTTTTTTAATAAAAAGTAATTATAAACAGTTTGAGCACCAATCCACTTTAAAGAAGCTGAATCTGCCTCAGGATATTTATCCCATCCCCAGCCTTTTGGATTATCCCATAAACCAAATGATTTAATAGATGAAATTAGATAATCTAATTCTTCGTCCTTAAGCGTATTTAAATCAGGATCATCTAAATATAATGCAGCCTCAAGTGGGTGTAATGAATTACTATCCTCAAAATTTAAAGATACATTATCCTTAGCGTTAGCTATTAATTTATCTTCAATCTTCTTCCATTCATCCTTTAATACATTTGCCTTTTTTAATGAATTTAAAAGACTAGCATAAGAAATTGCTTCATATTTATTTAATGAATTAGCGTTATATAAATATTTGATACAATCATCTAAATATCTTAAGGCCTTTTTATAATAAGCCTTAGTTGGCTTACATAATGTTAAAGTATAGCCAATAATAGCGGCAGTTGGATGATATCCAAATATTTCCTTATTTAAATCTGTATAAGAAAAAATTTCAGCATGTGCAAAATCATCATTTGATTTTACATTTGGATTCCATTTTCCATCCTTAAATTCAGCTCTATTATATAAATAATTGAAGCATCTGTTAACGATATGATCATATAATTCTAAATCACAGCTAGAATCAAAATCTAGCATATCAAGTAATCTTAAAGCCTCATATACCTGATAAGAACTAGCATTTGTATTATAATTATCGATATAAAGTCCATGACCAAAACCACCATCTTCTGTTTCATATAATGTTAAACAGTCAAGTAAATAATCCTTTGGCATTGAACCATCTAAAGCATTAAAAATACAAATATCAATATCTCTTGCTTTATTACACATTTGAACAGCCATATCTTGTTGCATATTCTTAGTTAATAATTTCATAAAAACACATCCCTAAACATTAAATATTCTACTATAATTTACCCTAAAATTAAATAAATACTTAAAAAAAATAATCATTGATTATATAATTATTCTAGGTGATAAAATTGAAGGCTCCATATTTACATTATACTTTTTTTAAAAAAGTAACATTGAATATTGAATCAATGATTAAAAAAGAAATTGATTATGATGAC
>JAILPD010000081.1 GCA_024690445.1 Acholeplasmatales bacterium
AGAATTTTTATTAGGAATATTTCACCATACAATTCCCTCTCTAGAATAAATTAATTCTACTACGGTCCAAATCATAACTTATTAAAAACAACATTATTATAAAACAAATTCTTGCCTTTTACAAGAAATACTTTTAAAGCCATCCATTCATTCAAATTTACTGAACTTATTTTCAGTAATACATAACTACTACATAACTACTTCTTTTCTTCTGTATTTTCTTCATTCTTAGCTTGAGGAGTCTTTTTCTTCTTATATTGATTTAATAAATTATCAGAAGCATGAGAAACAGGAAGAGAAAAGAAAATACCCATCGCCTCAGTTGTTCTACCTAATTTGTCATATAAATTTTCTAATATCTTTGCTACTAGTGATTCATTTACTAATATCAGCACAATTTCTTTTTCGGGATGGATTCCAAGACCATATAATTGCTCGGCAGCATCAGATGTTACACTACCGTTTGCCGAAATAATTGTTCCACCTCTAGCGCCACAATCCTTAGCAATTTCCATAACTTTATCAGAATTTCCTTCATTAACAATAGCGACTATATTATATAATTTAACATCCATTATTTAGTTCCTCCATTCGCTAATGCTATATAACTAGATACACCAATTATATTTTCAAGTGGTATAGCATATATCATTGAAATATTACTTTTAAAACTTGCAAATTTATCTTCTATTTGAAACATTGCATCCTTAATTTGATCTTCTTTAATTACACAAAACATCAATTCTTTAGAAAAAGATTTTTCATAAGATCCTCTAGCTAAAGTAGATAAGTATGCAGTAACATCATATTTGCCAAGCATATCTCCTATTATTTCCTTTTTACCTTTTGGAAGCGAAATAACCAAAAGGTATAACTTAGTTAAGCTCGTATTCTTTTTCATATTTATTCACCAAAAGAGATAAGAACCTTATCATCTTCCCTTAATACCTTCTTTATTTCATGTCTTACTTTTCTTCTATTAATAACATTAGAAATAACACCTAATAATTCAATAGAAATCAATGGAGATAAAGCAACTAATGACACTACGCCAAAACCATAAGATAATATTTCATTTACGCCATTTAAACTTGCACATAATCCTAAAGCAATTGGTAAAATAAAGCTTGATGTTAAAGGACCAGATGCAACACCACCTGCATCAAATGCAATTGCTGTATAAATCTTTGGAATAAAGAATGCTAAAATAAAGCATAAAATATAACCAGGAATTACAATATATAAAATAGAAAATTTAAAGTAGATTCTAATTAATGCTAAACTAATCGAAGCACCAACACCTATAGCTAAGGCAATTAGCATATTTCTTTTTTTAATTAAACCATTAGTCATTTCTTCAACTTGAGTAATTAATATCTTAATTGCAGGTTCAGCCAATACAGTTAAAGCACCAATTACAAATGCAATAATTATTATTACAGCAACATTTGATGTGGCAAGTTCTGTTCCAATCTTAAATCCTACACCCATATATACAGCATCAACAGCAGCTAAAAATAATACTAATCCAATATATGCAAATGCTAAACCATTTAATAATCTTAATAATTTCTTTTGTTCAATATGTAAAAATAATAAATCAACAATTAAGAAACAAATTAATAATAAAGCAATCGATAAACCAACACTTAATACCTTCTCCCATACGTACTTGATATATGACAAGAAGAAATTATCATCTAATGCATAATTGGCTAGTTGATAATTAAGTTCACTTTTTGCAAATAAAGACATAATAAGCATTGCTATAACTGGGCCAATAGATGAAAAAGCAATAAAACCAAATGATGCATCCTTTTCACTCTTTTGAGCCAATACTGAGGCAACACCGGCACCTAAAGCCATTAAAAATGGAACAGTCATAGGTCCTGTTGTAACACCACCAGAATCAAAACATAATGCAATCATGTTTTCTTTACCTTGAAAAGCAAGTAACGCCATCATAGCAAATCCAATCATATATAAAACTGATAATAATCTAATCAAATTAATTTTCTTTAATATCTTTAAAATTGCTAATAATAAGAAGAATCCAACAGATACGCCTATTGCGATGATTAATACCATTTTAGGAAATACTGATTCTGTTTGTAACGCTAGTACAGATAAATCTGGTTCAGCAACAGTGATAACAAAACCAAATAAAAATACTACTAAAATTAAAACCCATACTTTTCCTTGTTTGGTTAAACCTTTACCAACTTGCTTACCTATTGGAGTCATCGCATGCTCAGCACCATAATTAAATAATGAGATACCAATTATTACAAAAATGGTAGCTAATGAGAATGATAATATTTCAAGACCAGTTAACGAAATTACTCTTATTAATAATAAAAACATGACTAATAAATATATTGGAAGAACAGAAAAGCATGATTTTTTTATTTCTTCCAAAATTTCCTTAACCACATTAACACCTCTAATCTAAAAACACTATTATTATAGTTTTTTCTAACCAAAAATAAAAGACCTAGTTTAAAACTAGATCTTATAAATTTTAGTCTTCTCAATTACACCAATAGGTTGTGTAAATTCTTTTTCTTCTGTATTGTTTAATTCTTCTTCCATAACACGGAATTTAGAATCAATTGAGTCAATATACCATAATAACATTGCCTCAGCTACCATAGGCTTTTTAGCGGCTCCAAATTGAGGAACACCATGATGAGATATTAGCATATGAATTAATACTAATGCTTCCTCACTATCGCTATAGCCTAATTCTTTTGCAGCCATCTTGACCTCAATAGCTCCCATTACTAAATGTCCTACTAATTGACCTTCAGTTGAATATTGAGGATTAATAGGTTCAGTAAGCTCTGATACTTTCGCAACATCATGTAAAATAATGCCAGCATATACATAGTCACTATTTAAATAGCTATATGTATTTAAAAAACCATCAGCTAAATGTAACATACCAATTACATGATATGATAATCCACCAATATAATTATGATGCATCTTAGTAGCGGCAGGATAAATATAGAAATCATCATGGAACTTATCTAATAAATAATTAACGATATCCTTTAAGATTTTATTAGATATTTTATTTACATATTTAGTGATTTCATCTTCTGCCTCTTTAATAGAAAATGGAGCTGATTTATAAAAGCTATGTAAGGCATCTGCCTTAGCTTCATATTCAAAATCTCTTACATTTTTAAATGAGTCAATATTATATCTAACTCTTCCATCTCTATTATCTAAAGTGCATTCAAATTCAAAAACATCAGTTGCTTTAAATTTATCAGCATAAATACTAGATATTTTTAAATTAAAAATTTCTTTATTCTTATCCTCAACTGTTAAATTGATCAATCCATCTGATGTATTAATTCCAATAATCTTTCCAATAACTACCATTTTTATCTATCCTTTCTAAGGATATAAACACCAGGATTCTTGAAGGTATATTTATTTACCTTTAAATCACATCTGCTATAACCATCAAATATAAGAGTGACATCACCTAATTCTAAAACGTCATCCTTATAATCATTCTTTATTATAACAAATAACTCATATTTGTCATCAATAAATACAAAACTAGTTCTATGTTCACCATTTAATCCCATTAAAGAATGAACTTGATTAGCAATTTGTTTTTGTGTTTTTAGTCTAAATACAGGATATTCTTTTCTAATAGAGATTAAATCTCTTACCATCTTAACACCCTGAATATATTTATCTCTTCTAGAATATGAAAATTTATTAATTAATCCTCTAGATTGATATGAGTTTTCAACACCTTGTTTCGTTCTATAAAATTCTTGACCTGCATGAATAAAAGGAATACCTTCAGAAACTAATACAATAGCTAAAGCTACTCTTGCCGCATCTATGACCTGATATTCATCTGCCATTAGGCTTGTAGTACCATAATCAAAGAATGTGTAATTATCATG
>JAILPD010000089.1 GCA_024690445.1 Acholeplasmatales bacterium
AAACGAACTTAGTAATTTGTTTCTTAAAAATCGCTTCAAATATAGACATAACAGCAGGCATTAATACCCATAATACCCAAGATACTTCCCATGCATTAAAAACAAGTGACCAAACTAAATATCCTGTTAATGTAAATAATAGTACAATTGAATCAATAATTGATAAGGCAATAACCTTATTCTTATCTAGATGTTCTTCTGAACCATCTTTATTAATAAATCTAATATGGCCATTTTCAATTCTTACTGTTTGACCCTCATCATCAGTTAAGGAAATTACATTTTGATCTTTGTTATCTTTTTCCTTATCAATTGTTCTTTCTCTAATTTCTTCATTAGATTCATTATCATTTAATAATTCATCTAAAGACATATTATATAATCTTGCTAATATAATAAGATTATCTGTATCAGGAGATGATTCAGCTCTTTCCCATTTAGATACAGCCTGTCTTGAAATACCCAACTTATCAGCTAGTTCTTCTTGTGAATAACCATTCTCTTTTCTTAATTTTTGTAATCTGTTTGCAATTTCAATATTCATAACTCTTTCCTCCTAAAATTTACACCTTCAATGTACCAAAAAAATTGGTTGCTCACTACCAAATCTAGTTTGAAGTTACGCAACTATTGGTTGCAAAATCACAAAAAAGGCTATTTTAAGCAAGTTTTAAATAATTTTTTAATATTTCTTGCACTTCGTTAAAATCTGATTGTTTATTGCACAAATCTTTAATTCTAGCACTACCAGGCATACCTTTTATATACCATGATACGTGACTTCTCATCTCAAGCAATGCTAATTTAGGTCCCTTTAAATCTAATAACATTTCATAATGTCTTATTATTGTGTTATAGATTTCTTCATTAGTAGGTTTTTCTAATATAGAACCATCTTCTAAATAAGCTTTACATTCTCTAAAGATAAATGGATTACCTAAAGAACCTCTAGCAATAGCTACTGCTGTACAGCCTGTCTCATCTAACATTTGCTTACATGTTTTATAATCAACAATATCACCATTTCCAATAACTGGTATATTTACCGCATCTACTACTTCCTTAATATATTTCCAATCAGCATTTCCTGAATAGAATTGACTTCTTGTTCTAGCATGTAAAGTAATTGCAGATGCTCCAGCCTTTTCAATTAATTTAGCATTTTCAACACAATTAATATGCTCCATATCCCAGCCTAATCTCATTTTTACAGTTACTGGCTTAGATACTGCCTCTACTACTGCTTTAACAATTTCATATACATTATTAGGGTCTTGAAGTAGTGCCGCACCAGCTCCACTCTTCTTTGCTACCTTATTAACAGGACACCCCATATTAATATCTATAATGTCACAATCAGAATTCTTATCTAAATAGATTGCTGCTTGGACTAAAGATTGCTTATCTCCACCAAAAACCTGCATTGAAATTGGATGTTCAACACTATTTACTTTTGTCATTTTCAATGTTTTAGCATTTTTAAAACCAATGGCTTTATCAGATACCATCTCTGCTACTACTAATCCAGCACCCATTTCCTTACATAGAATTCTAAATGCTTCATTAGTATTTCCTGCCATTGGGGCTAAAACTAATTGATTAGGAATCTCAATATCTCTAATTTTCCATTTCATTTATTTCACCCAATATCTTTTTAAGCATCTCAGTAGGAAGTCCTATAATATTATTCAATGAACCTTCATAACGAGCTACTAATGCATTACCAAGTCCTTGGATAGCATAACTCCCCGCCTTCCCAAATGGCTCTTTAGTTTCAATATATTTAAAAATATCTTCATCACTTAATTCTTTAAAATATACATTAGATACTTCTACATCGTTAAATACCTTATCCTTGTAAATAACGCATAAGCCACTCATTACCTGATGTTTTTTTCCAGATAGCTTCTTAAGCATATCAAAAGCGTCTTTTTCATTCTTTGGCTTTCCATATATTTTGTTATCTAAAACAACAATAGTATCACAGCCAATTAATATAGAACCATAATCCTCATTTTGATTGACTGAAGCCTTCTTATAACTAAGTAATTTAACATTATCATATGGTGATAAGCTATCATCTAGCTTTTCATCAACATCATAAACTTTAATCTTAAATTCATATCCCATTTTTTCTAATAATTCTTTACGTCTAGGAGATGATGATTTTAATATAATATCCATAAAAACTCCTATTCCATATCGTTACTAGAATTAACGTAATCATCAATTATTTTATGTAATTCTGGCTTTTCTCTCTTAAAAGAAATAACACTCTTACCATCAGTAAAGCAATGTGAACTTTCAGCCTTAATTCTTAATTCCTTAGTTTCTTTATCAATGATTTCATAACTAAAAATCATTTTTACACCAGTATACTTAATTACCTTTAAATTGATTAAAACAACATCATCAAATCTAACAGGCTTAATATAATCTATTTTTATTGAAACAACTGGAGATATTATTCCCATCTCTTCTAGCTTTTTATAGCTTAATCCTAAAGAATCTAAAAAGAATATTCTACTTTCTTCTAACCATCTTAAATAATTAGAATGGTGAATAACTCCCATTTGATCTGTTTCATGGTAATATGCTTTTCTTTCGTATGTCATCATTTTTATCGCCTCGGTTTGATTATAAGTCTAGAAAACATTTTATTCAACTTAAATTTATTTGTAATTACTTATGTAATTATGTTATAATTAATGAGAATTTTTTAAAAGCAAGGAGGATTTTTATGGAAAACCTATCAGAACAAGAAATCGTAAGACGTGGTAAGCTTGAAAAATATAAAGAATTAGGATTAGATCCTTTTGGACAAAAATATGATGTAACTCATCATAGTATTGAAATTAAGAATACTTATGCAGGTAAAACTCATGAAGAGCTTGAAGCATTAAATATCAATGTTAAGGTAGCGGGAAGAATTATGTTTATCCGTAAAATGGGTAAGGCTTCATTCTTCTCTGTTCAAGATAAAATGGGCAAGATTCAAATCTATATCAGAAAGGATGATGTAGGTGAAGATATGTATAACCTATTCAAACTAGCTGATATCGGTGATATCGTTGGTATTGAAGGTACTGTAATGGTTACACAAACTGGTGAAATCACAGTTAGATGTAAGGAATACACTCATTTAGTAAAAGCATTAAGACCATTACCAGAAAAGTTCCATGGTCTACAAGATGTTGAAGAAAGATATAGAAGACGTTATCTAGATTTAATTATGAATGAGGATGCTAAGAGAGTAGCTATCCAAAGACCAAGAATTATTCGTGCTATGCAAGAATATTTCGATAATAAAGGATTTATCGAGGTTGAAACACCAGTTCTTCAAAATATTCAAGGTGGTGCTACTGCTAGACCATTCATTACACATCATAATGCATTAGATGCTAACTTCTATTTAAGAATAGCAACTGAATTACATTTAAAGAGATTATTAGTTGGTGGATTAGAAAGAGTATATGAAATCGGACGTATCTTTAGAAATGAAGGTATGGATAAGACTCATAACCCAGAATTCACTACTGTTGAATTATATCAAGCATATGGTGATTTAAGCTCAATGATGGAATTAAATGAGGGTGTAATTAGATATGCCGCAGAAAAGGTAATTGGAAAGACAATTTTCAAAAACCCATTCACTTCTATCGAAAACCCTGAAGAGATGACTGTTGAAAATGGCGGATTAATTGATATTTCAAAGCCATTTAGACGTGTTACTATGTGTGAATTAATTAAGGAAGCTACAGGCGTAGATTTTAAGAATAATAATTATACTCTTGAAGAAGCTACACAAATCGCTAAAGAACATAAGGTGCCAGTTGAACCACACTTCACTGTTGGTCATATCATCAATGCCTTCTTCGAGGAATATTGTGAGCATACATTAATTCAACCTACATTCCTAATGGGACATCCAATCGAGATTTCTCCATTAACAAAAAAGGATCCTAACGATCCTAGATTTGTACAAAGATTTGAATTATTCATTGGTGGTAAGGAATTCTCTAATGCCTATACTGAGTTAAATGACCCAATCGATCAAAGAGAAAGATTTGAGGAACAAATGAAAGAAAAGGCTAAGGGTAATGACGAAGCTAATGAAATGGATGTTGATTTCTGTGAATCACTAGAATATGGTATGCCTCCTGCAGGTGGTATTGGTATCGGTGTAGATAGATTAATCATCTTCTTAACTGAATCTACTACTATTAGAGACGTTATTCTATTCCCTCAAATGAAGACTAGATAATATGGAAGAAATCAATATTTTTAAGGATTACGAAGCGTTCATTAAAGAAAACAATAACTTAATCTCTACTTTAATAAAAAACAATTCTAAAGCTATTTCTAGATTTGTTCCAGTAATCAAGGTTGTAGAATATTTATATAACCAACATTACTTTAAGCAATTATCTGAAGATGAAATGACATTCTTCTCTACTGGCTTTGATTATATATTTGACCAATTCCATTTTATTAATACTATCCTTGAATCTAAATTTAAGGGTGATATTAAAGAGATGGAAAAATTTGGTACAACAATTAATCTTCTTCTTTACATTAATGAATTCCAAGGTGAAGCATTAAATTCAAATGAACCAGCAGTAAAAAAAGGAATCAAGCTATTAGATGAATTAAGTGAAAAGGTAAATGAATGCCTAGATAATAATCAAAATGCAAATGAAGAATATTTCCAAATTCTAAATGATATTTTAGCTAATGTATTTGAAGCTAATGATATTGAGCTTCATACAATAGATGAAATATTCTATGAAATAGCACTTGAATATAATTTAGAAACAGAAATAAATGATAATACATTCATTGATTCATTTAATGAAGAAATAAGTAAGCATAAATAATTAAAAGGTCACTAGAAATTCTAGTGACCATTTTTTTAATCTTCATCTTTTGTTAAAGCCTTGATAATACCCTTATAAATCGTATTTCTAAATACAAGTAACATAATTACTACAGGTATAGTAACAACGACCATAAATGCCATAATTACAGGCACATCGACATTACCAATTCTCATTGCTTGAATTGTAGTACCAATTAATTTGTAATTCTCTTCATTACTAACTAATGTAGGCCATACATATAAATTCCAGCTTTCTACAAACTTTAATGCAATAATTGCAATAATTGTTGGCTTAAACATTGGAATTAATACTTTTCTTAAGTAATTAAAATCACTTAAGCCATCCATCTTAGATGCATAATAAATATTATTATTAACAGATGCGAAACATCTATATAAAATGAAAACAAAAATAATATTTAATACTGATGGAAATACTAAACCAATATATGTAGATGTTAAACCAAATTCTATCATTGTTGAATAATTACCAATAATTAATACTTCATTTGGTAATATTGCTAAAGTAGAGAATATAAACATCACAAATCCTTTACCCTTAAATTCAAATCTAGCAAAGGCAAAGGCAGCTAATATAGCTGTAATAATAGCAAATGCTGTAGTTAATACAGAAAATATTAATGTATTAACAATTGGTCTTAACGCAGAATAGTTTTTAAATACATCTAAATAATTCTTTACGCCTTCTAATATGTCATCACTAACAAATAGTGGTTGGCTAGCATTATTAAAGCCATCTACTGATGTTATTGAAACATTAATCATCCAGTAAAATGGTAATAACACGATAAGTGAACATACTATTAAGAATAAATAAGTAAAGAACAATGCGATTACTTTTTTGAAGGTCTTAGTCTGTTTTAGTTCTATTTCATCCATATTATTACCTCCTACGCATCTTTTCTTCTTTTAATCATAAATAATACTACCATAAATAAAACTATGAATATGACAGATATTATTAACGCTACTGCAGAGGATTTACCAGTATAGAAATCCATACCACTATACATATAACCTGTTAATGTCGTTAAATTAGCTGATGTTAGGCTTTCTCCACCAAATATACCAATTGCATTATCGAAATCCTTAAGTACTGTTATAACCCCAGAAAATGTCAAAAATGAAAGCATTGGCACTAGCATTGGAAGTGTAATCTTATTAAATTGCTTTACAGGTGAACAACCATCAATTTTAGCAGAAACATAATATTCCTTCTTAATTGAGTGTAATGCACTTATTAAGATAATTATTTCAAATGGTAACAATCTCCAAATGATATATAAAATATAAACTACAAGCTTATAGAAATAAGCACCTGTAAGCCAATTTACTGATTCTACTCCAAATAAACCTAAGAACCAATTAAATAAGCTTACGCTAACATTATTGTTAACATAAATAATCATAGTAACATAACCTAATATTAAGGCATTTGTTACAAATGGAACAAAGAACACTGTTCTAAATAATCTATTTAATACCTTAATATTATTTAATGCGATAGCCATCGCTAAAGCAACGAACAATGATACAGGAATTGAAACAACAATTGCGATAGCTGTTGTTCCTAACGCTTCTACAAAGCCTGTACTATTAAATAGATCAGCGAAATTAGAAAAGCCTATGCCACTATAAGTATTAGTGCTAATACTATAGTCCTGCATAAATGAAAAGCCTATGATTTTAATAAATGGAATTACTGTAAAAAATATCAATAACAAAATTGCTGGTAATAAATACAACCATGCTTTTGATTGATTCACTCTTTTCATATTAGCACCTCCTTATTCTAAAATCTTTTTAGCTGCTAAATAGCCCATCAACTTATAGGCATATTTTGAAGGATGTAGATGATCACCAGAATCACAGCCATCCTTGAATTTCCAAACACCGTCAATGTTTTGACCTATTTCTTCTTCAAAATCAATACATTTATAAATGTTTCTTATTTTATAATTGAATTCATTTTTTAGAATTTCTCTAAATGGAGCATATGTTCTCCAATTATATATTGGTAACAATGTACCAACATAAACATTTAAATTTAATTCATTAGCGATACCTATATAATAATTGATACCTTCTATCAATTCATCTGATGTTGGTAAATCGCTCATTGGTCTAAAGATATTAACATCTTCTCCTACTGGATGAATGATATCATTTATTCCATGCTGAATAATTACTGCCTCAGCTCCAGATACTGATGAAATCTCATGTCTAAATCTATTAGATCCCTTAAGACCATATGATTGATAAGTAATACACTCATATTGTCTTAATACTCTAGTACCTGATACAGCCTTTCTAACAATAGAGATATTTTTAATATTATGTTCTCTTAATGCTATAAGCATTTCATCAGGCCAGTTTTGAGATGTAATCGAATCTCCATAACAAATGATTGCTTTATTATTATCATTTGTATAAATATCGATATTAGATAAGAAAAATACCCAAGAAGTTGATTTAGATGTATTAATATCTAAATTCTTATTTAATATTTGGTTACCATATGCAAAATATCCTTTTGATAATGGTCCTGTAATATCAACACCACCAGTAAGATTAGTATAATCCTTAATATACATTGATACTATTAAGAATTCATCTGATTGTAATTCTATTTCGCACTCATCAGATGTCGCTGATTGATGTGGTTCTAATATTACTTCCTTTTTGCCACCAAAAGTTAAATAAATTACCTCATCACTTTGTGTATCAGATAATGTTTTACCTTTTGATACCGTTACTAAGTCAATTTTTGAACATTCATTTACACAATAATTATCTAATGTTATTCTTATTTTATTTCCACTAAATGGTACCAATACCGGATATCTTAAAGTTAAATCCTTTGCATATCTTTGAGGCATTGGTAAAACTGTGGACTGGGCGTTGCCCCACATTGTTACCCATTTCATATTGAATTCTCCTTGAACCGGTATTTATATTGTATATTTTACTCAAAAATCTCATTTTTTCAAGAGTATTTTAAAATCCTTCCATAAAGGAAGGACTTTAATTACATTTTAATTGGATTGATACTTCCATCTGGATTAGGATGTTCATCAAGATACTTTCTGATAATTTCAGGCTTACCTGATTTAGCACCTGGCTTACATTGAGATAAGTTTTCAGCCTTACCTTCTACGATAGCCTCAGCAAAACCAGCACAACCAGGAAAACCACAAGCACCACAGTTGGCATTTGGAAGAATTGCTGTAATATCTTCTATTCTTGTATCAACTTCTACATAGAATACCTTTGCAGCAATAGCAAGTCCGAAACCAAATAATAATCCTAATACAGCAAGTATTAATACTGCCCATAAAATAGTCAAAGCACTAACTAATATCATCTTTTTCTTCCTCCTTTAACTCTTCTCTCAACTTTTCTACATCAAACTTTTGTTTGATGGAACAATCATTTACCTGACATGCTCCACAATTCTCTTCACTAATCTTAATATGCTCACAGCCCTTAGGAACTGGAGTTTTTCTATTTTTAACAAATGATACAAAGAATATTACTATTAAGATAGCAATAATTGAAATAGAAATAATTAGAGCAGTCGATTTAGCAATCAAAAACATATTTTAAATCATTCCTGAGAATCCTAAGAATGCCATAGCCATTAAAGCGGCTGTGATTAATGCAATAGGAATTCCCTTAAATGCTTTAGGTGCATTAGATGCATCTAAACGATATCTAATAGTTGAGAAAATAACAATTACTAAGCAGAAACCAAGACCAGTACCAATGGCATTAGACATTGAATCTGCAAAAGATGCTCCATTATTACCCTCTGCTACACCAAGTACAGCACAGTTAGTTGTAATAAGAGGAAGATACACACCTAGTGCCTTATATAATGATGGAGAAAATTTCTTAATAATCATTTCTAATAATTGAACTAATGATGCAATAACCAAAATATAAGTAATTGTACTCATGAATTCAATCTCAGCAGCAACTAATAATTGATAAATTGGCCAACAAACAATTGCAGCTAAAATGATAACAACTGTTACAGCAATACCCATACCTAATGCTGCGTTAGTCTTTTTAGAAACACCTAAGAAAGGACAAATACCATAAAATCTTGCTAATGTAACATTGTTAATTAACATTGCATTTGTTACAGCAAGTAAGAATGTAACTATTACACTTAACCAAGTCATATTATGCTACCTCCTTAACTTCAGTTTTCTCTTCTTTAATTTCTTTCTTATCTTCAGCCTTTGGCTCTTCTTTAACAGGAGCAGCCTCTGGCTTTGCCTCTTCTTTTATTTCAGCTTTAACTTCAGGCTTAGCTTCTTCCTTAACCTCAACAGGTTTAACTTCTTCTTTAGCAGTTTCTGCCTTCTTAGCTTCTTCTAAAGCCTTAGCCTCAGCAGCCTTCTTTTCAGCTAATTCCTTAGCCTTCTTAGCCTTTAATTCTTCAATTCTAGCTCTTTCTAAAGCAAGCTTTTGAGCTTCTTTTCTATTCTTTCTCCAAGCTAAGAATGCTAAAACAAATGCTAATGTTAAGAAACCACCTGCAGATTGTACAAAGATAGGAATTGCATAAGCTTCAGGAATAATATGGAAGATGTATTGTGCACCAATTGGGAAATATACACCAAATGATAAAGCACCTGTACCTACAATTTCTCTAATTAAAGCAACGATACAAATTGCCATTGTAAATCCGATACCTGATCCTAAACCATCAAAGAATGATGCGACAGGTCCATTCTTAGAAGCATAAGCTTCTGCACGACCCAGGATTATACAGTTAACTACAATTAGTGAAATAAATACACCCAAAGATGAATATAATTCTGGAATAAAAGCTTCAGTTAACATCTTTAAGATTGTTACGAATGTAGCAATGATTAAGATATAACATGGAATCTTTACTTGAGATGGAATGATATTACGTAATAATGAAATAATTGTGTTAGAACCAATTAAAGTTAAGATAACTAATAAACCCATACCAATAGCTGCTTCTACAGATTTAGTAGTTGCAAGTGTTGGACACATACCAAGTAATGATACGAATGTAGGATTTTCAGTAATTATACCAGCAAGAAGCGCTGCTTTATTCTTAGAAACACTTTTTGTCTTTTCCATACTAAGCCGCCTCCTTATCAGATAATGCAATACCAACTAATGTCTTAACAGTTGTAGCACCATAAGTAGCACCACACTTAACATCTGCTGCTTTTAATTGGCTTTCAGTTAATTCTGAACCTAAAGTAACATCAGAAGTAAAACCAGCCTCATGTTTTTCA
This sequence comes from Acholeplasmatales bacterium, assembly GCA_024690445.1. Next base: position 10,186 of record JAILPD010000089.1, read on the forward strand.
GCACCCTTATTATTGAATGTCTGCTTAACCCATGTAGCAACTGTTGAAGCAAATGATTGACTATTCTCTAGGAATTCTACTTGATAAACTACGTTATTAGATGAGATAGCAACCATTAATTGGATAGTACCATATTGATTAGTACCTTTAAGAGTATAAACATAGCCTAATACTGTATCAGAAGCATTCTTAGCTTCTACTATCTTAAGTATTTCAGCTGCCTTACCTGAACCACCATTGTTAACATCATATGTAACAGTTGATTTTTCAGCATCATAATCAGAATAGATTGCTTTCATTGTTTCAGTTTGTGTAGTTTCAGCATTCTTATCAATGATAGGCTTAGTTAATAGATTTAATGCTGCTAAAACTAATGCGCAAATTAAAGCAATTGAACATAATACGACGGAGATCTTTAAATAATTCTTCATTAGAACCAACCTCCCATCACAGCTGCAGACGCAATACAGCATACAACTACAATGCCGATACCTAAGCCTAGGCATTGCTTCCATGTATATGTATTTGGCTTACCACGCATGAAGTAATCTAATGCAGGAGCCATAGTATTTGCAATTAGAATTGAGAATGCTGCTCCTTCTGGATAAGCGCCTACAACTCTGATTAAAGCTGTAATTGAACCGGCGATTGTACCAAAAGCAACACGTCCAAATTTAGTAGTAGGTGAAGTAACTGGGTCTGTAATCATAAATACAGCAGCGAAGATTACACCACCTGATAATAATTGATATGCCCACATCTTAGCAGCATTGCCTTCAAATTTACCAGCGTAACTAACACATGCTATAAGCATAACAACTGCAAAGCTTAAGAAATAGCTTAATGCTGATCTTAAATCAGCTGATCTTCTAGCGAATAGATATAAAGCACCAACTAAAATTAATAGCTTACATCCTTCACCAAGTGTACCACCAATACCGTTACCTAAGAATAAATCACCTAAATCAAAAATCATTGAATTTAAGCTACCTTTTACAGCACCAAGAGGTGTTGCATCAGCAACTATTGTTGATACATTTGCTTCATTGATTTTTGCACCGAAGCAAATTGTTGCGAAAATTCTACCTGCGGCAGCTGGGTTAAAGATATTTTGACCTAAACCACCGAATAACATCTTACCAACAACTATACCAAATAAAGCACCTAAAATAACAACATAAGGTGAACAATTAGCTGGCATAATAAGTGCGAATATTAATGCACTAATAATAGGAGCTAAGAAATTATTTACTGTATATAATTCCTTTACTTTAGCAAAGCCTTCTTTAGTAAATAATTCTTTAAATTTCATATCCTTAGGCCACTTAATGAATAATGTACATAATAATTCACCAATAAGCATTGTAGCTAAAGATAATAAGATTACATAGATTCCGCCCCATCCATTATATATCATTGCGAATAAAGTAATTGGCATTAAAGCTACAATTACATCAGCCATCATTCTAGCAACTGATACGTTCTTACGAATATAAGGCGAAGTTTGTGGAACTAATTTCATTCCTATACCTCCTAAAGAGCGAGCTTCTTGCCCTTACGGCAATACTCAGTTAAATGAATTTTAGAAGTACATGTATAAGAACACATACCACATAAGATACAAGATCTAATATTTAGCTTGTTCTTTAATGCATCCTTATCATTATTCTTTACTGCCTGCATAATTTGAACTGGCTGTAATCCTGCAGGACATGAATATACGCATGAACCACATCTAACACATGGTTCTTCCTTGTATTTCTTTTCATTCATAATAATACAAGATGTACATGTCTTTGTAATAACTGCGTCATCTCTAACTAGGTTAGCACCCATCATTGGTCCACCAAGGATAAGTACCTTACTATCTGAATCTTCAGTATATCCGCCACATTGGTCGATTATTTCCTTTAATGAAGTACCAACTCTTAAACGGAAGTTTGTTGGAATCTTAACACCATCACCAGTACAAGTGAAATTTCTCTTCATAACTGGCTCATTCCATTTAATAGCTCTCCATAATCCAGCGATTGTTGAAACGTTAAATACCATAATACCAAGCTTTGCAGGTAATACACCAGCTGGAACCTTAATTCCGAGACCAGTCTTAATCATTTCAATTTCCCAGCCCTGTGGATAATAATTACCAACACGTTTAACTGTAACAGGGGCTCCAGGGAATCTTGTTAATTCTGCTGTTAAAGTATCATATAAGTCTTGATACTTCTTCTTAATACAAATGACAATTCTCTTAGCATTAAATGCTTGAAGAGCATATAAGCATCCTTGAATGATTCTTCTTGGGTGCTCCATTATCATTCTGTGGTCAGCTGATAAATAAGGCTCACATTCAACACCATTAATACAAATTGTATCAATAGGATCTGTTGTTTGGAACTTAATATATGTAGGGAATGATGAACCACCTAAACCTACTAAAGAGCACTTCTTAGTAATTTCAACAAAATCCTCTCTTGTTAATTTAGCAATTTCTTCATCAGATCTTTCCTTAATAGTGTCCGCAAAAGTATTTTTCTTATCATTCTTAATTTGAATGAATTCAGTTAACTTACCACTTCTGTGGAACTTCTTTACAGTACCTACTACTTCTCCACTTACTGTACTATGAATTGGCTGATCAAAGAAAGGGCCATGTCTTAATCCGACAACCTGTCCCATATCAACATGATCACCAGGTTTAACAAAAGATTCACCAGTTGCACATCTTTGATTTGTGATTCCAAGATAAACAAATTCTGGATCTACATATCTAACTGAGGGCAAACTATTTGTAAGTCTTTTATCCTTGTAAATCTCTCTAGTCTTCGCTATCACCTTATCTACCTCCTAAAATATTTTTAGCAGCTTGGAGCTTTGATATTCTTTCGTCCATTGATTTTTTTAAAATCCTTTTGTAAGCTTCTTCCTCATCTATATTATGTTCATTCATAAGATATAATTTAGCTTTTCTAACAAGTCTTTCTTCATTGATTTTTTCTTTATATGTCTCAAGGCTATTATTAATATTTTCAATTATTTTCCTATCTCTTTCCATTAAAGGAATTAAATCAGGAATAGATGACATCCTATCAAAATTAATCATATAAAATCTAGGTGATGACATAGCATTATAAACTATACCCTCCTCTAGATTTGGAGTAACATAAATGATACTACATTTATTAGCATTTAATAGCATATCAATTAATTGATAATATCCATTAAGATATGTATTTTGAATCAAAATAAAATCTGTTGGATGCTTACAAATATAATTAAATACCTCTTCAGGCTTTATTCCTAAGGCCTCTGTTTTAAAATTAACCTTACCGAGTAAAGCCTCTGAAGTACGTATAAATTTTATATCATTTGATAAAATATAAATTTTAATCATAAGATTACACCCCTTTGTGTAGTCTAATTATTTTTTAAGAATTATAAGTAAGGATGATTCTTCATTAATTCCTTAACTTCGTTTTGAACCTTTAATAATTCTTCTTCATTATCAGCATTTCTTAATGCTCTATTAATCCAGTTAGCAACCTTTCTCATATCTTCTTCCTTGAAGCCTCTAGTTGTAACTGCTGCAGTACCTAGTCTTAAGCCTGAAGTAATTGTAGGCTTTTGAGTATCATTTGGAATTGCATTTTTATTTGTTGTAATATTTACAGAATGAAGAATTCTTTCTGCCTTCTTACCTGTAACACCTACAGAACCATAGATATCAACTAAGATTAAGTGATTATCAGTACCACCTGATACTAACTTATAACCAAGCTTAATCATTTCATCAGCTAATGCCTTACAATTCTTTACGATTTGACTTGCATATTCTTTAAAATCTGGTTGTAATGCTTCCTTGAAAGCTACAGCCTTACCAGCGATAACATGCTCAAGTGGTCCACCTTGGCAACCAGGGAATACTGATGAATTGATCTTCTTTGCTAATGCTTCATCATTAGTTAAAATCATACCACCACGAGGTCCTCTTAATGTCTTATGAGTAGTTGTAGTTACGATATCAGCATACTCAATTGGATTTGGATGTAAGCCAGCAGCTACTAAACCAGCGATATGAGCCATATCTACCATGAAGTAGCACTTACGACCAGCCTTTTCAGTTACCTTATCAGCAACTTCTCTAAATCTCTTAAAATCAATAATTCTTGGATAAGCAGATGCACCAGCAACGATTACGTTAGGTAATTCATTTAATGCAATCTCTTCTACCTTATCATAATCAATAAAGCCATCATCAGTTAAGCCATAATTTACAGCTTGATAAATCTTACCAGAGAAGTTAACTGAATAACCATGAGTTAAGTGTCCACCAGCATCTAGTGACATACCTAAAATCTTTTCACCTGGTAATAAAATAGCATTGTATGCAGCTAAGTTTGCAGATGCACCTGAATGAGGTTGAACATTTGCGAAATTAGCATTGAATAATTGGCAAGCACGTTCAATTGCTAATGCTTCAATTACATCAACATTTTCACATCCACCATAATATCTTTTGCCACAATAACCTTCAGCATATTTATTAGTTAAAATAGATCCTTGTGCTTCTAAAACAGCCTTAGAAACGAAATTCTCAGAAGCTATTAATTCGATATGAGTTCTTTGTCTTTCTAACTCATTTTCGATAGCATCATATAAATCCTTATCAAAATCCTTTAAATCTTTAGTGTTCATAAAATCTCCTTCTAAAATATAACATTTTATAACATTATATCATAATTGACCTATCAAATAATAGACTATTAAAAGAAAAAATCCAAATATTATTCATTTTAATGAATAAACAATAAAATTTTATTAAAATTGATTACATTCATTTCGAATAATTATCTTAAATACTAATAATTTTCGATATTTTATGAATAAAAGCAAAATAAAAAGTTGTAAAAGACATGAATCTCTTACAACTTAATATCAATAATTATTCTTCAACGAACATGATAATTGCCATAGGTGCAGCATCGCCACGACGGAAACCAGTCTTGATAACTCTTGTATAACCACCGTTACGATTTACATACTTAGGTGCAATTTCAGAAAATAACTTTTGAACTGCGAACTTACCTTCTTCATCCTTCTCAAAACGAATGAATGATGCTGCTTGACGACGAGCATGAAGTGTGTTTTCCTTACCTAAAGTAACCATCTTATCAGCTAATCTCTTTAATTCCTTAGCCTTTGTTAAAGTAGTTTCGATCTGACCGTTAAGAATTAAATCAGTAACTAAGTCACGAAGTAATGCTTTTCTCTGATCTGAACTACGACGTAATCTACTATAAGCCATAATAATTTCTCCTTTTCAGATTAGTTTTTCTTAAAGCTT
>JAILPD010000100.1 GCA_024690445.1 Acholeplasmatales bacterium
CACTTTAGCAACAACCATTTCAACTTGAATCTTAGGATGAAGTGTTGCTTCAACCTGGATTCGACGATAATATTCAGGCTTACCCTTTTGTTGACCACAGCCCATTACATGGGTTACTGTCATACCTGTAATACCTAATGATAGAAGTCCATCCTTTAGCTTATCAAGCATACGTTCTTTACAAATGATTTCAATTTTTGTAAATTTAGTACCATTTGTTTCTTTTGGAACTGTTACATCATTTTCACTTAAATGACTAACAGATATAGCCTCTGCAACAGGTACATCACCTGTAACCTCAATTGCTCCTGTATAATCAATTGATTCAACTTGATAAACAAAATCAGGATATGCTGAAATTAAACCATGCTCAGATATATCTAAGCCTCTAATTTCTTCTTCAGGTGTTGCACGTAAAAATGGAGTTTTACCATCTTTACGTTTAATTAATTTCATAACACCAAATATTCCAAATGCCCAAGCTGCTGTCCAAGCAGATACAACTAAAACACCAATTACTTGAATTCCTAATTGAGCAAATCCATGACCATAGAATAATCCTGTAGTTGTTGAGAATAATCCACAAGCAATTGTTCCCCATAATCCATTTAAGAAATGAACTGAACAAGCACCAACTGGATCATCTATATGACAAACCTTATCGAAAAATTCAACACCAAATACTAAAACGAAGCCTGCAATAATACCAATAAAAATAGAACCAACTAAATCAACTCTAGAACAACCTGCAGTAATTGCAACTAAGCCTGCTAAAGAACCATTTAATGTCATAGATACATCTGGCTTACCATTTTTAATCCAAGTAATCATCATTACTGTAACTGTTGCAAGTGAAGCCGCAATAGTAGTAGTCATAAATACTTGACCCATACCTTCATATCCATCCCATGTTGTACATGCAGCTGGGTTAAATCCATACCAACCAAACCATAGAATAAATACACCTAAGGCTCCTACTAAAACATTATGTCCTTGAATAGCATTAATTTTTGTAATTTTACCATTTTCATCCTTAGTATATTTTCCAATTCTTGGTCCTACCATATAAGCACCGATTAAGGCTGTAAGACCACCAACCATATGAATTGAACAAGAACCAGATAAATCAATAAATCCTTGAGCTGTACCACCATCTAGTAAGCCCCAGCTTGCTGCTACTTGTTGTAACCAACCATTGTTACCAACACCCCAGTTCCAATAAGCTTCAACTGGATAAACAACAGCAGAAATAATCATTGAATAAATACAATATGCTTTGAAGTTTGTACGTTCAGCCATCGCACCTGATACGATAGTAGCTGTTGTTGCACAGAATACTAGGTTAAAAATGAAATCTGTCCAACCGCTCCATGATGCGCCTTCGCCAAACATTCCGCTATATACTTGACCAACTTCACCGAATAAACCACCTGCGATGGCATTTTCAGCACATAGAATTGGTCCACCAATTAAAATAAATGTAACAGTTCCTAGGCAGAAGTCCATTAGGTTTTTCATTGTAATGTTACCTGTGTTCTTTGCTCTAGTAAAACCTGCTTCACACATTGCAAAACCTGCTTGCATAAAGAAGATTAATGCAATTGCAATAAGTTTCCAAATCTGATAATCCCACATAATAATCTTTCCCTCCATTATTCAATTATTTAACACTATATAATAGATCGCCATATGATGGAACTGGCCAATCCTTTGAATCAACATCTAATTCAATACCATCAATGATATCTCTTGCCTTTTCCATGATTGGAAGAATAGTTTCTCTATAATACATTGATAGTTTAGTACAATCTGTTATTTCAGATGCCTTTGATAATTTAGTTTCTAATTCAAGCTTAGTTTCATAAGCACTCTTTAATTCATTAGAAATCTTATTTAATAATTCAAGTTCATATTCTGAATTTACACCGATTGATTTTTTAAGTGTAACTGTTTCAGCTAAATTCTTAGTATATTTAGAAATAGCTGGTAAATAATCTTTATTTAACATATCTAAGCATGTTAATGCTTCAATATTTACAATCTTAGCATAATGCTCTTGACCAATTTCATATCTGGCATTGATTTCATTTACTGTATAAATGTCATGAGAAGTAAATAATTTAACATTCTTTTCATGTAAATAGTATTGTAATGCTTCTGGAGTAGACTTTAGATTTAATAATCCTCTCTTTTCAGCTTCCTTAACCCATGAATCATCATAACCATTACCATTAAATATAATACGTTTATGATTAATGATTGTTTCTCTAATTAAATCATGTAATTCTTGATTGAAATCTTTAGCTTTCTCTAATCTATCAGCGAATTGCTTCAATGATTCTGCAACAGCTGTATTTAACATGATGTTACAACAAGAAATTGAATCAGAAGAACCTAAAGCTCTAAATTCGAATTTATTACCTGTAAATGCGAAAGGAGAAGTTCTGTTTCTATCTGTTGTATCCTTTGGTAAAGGAGGTAATACATCTGCGCCAATCTTTAAGAATGTCTTACCATTAGCTTTTAATGGCTTTCCAGATTCAATAGAATCGATTACTGCTTGTAATTCAGATCCTAAGAAAATAGAAATGATTGCTGGAGGTGCCTCGTTTGCTCCTAAACGGAAGTCGTTTGATGCACTTGCTACTGAGATTCTTAATAAATCTTGATAATCATCAACTGCTTTAATTACTGATACTAAGAATAATAAGAATTGAGCATTTTCAGATGGTGTATCACCTGGCTCTAATAAGTTAACTCCTGTATTAGTAGACATAGACCAGTTGTTATGCTTACCTGAACCATTTACACCTTTAAATGGTTTTTCATGTAATAAGCATACTAGATTATGCTTTTTTGCAATTCTTTGCATTGTTTCCATTGTAATTTGGTTATGATCAGCTGCGATATTTGTTGTTGCGAATATAGGAGCTAATTCGTGTTGGGCTGGTGCGACTTCGTTATGTTCTGTTTTAGCTAGAATTCCTAATTGCCATAATTCTTCGTTTAAATCATTCATGAATTCTTGAACTCTAGTTTTAATAGAACCGAAGTAATGATCATCTAGCTCTTGACCCTTAGGAGCCATTGCGCCAAATAATGTTCTTCCTGTATAAATTAAATCTTTACGCTTTTCATACATTTCTTTA
>JAILPD010000106.1 GCA_024690445.1 Acholeplasmatales bacterium
GCTGTAATGGATTTATGTCAAAAGAAACGTGGTACATTTATTGATATGCAATATGTTGAAGAAACAAGAGCGGTTATTCATTATAATATTCCACTTTTAGAAATAGTTTATGATTTCTTTGATAAGCTAAAAAGCTATACAAAGGGTTATGCTTCATTTGATTATGAACTTGGCGATTATGAAGCATCTAAGCTTGTAAAGATGGATATTATGTTAAATGGTGATCCAGTAGATGCATTATCAACTATTGTTCATAAGGATTTTGCTTATGATAGAGGTAGAATATTAGTAGAAAAACTAAAAGAAATTATTCCAAGACAACAATTTGAAGTTCCTGTTCAGGCTGTAATTAATCATAAGGTTATTGCAAGAAGTGATATTAAAGCCTTAAGAAAGGATGTACTTGCAAAGTGTTATGGTGGAGATATTTCTAGAAAGAAAAAGCTTCTAGAAAAGCAAAAAGAAGGTAAAAAGAAGATGAAGGCTATTGGTACAGTTGAAGTACCACAGGAGGCTTTCTTAGCTATTTTATCAACTGATGAGGATTAATAGGTATCAGGAGCCTTAATTCCTGAAGAAAGAGGAAAATAATATGAAAAAAGAAGGATGTCCATACTGCCAACAAGGTGAATTCTTGGCAAAATTTGGTGTTTTAGCTTTTGAAACTGAAACATCTGAGGTTATTGTATTTAAAGATCAAGCTAATAAGGGTAGATGCATTGTTGCATATAAGGCTGATCACGTAGCTGAAATCAAGGATTTAAGCGATGAAGAAAGAAATAAGTTTATGAAGGATGTAGCTGATGTAGCTAAGGCTATCGATAAGGCATATCATCCATATCGTATCAACTATGGTGCATTTGGTGATACTTTAGGTCACTTACATTTCCACATTGTACCTAAGTATGAAGGTGGAGATTCATTCGGTGGAATGTTTGTTATGAACCATGGCGCTGAAAACTATGCATCTGATGCTGAAATTAATGAAGTAATTGCTAATTTAAAGAAATATTATAAGGCATAATTTATTTAAGAGCACCTTGTGGTGCTTTTTTTCATTTTACATTTGTGCCCAAATGTGATATATTTATATTGAAGATGGAGATGATAATATGTTTAATCAGCAAGAATATATCAATGATTTTATTAAAAATACATATAAAACAGTGAAATTAAGAATTAGAAATGATGATAAAATCATAATTAATAAAATTAACAGTGTTGATAATATAAATCAGTATTTGATTGGATTAATAACTAAAGATATATTCGATAATCGAAAATACAATTATATTAATAATGATATAAAAATAGATTTTGAATTATCTCATACTATGCAAGATTTAGTTGATAAAGCAGAAAAAGCTGATATCTTAGAAGATTATGGACTATATATGAATTTAGCTGATGCTATTGATTCTCAAGCTAAAAAAGAAGTAAATAGGCATTTAATTACTGAAACAGAGTGGAGAAAACTTATAAGGAGATATGAATTATGATAGAGATTATTGATTTTACCAATTGTAAATTGAGCAAACGTAATCTTGAATATGCCGGTAGAGCAGGTGAAAAACGTGGAATTATTTATAATGATGAATTGTGGTTTTTAAAATTCCCTAAAAATACAATTGGTATGAATAGAATTACAGGTTTATCTTATGTAACTTCACCTTTGTCAGAGTTTATTGGTAGTAACATATATAAAATATTAGGATATGATGTTCATGAAACAATATTGGGAATATGTAATGATGGAAAACGTGATAAAGTTGTATGTGCTTGTAAAGATTTTATAAATGATGATAATAATGAATTATTAATTCCTTATACAGCACTTAGAAATGATACAAATCCTTTGATTATGGATCGTAATGATGATTCATTAATGTCTCCATCAAATATTAATGAAATTGAATTTCAATTAAAACATAATACAATTTTATCTAAGATAGAAAGTGCAAAGGATAGATTTTGGGATGTTGTATTAATTGATATGTTAATTAATAATAATGATAGAAATGAGGATAATTGGGGTATTATAAAATACAAAAAAGAAAATGAATATAAGTTAGCACCAATATATGATTGCGGTAATTGCTTCTATGGTAAGTCAAGTGATGAAAGAATTAAATTAATATTAGCTGATGATGAAAGGTTAAATAGTAGTGCCCTTAATGGAATAACAGCATATGAGGATGATAAAGGTGAAAGAATAACTAATACTGATATTATTAAATATATAAAAAAATATAACCCTAAAACTATTGAAAGAGTAGTTGATAATATCAAAAACAAATTAAATGACATAAATAATTTCATTAATAGTATTCCTAACGTGTATAAGGATATAGATATTATTAGTGATGATAGAAAGAAATATTATATGAAAACTTTAATCATTAGATTAGAGAGCATTTGTAAATAATGGTTCGAATACCATTATCTTATGCTCTACCAACTTGAAAATGACAATGTATCTTAATTGATACCTTTTTCTTTTTAATTATTGAATAATTAATTCTAAGGTATTATAATATTTGTGTCATATTAAGGGGAGCTATTGCTGAGAGGAATTAATATTCGACCCTTGACCTGATCTAGGTAATGCTAGCGAAGGAATAATATTGATTTTTTAATCTATTTATTTATTTCTTTTAAAGCAATGTCCTAGCGGACATTTTTTATTTTGTAAAGGAGAGAAATAATGAGTAAAAAAATTTCCGTTAGAGTGCTTGCAGAAATCGCGATTTTCGCTGCTTTAGGCTTTGCACTTGATGCTCTTCAAAGTGGAATCTTTAAGGGCGTATTCGTTAATGGTGGATCAATTGGATTCGCTATGGTACCAGTATTTATCATTGCCTATAGAAGAGGCTTAATACCTGGTGTAGTATGTGGATTAGTTTTAAGTTTAGTCCAAATGCTTGGTGGTGTTTATGTAATTAGTGGTGCTACTTATGGTGGTGCTATGAAGTTCCTTGCGCCATTCTTCCAAATCTTATTGGATTATGTATTAGCATATACTGTAGTTGGTATTGCAGGTGCATTTGCTGGTAAGTACAAGAATTCAGAAAACTTCAAAAAGAAGGCATTATGGATTGTTATTGGTACTGTTGCTGGTGGTTTAGCTAAATACATTACACATGTATTATCTGGTGGTTTCTTCTGGTTAGATCCAGAAATCGAATTCATGGGTGTTAATGGCGGTTCTTGGTTATATACATTTGTATATAATGGTGCTTATTGTATCCCTAACATCGTTATTTGTACAGGTATCATGTTATTAATTGCTAAGGTATACCCAGTATTCTTAAATGTAAACGAACCTGAACCAGCTTTAAATACTGAAACTTCAGATGCTAAGATTGAACCAGAAGCTAAGGTAGAAGTAGTTAATGTTAAGGAGGATAAGTAAGATGGAAAATAGAAAGCTTATCGGTTACGTAGCTACTTTAGTTGGAGTTGTTATCTTTATATTATCTTTAGTATTCTTCATTTTAAGTTTTGGTGCTGAGGACTATGGTGAATATGGTTCTGAATTCTGGGCTGATGCTGACTATGCATTATTTATGCTAATTGGAATTGCATTTGGATTATATGGTTTATATACAATTAAGAATGTAAATGAACCAAACGCAAAGTTCATTAATTCAAGTATCTTTATCTTATTATTCACTGGCTTCATTGATTTAGCTTATAACTTTGGTAGATTCTTTAGAACAATTGCTAAAGGCAAGGGCTTTGATACATGGTATTTCTGTTTTGGTTTTGCAGGAATTGTATTATTCGCTTTAGGCGCTTGCTTATACTTTGTAACAAAGAATTCAAAGGAAACAAATTAATAAAAAATAAGACTATTGTCCCAAAGTATTAATTACTTATGGGACATTTTTTTATTATTTATATCTACTTATGTTAACCAAAGTATGATAAAATTAATTTAAGGAGAAATAAACATAATTATTTTTGATAAATGATGGTGTTTAACAGGATACAATGAGAGGATTATACATTCATATACCATTTTGTAAAACAATTTGCTCATATTGTGACTTCCCAAAACGTTTAGCTGATTCAAATTTATTTGAAACATATCTAAATCGTATAATTGAGGAGATTAAATCGTATAAAAATGAATTAAATGATGTCATATCTGTTTACATTGGTGGCGGTACACCTAATGTATTACCTATTAGCCATTTAAAGTGGCTATTTGAAGAGATTAAGCCATACTTAGATAATTCAAAGGAAAATACAATAGAATTGAATCCTGAGCTTGTAAATAGTGAATTATGCAAATTATTGAGTGATTATAAATTCAATAGAGTATCTTTAGGCGTTCAATCTTTTGATTTGAATATGATTAAGCTATTAAATAGACATCATACATTAGAAGATATCAAGAATGCTTTTAAATATTTAAGAGAAAACAACATCAATAACATTAATATCGATATGATGTTTGGTATGCCTAATAGCAATTTAGATACTCTAAAGAAGGATCTTGAATATGTTTTATCATTTAAACCAACTCATATTTCATATTATTCATTAATTATTGAAGAACATACGAAGTTATATTTAGATATTAAAAATAAAAAGATAGATGAACCAGATGATGATTTAGAGGCTGATATGTATTCATATATAAATCAGGTACTAAAAGATAATGGCTATAATCATTATGAAGTATCTAATTATGCTAAGGATGGATATGAATCTATTCATAATAAATTATATTGGACAGAAAATGAATATGTAGGTGTTGGAATTGGTGCTTCAGGATTTATTAATGGATATAGATATTTAAATAATCTAGGTATTGATTCTTATTTAAAAGAATTCATTAAAGAGAAAAATGAAATATCAATTTTAGAAGAAAAAAAGGAAT
>JAILPD010000116.1 GCA_024690445.1 Acholeplasmatales bacterium
TGAATTGATGGGATATTTTTAAAAGAAAAACCAACAATAAATGTATATTTAAACATGGGATTAATTGAATTAGCACCTCTAATTAATATACCCTTTGTATTTTTTCTTATACTACAATTAGATAATTCATCTATTAAGTCATCTTTAGTAAAATTAATTTCTACTAATTTGTTATAACATTTAACAAATGTATTTCTTAAATCATCATCTTTTATTGATGATAAATCAGGAGATTCAATATCTAGCTTATCAACTATTGATTTAATCTTAGGTGCTGAATAAGCAGATTCTTGCATATCATATGATGTTGGAATTCCATAAAAGCTAAATACATTTTCAATAACTCCAACATATTCACTATTACCAACATAGATGATAAAATCATCAAAATTAGTTAAATTATTTTCTTTATATACCTTTGCTACTTTATTAGCTAAAGATTCTACTTCACTAATAATATCAATATATTTATTCGCATGAATATTATTATAAACATCATATTCTACTTTAATATATTCATATTTATTTAAAGCATATTCTAATAACCTAGATGGCTTTGTAGCTAATATAATTCTTTTATTATAACTTTTACCTTTATGATAATAATTCCTTAAGCTATTTCTTAAATTCAATGTTTTTTCATCATTTAAAATATCGCCTATTCTAAGTGAATCATAAACAATCTTAGCTCTATCATATTTCAAATTTAAATTATGTTTAATTAAATAAATACAAATATCTTCATAATATCCTAATAAATCATCTTCAGCCTCATTAACACTTTTAAATGTGACATCAGCTATGAAATCAAGCTCAGATAGAATCATCATCTTTGTATCAGAATCAGTGATTACTACACATGGTTCTTCTAATATTAAGTTCATTAATTTGTTTAAATTAGACATGATTCTACCTCCATTTCTTATCCAATAATATTTTCAAATATACGATAATTTGCTGATTTCTCGTCTGATTCATCAGGTATAGCAAATACTATAGTTTTTATTAATCCCTTATATGAATCACATATTTCTTTAAATGCTTTAGCATTAACTAATGAATTATTATTAAATGAACCACAGCCAAAAGCACCTAATATTAATACTTCTATTTCATTTTCGATAGCTACTTCAAAAATGTTTTTAATTCTAGTTATGATAATATTATATAATTCACTATCTAATATCTTTTCATCTTTTAAATTGGGGGCTGATGAACTAATAACATTTATTTTATACCAATCATTTTTATCTAGTAATGTATTCTCTTTATTACTATCCTTAAATACTAAAATATTGGGAGAATAAATTATTCTATCAGAATAGATATTTCCTAATGTTTTATGATATCCATAAAAGAATTCATATATATTACCAGTTTCATCATTTAAGCATTTATATAATGTAGATGCTCTACAAATAGATTCTTCTTGGGCATTAGACCCTGTTAAGACTCCACCACCAGGATGAGTACCAGAAGCGAAATTTAATAATGCCACTTTTTGATTTGCATATTTTCTCGTTGCATCTAGTGATGTTAATCTTTCAAATACTATTTTTGTATCATATTTAGATTCTTTATTTTTAGCTTCAAATCCTTCTAAATATAGTTTAGTATTCTTCTTTGTTTCCTTAATAGATTTAATTAGAGTTTTATCATTCATATATAAATCTCTAGTATTTTTAAATGATTGTACTCTTGTATCTCTATCTTTTAGGGTATCTCCTAATTTAACTATATCGCTAATGTTTCTTTTCCAATCATTAACGAATTTATAATGAACATCATTAAATACTTTATAAATCTCATCGTCATAACAATAAATATAAACATAAGCTAAATCATTATCATGAATCTTTTTATAATCATATAATGTTGAAATAGCTATATTCGCAGCTAATTCATATGGATAATCATAAAGTCCAGTTGATAAAGCTGGAAAAGCAATTGTTAAGCAATTATTATCAATTGCTAGATTTAATGAATTAATATAAGCGGATGCTAATAATAAATCATCATCTGGGTTTTCTTTATAAATTGGCCCAACTGCATGAATAATATATTTAGAATTTAATTTAAATCCTGGAGTTATAACAGCATCGCCTGGCTTACAATATTTATACTTACTTAAAGCATCCTTTAATTCATCATACCCAGCCAAATTAAAGATAGCACCACATTCTCCACTTGATGGGGCAAGTCTAGAATTAGCAGCACAAACAATCGCGTCTGTTATAGCAGTTGTTATATCTCCTTTTACAATTATTATTTTCATAAACTAATCCTTATTTTTTAATTCTTCAAATTTTTGAGCCATAGTAGGATTATTTCTAGTCAATTTCTTAATACTCAAATCCTGAGCCTTATCATTAGCTAATCTTAAATTATTTTCAGACGATAATAAAGCATCCTTTGTTTTATTTAAATGATCAATAGTCTTATCTATTTCTTCTATTGCCTTACTAAATTTCTCACTAGCTAATCTATAATTTCTTCCAAACTTATCCTTAAAATCATCCATTGCCTCTTCAAAATGAGTTATATCTAAATTCTGAGCTCTCGCATCAATTAATTCTTGCTTATAAGCTAATGAATTTAGTGCCGCATTTCTTAATAATGTGATCATAGGAATAAAAAATTGAGGTCTAATTACATACATCTTAGGATATTTATATGAAACATCTACAATACCCTGGTTATATAATTCATTGTTTGCCTCTAACATAGAAACTAATACTGCATATTCACAGCCCTTTTCATTTCTATCCTTATCTAATTCCTTAAAGAAATCTTCATTCCTATGCTTAGTAGCTGTCTCATCCATTTCATTTTTCATTTCAAACATTATCGAAATAAATTCAGTACCATCCTTTGATTCTTTAAAGATATAATCGCCCTTACTACCAGTTTTAGCATCGTTATCCTTCTCAAAATATGCATTAGGAAATGCAGTCATTCTTAATTGATTAAAAGAGATTTCACAATGCTGTTCTAATGTTTCACCAATCATCTTAGTAGACATCTTAGTCTTTAAATCTTTATAATATGCAATTTCATCATCTTTATTCTTTAATTTTAATTCGTATTCTTTTTTAATATTATTCTCATTAACAATAGCTAAATTCTTTTCTTTT
>JAILPD010000091.1 GCA_024690445.1 Acholeplasmatales bacterium
AATTTATGAGGCATTAGTAAGAATGTCTCAAAGCTGGAAAATGGGTGTTGAATTAATTGATATGCACGGTAATAATGGTTCAATCGATGGCGATGGACCAGCAGCCATGCGTTATACTGAAACAAGATTATCAAAGAATGCTGATTTCCTATTAATGGATATCGATAAAAATACAGTTCCTTTTATTCCAAACTTCGATGAAGAGGAAGTTGAACCAACTGTATTACCTGGTAAGTTTCCTAACCTATTAGTAAATGGTGCTATGGGTATTTCGTCAGGTTATGCAACATATATTCCTACACATAATTTAAATGAAGTTGTAAATGCTATTATTGCAAGAATCGATAATCCAGAAATGACTATCGATGACTTACTAGAAATAATGCCAGGACCTGATTTTCCTACAGGTGGTATAATCATGGGCCGTGAAGGTATTAGAGAAGCTTTTTTAACTGGTTCTGGTACTGTTACAGTTAGATCTAAATATTTAATTGAGGATATGCCAAATGGTAATAAGAGAATTGTTATTACTGAAATTCCTTATGATACATTTAAATCTAAGACAGTAGAAAGGATGACTCAATTAAGGATTGATGGTAAGCTTCCTGATGTAGCTGAGGTTAGAGATGAATCAGGTAGAGATGGTTTAAGAATAGCTGTTGATTTAAAGAAGGACGCAAATCCAGAAGCTATTATTAATTATTTCTTCAAGAATACTGATTTACAAGCTAATATAAACTATAACATGGTATCTATTTGTGATAGACGTCCAATGAGACTTGGCGTATTACCTATCTTAGATGCCTATATTGCTCATCAAAAGGATGTAATTACTAATCGTACTAATTATGATTTAGCAAAGGCTAAAAAGAGATTACATATCGTTGAAGGCTTAATGAAGATGATTGATATTGTCGATGAGGTTATTAAGACAATACGTGCATCTAAAAATAAGGCTGATTCTATTATCAATTTAGTTAACCAATTCGGTTTTTCAAATGAACAAGCTGAGGCTATCGTAATGATGCGTCTATACTCTTTAACAAATCAAGATATTGAAGCGTTAAGAAATGAGTATGCAGAATTAACTAAGGCAATTGAAAGATTCAATAAGATATTATCTTCTCAAAAGGAATTATTAAAGGTTATTAAGGCTGAATTAAAGGATATGAATGAAGCCTTACCTACACCTAGAAAAACAGAAATTAGAGATGAAAATGCTAATATTAAGATTGATGAGACTGATTTAATCTCTCGTGAACAAGTAATGGTATGTATTTCAAGAGATGGTTACTTAAAGAGAGCAAACCTTAAGGCATTTAATGCCGCTAAGGTAAATGGATTAAAGCAAGATGACTCAGTATTATATTTACATGAGGTATCTACACTTGATACATTATTAATCTTTACAACATTAGGTAATTTCATTTACTTACCAGTTTATAAGATTCCTGAGGCTAAATTTAAAGATGTAGGTACATTTATATCTACAATCGTTACAACTGCACCTAAGGAGAAATTTGTATCTGTATATTGCTTATCAAGCTTTGATGAAGGTAAGCAAGTATTATTAGTTACTAAGCAAGGTGCTATTAAACAAACATTGTTAAATCAATTCCAAGTATCAAGATATACTAAGCCAGTAAGAGCTATGAAGCTTGCAAGTGATGATGAATTAGTATCAACAGATATTATTAAAGACCCACTTGAAATTATGTTATTTACACATGATGCGGAGGCGTTACGTTTTAGAGCTACTGATGTTGCATTATATGGAACAAATGCTGGTGGAGTAAAAGGTATTACATTAAAGAAAAATGACTATGTTGTTAGTGCAATTTATACTAATAAGAATGATGATTTCGTAGTTGTTACATCTAGAAATACAGTAAAGCGTATGAAGGTTGATGATGTAATATTAACTAAGAGATCTAGAGCAGGTCAAAGAATTATTAAGAATGTAAAAGCTAATCCATATCAAGTAATTGATGCTGAAAAGCTTACTCCAAATCAATATAAGGAAAATGTTCCTATTTATCTAGTTTATAAGAATGGTAATGATCAGATAGATGCATTCTCATTAAAGTATAATGTATCAGATTCTGGTAAGCAGATTGAAACTAATGTTGAAGGATTAAATGAGCTATTAAAGCTATTAATTAAGGAACCTTCAAAGGCTGATGTTGCACCATCACCTGATTATCTTGAGGAGCAGGCTCCACTTACTGTATTTGATTCATATGATGATATGGTAGATGAAAAGCCTATTATGACTCCAAAGAGTGAAAAACAAGGCAATATCTTTGATGAATTAGATGCTATTTTGGCTAAAGAAACTGGAAAACCTATTAATCCAACAGTTAGTGAAAATAGTGAATCTGATGATAAAAAGAATGAAAAAATAAAGTATACAAAGATATCATTATTTGATGATGATAACAATTAAATGAATGGGAAATCTTGATAGATTTCCTTTTCTTTTTAGAAAGTATCTATAGATGTACTTATACTTGAAATTTCTATTATTTACATTTATAATTATTATAGTATTTACTTTTCGAAAGGTGAGTTTATTATGGCATCATATAAGAAGAAAAAAACTACTGACGAAGAAAATTTAAATAGTGAGAATAATGAAGCTACCGTAGAAAATGAATCTGATTTTGATCGTAACAGTATGGAAACTGTTGTTAATAGAGTTAGAGGTGGCCTAGTAGGTGAATACAAGATTTTAGATGAAACAATTAATAAGCCTATGTTTAAAAAAGGCGATATTATATGTTTTAGAACACCTGCTAGATTACAAAAAGGTGATTTCGTATTATACCAAGTTACTAAGGATTCAGATGATTATGCAATAAGACGTATCATAAAATTCATTGAGGAAGATATCTATGTTGCGGGAGACCATGAATCTGAATACCACATCATTCATCGTGAAGATGTAGTAGCTAAGGCATTATCAAGAGAAAGAAAAAATAAATGGTTAACATTAACTGGTTTTTCTAAAAAGAAAAAGTTCTATGTATTTAAAAAGGTTAAATTAGCTAAGCTTAGATTAGGTAATAGAGTTAGAACTAATGAGGATGATATTAATAGTGATGCATTTGAACAAGCTATGCAAAATGTTAATGCTCAGCAACAAGCAGTTCAAGAAAAACAAAAATATGTTATTACAATCGACCTTGATTCTGATTTAGCAGCTTTCTTAAATCCAGATGATCTTGCTAGAGAATGGTTAGAATCTGAAGGAAGCCAGGAATCTGAAGATGTTAGAGAAATTTATGTCGATGAAAATGGTAACCCTATTACTAAGGAAGAATATGAGGCTGCTTTAGAGGCTCAAGAGTTAGCTGTTGATGAAGAAGAAACAGAAGAAACTACTGATGAAGAAAGTGAAGAATCCGAGGAAGAACCCAAAAAAGAGGCTCCTGAAGAGGATTTACAAATTGGAATTGAAGATGATGATTTATAAAAGCCGTAACTACGGCTTTTTATTTTGACTAGTTCATATAGTTTCGAGTAGCTATCTAGTAATCTAAATCAGTTATTATGTAATATTTATTTTGTCATTTTGTTTTGATTACTAATTGTATTTTGAAATTGTTTTTTAATTTTCTGAAATGTGGTATAATAAACTAAATATAATCGGTTTATTGGTGGTGGTTTTAATATGAAAATAGAGATTTTAGGAAAGAAAATTGACTTAGATAAGCCAAAAAAAGTGTTTGAACTATTTGATGATCCTGATAAAAAATACATTTGTTGTTTAGTTAATAATAAACTAAAAGATTTGTCATTTGAGGTAACAAATGATTCAAAAATTGAGCTTTTAGATATTACATCTTTAGATGGTGTAAATACTTATCAGGCAACATTAAGATATATTATCGCAATGGCTGTTAAAAATGTTTATCCAAAAGCTAAAATTAGTTTTAATTATAGTATTTCTAGAAGTATCTTTGCCTCAGTTAGTGGTTTAGGTAAGGCATTTTCTGCAGAAAACCTTTCAGTTATTAAAAATGAAGTAGATAGAATCATTGAAATGGACTATCCAATCATTTATAAAAAGGTATCTAAAGAAGAAACTATTAAGTATTTTAAGTCAATCGGATATAAGGATAAAGTAGCATCTATTAAATATCGTGTTCCAGATTGGTGCCATATGTATGAATGTGATGGCTACATGGATTATTTATATACTTATTTAACACGTTCAACAGGCTATATTAAGTCATATGAGTTAAAACTTTATAGTCCAGGCTTTTTAATTAAATATCCAAGAAGAGAATTAGCCGGTAATATGCCTGAATTTAATGATGAAAGAGTATTTAGGGATGCGTTAAAAGAAGCTAATTTATGGGCACATAATGCTAAATGCGAGGCTGTATACCAGGTAAATGAAATTATTGAATCTAAAAAGGCCTTAGAATTGATTAATATGTGTGAAACAAGACATAATAATCAATTGACTCATCTAGGTGATAAAATAGTCGAAAATATCTATAATATTAAGCTTATTTGTGTTGCTGGACCATCATCTAGTGGTAAGACAACATTTACAAATAGATTGATTATAGAGCTAAAAACAAGAGGATTTGACCCATTCATGATAAGCTTAGATGATTATTATAAATGTAAGCTAGAAGAATATGCAATTGATGAAGAAGGTAACCCTGATTTCGAAAGCATTGAATCACTAGATTTAGACTTGTTTGATAAAACTATTTTTGACCTAATTCAGGGCGTTGAAACACAAATTCCTAAGTTCAATTTTAAGACAAGAGAAAGAACGTTCTCTAAGCCTAAAAAATTAAGTGCTAATCAGCCGATTATTATTGAAGGTATTCATGGTTTAAATAAACTTATCGCACCATCAATACCTGATGAGAATAAATTTAAAATTTATATAGCTCCAATAGCCCAAAATAGAATTGATGCTCATACTCCAATATCTATTTCAGACATTAGATTATTAAGACGAATTGTTAGAGATAATGTAACAAGAAACATTAAGCCTATACAGACAATTAAGCAGTGGAGTCAGGTAAGACAAGGAGAATTTAAATGGATTTATCCTCATCAAAATAACGCTGATTTTGTCTTTAATTCTGAGTTATCATATGAAATATGTATTCTAAAAAAATATGCATTACCATTACTAGAAGAAATAAGTACTGAAAGTGAATGTTTTAGTACAGCAAGAAGACTAATAAAATTCTTGAAATTTTATAAAGAAATTAGTGATAAATGGGTGCCTTGTAATTCAATTTTAAGAGAATTCATAGGTGAATCAATATTCTACACTGATGATATTGAATAACGGACTCAAAAAGTCCGTTTTTTAAGTGCTTAAAATATAGAATTTTAAAAACGATTTTGATATAATTAAAATGATATATTGTGAGGTGAACAAGGTGAAATGTTTATCAAACTTAAGTAGATTAAATTATCCATCAGATTTGGTGTTTGATATTGGTCGTCTATATTCATATAAGGGCAAGGATTTTTATTATGAGGATGTCCTAAAAAGTGAGTTAGATTCAAGAATTAAAAACACTATCGAAAAGGATACAATCTATGCCGCGAAATTATTGAAATTAGATATTACAGATAGTAGATTAAAACTACTAGTAAAAAATGATTCTGAGCCTAGAGAAAAGGATGGAAAAAAGGATGAATTTATAGTTGCTAATCTAAAAAATGTATTCAAAATTATCCAAACTAGAGGTACAAATCTTAATATCGATGACAATGAATTCCTACATCTGGCTGTAAAAATATTTGAAGGCTATAGAGATGTTAGATATAAAACTGAGATTCAATATGTACAAGTTAATCTTTTAAAAGAGAAAAAAATAATATCAAAAAGAGATACAATGAGCGAGTGCATGAAGCTATATATTAAGAGTTCGACAGACCTTAAAATAGATCCAACAATGGTCGCAGTAAATGCATATATCGACTTGTTACATGAAGATGTATTTGATTATGAGAATGACTTTTTATCACTTATGATCATGTACTGTTTGTTAGTAAGTGAAAGATTTAACGTATTTAAGTATGTTAGTTTCTTTGAAAAATATACTCAAATGAAGGCCGAATTTGATAGCGCAACAGTCGCAGCAGGCTTCAATTGGGAGCATGGATATTCACAAACAGAGCTACTAACAAGAACATTAATCAAGCTTATGTTAGATGGATATCAAGAAGTTGATAACATTGTTTTAGATAAAATTTATGATAAGGGCTTAAGAAAAATTGATGAAGTTCAGGGTATAATTATCCATTTTGAAAGTGATACTTTTACAAGAGCAGACATCAAAAGAGAAGCTCCATATCTATCTGATTCGACTATAAATCGAGCTTTAGATAAGTTAAAAGAAGAGAACAAAATCGAGTCAATGGGAACTGGTAGATCAGCTAAATGGGTTAAGAAAAACACATCTGAGGTTATTAATTCTCGTTCTAAACAAATGAATATATTCACATTGCTAGAAGATGAATAATAGCAAAAAAGGGGCAAAAAACGGCTAAAAACTGCCCCTTTTTTTCATGGTCAAAATAGGTATAAAAAACAGGGTATATAGGAGGGTAAAAAATAAATTTCAAAATCTATCTAGTAATCAAAATGATATAAAGTGAACAAAACAAATAGATTATAAGTATATAAAAACTAGATTAAGATCGAAAAATAAAACAAACCATTTAAGCTTATGAGTATAGTTCTAATTTAAATCTCGATTGCTGAAAAATGAATAAATAAATCTCATTATTGAAATCCATAATAAGAAAAATAAAAAGTAATTATTGATTTCAATAATCAAAAATAGCATGCCATATAGATCGTAAATATAGATTCAAAATATTTCAAAATTAATCTAGTTTTTTAAACTAGAAAAAGAAATAAAAATAAACAAGTAATTATACACGCAAAAAAATTGACAAAAATAATGTCAGTTTAATATGAAAATAATCAATAGATTTAAGACACATTTTCATAAGT
>JAILPD010000016.1 GCA_024690445.1 Acholeplasmatales bacterium
GTAGCTCGCCGGGCTCATAACCCGGAGGTCGTTGGTTCAAATCCTTCTCCCGCAACCAAAAAGTGGTTCGGTAGTTCAGCTGGTTAGAATGCCTGCCTGTCACGCAGGAGGTCGCGAGTTCGAGTCTCGTCCGGACCGCCATTATTTTTTTATAAGTATGCCTCGGTAGCTCAGTCGGTAGAGCAAAGGACTGAAAATCCTTGTGTCGGCGGTTCGATTCCGCCCTGAGGCACCACTTATTTAATTAATGAAGCACATTTGTGCTTTTTTTCTTTATATTCTAATTAGTTTTAAATTCAAATAATAAATTATTTGTTGTATAATATATTTAGTGGATTTATAAATTCAAGGAGGCAATAATCATGATTAATGCTATGTTTATCGATAATATAAAGCAATTCTTTATTGACAACAAAGTTTTTAGAATAATTCTTGATGGTTATTTTTTACTTTTCTTAGTTTCATTAGTTGTTTATATTTGCTTTAAATATAGAAAAGGCTTATTTTTAGTAATTATTGGTTTATTAATTTCATTAATTGCTTGGTTTTCAGATGTTGCTGGACTTGAAATTTCAGCAATGCTATATCAGGCTATTTTAGCTTCATACTTAATTATTGTTGTTATTATATTAGCTCCTGAAATTAGAAAGCATATGGAATTCCATAAAGGTGATTCTTCAAGTAAGCAATCTAATATTTCATCAACGCAAGCAACAATAGAAGCAGTAGCTGATGCCGTATTTGATATGTCCGCTGTTAAGGTTGGTGCCTTAATCACTATTGAACAGCATATTTCACTAGAACAGTACAGTGAAAGAGCTATTCCGCTAAATTCTGATATTTCAAAGGAATTATTAGAACAAATATTTATTAAGGATTCTCCACTACACGATGGTGGTGTAATCATTAGAGGTAATAAAATAATTTGTGCCGCTGCTTATTATACATTGACACAAGATACTTCATTAGATAAGACAATCGGTTCAAGACATAGAGCTGGTGTAGGTATTTCAGAAATGACTGACTCATTAACAATTATTGTTTCAGAAGAAACTGGTCATGTACATGTAGCTAACCAAGGCTTCATGAGACAAATTGATAATAAGAATGATTTATTAGATTACCTTAATACTTACTTAGGTAGAAATTAGGAGGTTAGGATATGAAAAATATTAAAACTATACTTAATGTTATCGTTCAAATCTTAACAGCTCCTTTTAATATCCTACTAAAAAGTAATGCTATTTCTAATCCTAATAAGCAGGTTAAGCCTATTGTTGTATTAGGTATCGCATTAGTAATAGTAGTAGTTGTAGTTTTCTTATATTATTATTCAGGAGAGGTTTTTAAATGGTAGTTTTAGCAGATTTAATTGATTACATTTCTCAGTCACCAATTATTTCTGTTATATTTGCTGGATTAATTACTGTAATAATCATCATGAAGTCTATGATTTCAAGAAGATTCCTTCTTACAAGATTTATTGTTTCAGCAATTATCACATTTGGTGCCGTATTATTTATGATTTTTAAGGATCAGATAATAAGTACTGGTAAAGATGGTTTAATCATTTTTATGTACTTAGCTTTAATCGCAATAGAGGTAGCATCATTTGTACTATTATTTACTGTTGTCGATTTATCATTCTCTTCAGAAAATTTCCAAAGAGAATTAAAGAAGTCTCTAAATGAAACAAAGCTTTATGTAATTCTTAATAAGAAGGATAAAGTAAAGGAAATCTCAAAATTCTTCTTAAATGATTTAGGGATTGATGAAAATGAGGCTATTGGTAAGAATGTTTTCGATGTAATTGAAAATAAATATAGACTTGTTAGATTAAATGATTCAGGATGCTTAAAGGCAGATATGAAGAAGTATTATCATAAATATTGGAAAAGAGTTAATCCTGAAAATTCAGTAAGAAGTGTTGAACTTGGAATTCAATTAGATGATGGTTCTGAGGATGCCTTATATTTTACTGAAACATGTATCTTCCATGGAAACAAATATAATGGCCGTATTTTGTTTGGTGAAAGAAAAACCGAAGATAATCTTATTGGCTTAGAAAAAAGCGAATTAGAGGCTAAAAATGAGCTTAAATTGATAAATGATAGATTTGTTACAGTTATCGAGAAAGCGACAGATGGTATTTTCTTTAATACATTAACTACAGATACAATATGGTTTAATGATGTACTAGTAAAAAAATTATTCTTAAATGGAAATACAATGACAGGTTCTGATTTCTTTAGAAATGTTCATCCAGATGATTTTAAGGTTTATAAAGAAAAAATATCTGAATTAACAAGTGGTGATTACCATTTATCATATAGATACAATACTGGTAATTATTATGTATATGTAAAAGAAGATGGAAAAAAGATCGTTAGCAAGGATTCTATTGAGCTTTGTGGTGTAATGACTGTCGTAAATGATTATTCATTTGAAAAGACAGGTACAGTATTAGATGAAGTTGGAACAGAAGAAATGCTACTAAATAAGCTTAAGGAATTATATTCACAAGAAAGAATTTATGAGCTTGTTCATTTTAAGATTACATCTATTCCAGAAATAAATGAGAAATACGGAAGACCTATTGGTAATATGTGTATGTCTCAATATGTTGAATTATTTAGAAATCAATTTGTTGATGAAAATCTAATTTATAGAGTTAATGGTTTGGAATTTGTTGCTGTTATAACAGCTTATAACAGAATGGAATCATTAAAATCTTGTCTTAGAAATGAAGAAAAGATTTTACACCCTTCAATGAATTATATTAATGATAAGATTAAGATTGATGTAAATATGGGTATTGTTATTTCAAATGAAGCACCTACTCCTAGTGAATGCTTAAAATGTGCTAAGAGCGCACTTAATTATTCATTAAATCCTAGATATACATCATCATATGTTTTCTATAAGGATATGAGATACAATGGATAAAAAAGAAGCTAGAACTATTGCTTTAAGGGATAGAAAATCATTTGATAATGTAGAAAGATCTAAAAAAGTTTTAGATTATATCATTTCTAATAAGCTTTTAGATAAATATGATAATATTGCAATTTATTATCCAATTGGAAAAGAAATTGATATTATGGATTTAGTAAAGGTTTATAAGGATAAAAACTTTTATTTACCTAAAACCTTAGATGAAATAGAATTTGTAAAATATAAATTAACTGACGAATTAATAAGTGGTCCTTTTAATACAAAAGAACCAGTTGGAAAGAAAGTTAATAGAGATTTAATTGATTGTTTTATTATTCCTTGTGTTGCCATTAGCAAAAATAATCAAAGAATTGGCTATGGCAAGGGATATTATGATAGATATTTAAAAGATTATAAGGGACATAAAATAGGTCTATGCTATAAAGAACATGGAAACCTAGATTTAGTATTAGATTCTTTTGATATTTATTTAGATGAAAAAATATTAGGATAGTGATTTTATGATTAGTGTAGTTCTATTAATGGCTGGTCGTGGCACCAGGATGGGATTAAATGAGAATAAAATATTACTTAATGTTGGTGATAAGCCTATTTTTATGTATTCATTAGAAAAGTTTTTGAAGCATAAATTTGAGGTAGTATGTGTTATTAATAAAAATGATAAGGATAAGGTAGTACCTTTATTACCAAAGAATGTTAAATATGTTTTTGGTGGAGAGGAAAGAGGAGATTCTGTATTAAATGGAATTAGAGAAACTACTGGTGATTATTTATTAATACATGATGCCGCAAGACCCTTTATTTCAGATTCATTAATTAGTGAATTAGAAAAAAAGCAAAGTCAAAGTAGATGTATTTTAACTTATTTGCCTGTTGTAGATACAATTAAGGAAAACACTAATAAGCTTAAAACATTAGATAGAAGTAAGCTAATAAGAGCCGTAACACCTCAAGCAGGTCCTAGATTATTATTACTTAATGCTTATTCAAAGGCATTAATTGAAAATAAGCATTTTACTGATGATGTGTCAGTAGTTGAGCATTATTTTCCAAATGTAATAATTGATTTAGTAAAGGCTAATGAGGAAATATTTAAAATAACTACACCAATGGATTTAAACATTGCTGAAGCAGTTTGGAGTGAATTCAATGATTAGAATTGGGCATGCATGGGATACACATAAGTTAATAAAGGGAAGAAAGCTAATTTTAGGTGGAGTTACATTTGAATCTGAAATTGGTTTATTAGGTCATAGTGATGCCGATGTTGTATTACATGCAGTTGCTGAAAGTCTACTTGGTAGTTTAGCATTAGGCGATTTAGGAACATTCTTTCCAGATAATAGTGATGCCACTTTAAATATGGATTCTAAAATCATTTTAAAGGAATGCTATAAAAAGGTTAGAGAAAAGAATTATCATTTAGTTAATTTAGATTTGACAATTTATGCAGAAAAAATTAAAATTGCGCCAAAAAGAGAAATGATAATTAACTCTATATCAAGCCTTTTAGAGATTGATAAGGAGTTTGTAAGTGTCAAGGCTACAACCTGGGAAAAAATGGGTTTTATTGGCCGTGAAGAGGCTATGGCATGTGAATGTGTATGCTTAGTGGAAAGTGATTAATTATGATTAAGGTATTATTTGTTTGTCACGGCAATATATGTAGAAGCCCTATGGCAGAATTTCTATTTAAAGATATGGTAAATAAAAAAGGTAAATCTAATCAATTTATTATTGAATCTAGAGCTACATCTTTAGAAGAAATAGGAAATCCTATCCATAGAGGAACAAGAAAAATATTAGATAGATTCAATATTGATTATTCTAAAAAAAGAGCTGAAAGAATAACTGAAGATGATTATAATGGCTTTGATTACATAATAATCATGGATGAATATAATAAAATTAATATTGAAAGACGCATTAAGGATAAGTACAATAAAATAAAATTATTATTAGATTATACTGATTTAAAAAGGGATATTAGTGATCCTTGGTATACTGGTAATTTTGAAGAAACTTATTCAGATATAGTATTAGGTCTAAATGGCTTTTATAAGTATTTAGAGGATATTAATGCTATAAAATAAGGGAGTTGATTTTATGCTAATTAAATGTAGCAAGGGTTATTATCATTTAAAGAATAATTTTAGAGATGCTTTTAATGAAGAAGCCTTCTGTGAAGCATATTTAGAGGAATGCTTTGACAATGATTCATATATTGTTGGTGATATAGCTGCTGGTATATTAAGACTTAAAGGATTTAATAATGATCCAAAGAGTCCGAATTATTATGGCTTTATCGATGATTATTTAGAAATATCGTGTGTTGTTGGAAGTCCATATTATGTATTAAGAAGAATATCAGAAGCGGAGTATAATAAAATTAAGGATAATCCAAAGCTATCTGATACTGATACATCTGGATTTGTCATTAATGAATTAGTAAAAGAAAGCTTTGATAAAGAATCATTAGTATTAGAATCTAATCCAAAGCATAGACCAAATATTGAGCTTAATATGCAAAGAATTAATTCAATACCACAGGGTAAGCTTCCTGATTATTTAAGAGAAGAGCCTAAAAAGGAAACAAAAGAAATAGCACCTGGCTATGGTAAGGTTGATTCTAATGTACAGGTTCAAAGCTATGTATCATCATCTAATGGATTTGATCCATCAAAGGTTCAAAATAGAAATCAATTCAATAAGAATAAAGATAAAAAAAATAAGGATGTTAATAATAAGCAGCCTGATAGAGGGAATAGACATAGAAAGAATCATCAAAACTAGTTGATTTAAAGGGAGAGTTATTATGGAAGAGAAAAAGGAAAACACAAGAGAAGACACTATTAAAGAAATACATAGAGTTTTAGATAAGCTAAGACCATATTTAAATAGTGAAGGTGGAGATGTTCAATTCGTCGATTTTGAAGACGGTATTGTTTATATTAGAATGCTTGGTGCATGCGTTGGATGTGGATCATTAGATTACACATTAAAGGAAGGTATTGAAGCATTATTAGTTGAATACGTTCCAGAAGTTATTGAAGTTAGAAATGTTGAAAATTTAGATGAGGAAGAAGAGTTATAATTATGTTTTTAAGTACACTAGGTGAAGACATGAAGAGTTTCTTCACAAGTAGAGCATTACAAATTATATATATTGCTATATTTGCTTGCTTTTTCTGTCAATTGTATAAGTTTGTTTATTATTCAATTAAGTACAAAAAAGCTGCATGGTTTATGTTAGTGTCTACTGGTGGATTTCCGTCTAGTCATACTAGCCTAGTTGTATCATTAACATTAATTATGGGTATGCTACAATTCCATGATTTGGGACATCCAGATTGGTCTTTTGCAGTTGCTTTTATTGTAACTGTAATTACAGTTCATGATGCTATGGGTGTAAGATATGAAGCGTCTAAGCATGCAATTATCTTAAATAACATGGTAGTTAATTTATCTGAAGAACAAAAGGCTGACTTAGGCTTTGGTAAAAAGGGTAAGCTTAAAGAAATGTTAGGTCATAGATATACTGAGGTTTTAGGTGGTATATTAGTAGGTACAATTATTTCTTTAATTGGATATTTTATAGTAAAATAGCGTTCAATGAACGCTTTTTTTAATGCTTATATTTTAAGTTTTAATTAAAAATGGTATACTTTAATTGATAGTCACTTTAAGGAGTTTTTTTATGTCAGTAATGCAATTAGAAAAAGAGTTTTTTATTCATACATCTATGGTTGGTAAAAATGATTATATTAGACCAGCTGCTATCTTAGATTTATTTCAAGATATGGCATCCTTACATGCCAATCAAATTGGTGTTGGATTTGATGATATAGTTAAGAAGAATTATTTTTGGATTGTTTCATCAATTGAATTTGAACAATTAAGACAATTTAAAAGTATTTCATATGTTAAGGTTAAAACATGGCCTAAAGAAAAGAATAGATTAGAATATATTCGTGAATTTACTATTTCTGATTTAGAAGGTAATTTATTAGTTAAGGGTATTTCAACTTGGGTAGTAATTGATATAACAACAAGAAAACTTACTCGTGGTGATGATATCATATTTAATGGTGAATATAGTAGTGAAACTAATTATCCAAATTATAGAAGAAGAAAGATTCCTTTATTAAATGATAATGTCATTAAGGAATGGGATTATAAGGTTTTAGCAACTGATTTAGATCATAATGGTCATATGAATAATGCTAAATATGCAGATATTATTTATAATGGCTTATTTGATGATAGAAGTGTAAAGAATTTACATATATCATTCTTACATGAGGCATTATTAAATGATAATATTCATGTAAGCTATTATAAGAATGATTCGAATACTAATTATTATATCGGAAAGATTGATGATAAGGTATGCTTTGAGATTTGTATGGAGGTAAATGATTAAATGGATTTTTTAGAATTTTTAAAAGATTCAAAAACAGCATTTCACGCTGCTAATAAAGCAAAAGAAATATTAACTAATGCTGGCTTCATTGAATTAAATGAATCTAAAGATTTTAAGCTAGAAAAGGGTAAGAATTATTTTTATACAAGAAATAATTCATCAGTTATTGCATTTCAAATACCTAATAATTTAGAAGGATTAGGATTCAATATTACGGCAGCTCATTTAGATTCACCTACATTTAAATTAAAGCCTAATTTTGAATTAGATTTTGGAAGATACCAAAAGCTTAATACTGAAGTTTATGGAGGTCCCATTTATTATTCATGGTTAGATAGACCACTTGATATAGCTGGTAGAGTATTAATAAAAAGGGGTAATTCAATTGAATCAAAATTAATTGAATTTAATAAAGGAATGGCTGTAATTCCATCTTTATCAATACATTATAATAGAGATTGTAATTCTAATTTAAAATTAAATCCACAAGAAGAAATGTTACCAATTTTTGCTGATAATGATATTCAATTTGGTGATTTATTAGAAAAGATTGCTAATAAATTAAATGTATCTAAGGATGATATATTATCTCATGATCTATATTTAGCATTATTAGATAGAGGAATGTATGTTGGTGAAAATAATGAATTTATAGTAGCTCCTCAAATTGATAATTTAGAGTGCTCATTTGTTGCCCTAAATTCAATTATTAATTCAAAACCTGCAAATGGCACTGTTAATGTCACTGTATTATTTGATAATGAAGAGATTGGTTCTAGAACACGTCAGGGTGCTGATTCTAATTTATTAGATATTACACTTGAAAGAATCGCTAATTCATTAGGAATATCTAAAAATGATTATTATAAGGCTTTAGCATCATCATTTTTTATTTCCCTTGATAATGCACAAGGATTCCATCCAAATTATCCATCAAAATTTGATTCAACAAATAAATGCTTTATGAATGATGGTGTTGTTATTAAATCAGCGGCTAGAGGATCATATACATCTGATGGTTATTCAATCGCAATCTTTAAATTATTATGCGAAAATGTAGAGGCAAAATATCAGTTTATGACAAATAGAAGTGATATTCCAGGCGGAAGTACACTTGGTGCTATTAATATTTCTCATATATCTATTCCATCAGTTGATATTGGATTTGCTCAGCTTGCTATGCATTCATCAATGGAAACTACAGGAGCTTTAGATATAGAGGAAATGGAAAAGGTTATTAAGTATTTCTATTCAAGACATTTAACATTTGAAGAAGACGGAAAGGTAGTGATTTAATATGTCATATGTTAACAAAAAAGAAGCTGTTAGAAATTTATCTAATCCAAAGGATTTCGATGTATTTAAAAACATGTACTTAAAGAAATATAGTGACGCAAAAGAAAAAATCGCAAAGCTATATTCTGATAATCAATTAGATGAATTATTAGAATATGTTCAAGCTATTAATAATATTTCTTTAAGTGTTGGTTCTGCCTTTTTAAAAAAAGACACTGATTATGTAATTGATAAAATAAAAAAAGGAGAATTATCTCCGACAGATTTAGAAGCATTATCTGAAACACTAGATAATGTTACAATGGAATTAAATAGATTATAATTTATAAAGAGATACTAAGAATTAATTAGTATCTTTTTTTCTATACTTTTTGAGAAAAAACGGGAAATACCATTGATGTGTATATACTAGAATAATTTTTTGGCTTTTCAAATAAAGAGAGGGCAAGAAGTATATTTTTATTATAAAAAAATGTTAATAAACACTAATGTACTTTTAGTGTCTACTAACATTTTATCATTTCACTAATTGTTGGTTTGTTTTTGATATACTAAAAGAATTCTTTCATCATCCATTTCTAAATCGTCATTGAAATCTCCTGCGATTTTAATAATCCTAAATTTTTTATTAATTAAGTCTTTTAGATCATAAAAATATTCATAATAGTTTTCTGTAAAGACATCTGTATCTTCACTTATTTCTATTGTATGCTTAAGTGTTGATGACGATGTCTTTTTTGTTGTCCATTTAATTTTAAATGTTTCATAATCTTCAATCTTTTCATTTTCTTCATATTCCTTAAATAAGGCTTTAGATGCGATATCAAAAATGAAATATCCATCTTTTTCTAAATGTCTATAAACAGAATCAAACATTTTATTAATTTGGTTTTTATCTTTTAAGAAATTAACTGAGTCGAAGAAACAGGTAATTACATTAAATTTTTCTTCTAAATTAAAATTAGTCATATCAGCTACATAAAATGGAATATCTAATCTATTTATTTTTTTCTTTTCATTAGCTATTTCAATAATTGATTCAGATAAATCTAATCCAGAAACATCAAATCCCTTTAGCTTACACATAGTGGCAAAAGTTCCAGAGCCACATGCTAAATCTAAGATTTTATCTCCCTTTTTTAAATATGGCTCAATAAATTCTAACCATAAATCGTAATTTAATTCAGCCATTACCTCATCATAGTAATATCCAAATTTCTTATATGAATTGTTTGTCATTTTTTAATCTTTAGCTTTAATATAGCATCCATATCTGGGTCAATATAAATTGTAGATTGATGCTTATATGTTACAAAGCAGGCCCTCCTCTTTGGAATTTTTTTAATATTTCTAATTCTAGTATAATCAACTGGTACACTAGATGATTCTTTATAGGCAGAATAATAAGCAGCTAAATTAGCGGCAGTTCTTATTAATTCCTCACTTAATTCTTCACTACTATGTATAACGACATGACTTCCTGGGGCATCTTTTACATGAAACCACATGTCATTTGAATTAGAAAGCTTATGAGTTAAATATTCATTTTGAATATTATTTTTGCCTACAGATATTAAAGTATTATTAACCTCATATGTTAATAGCTTAGGCTTTTGATTTTTCTTTTTATTAGTGATTTCTTTATTAAATAAATATTTGTTTTCTATTAATTCATCTTGAATTTCTAAAGCCTCATTAATTGATGCGTCTATAAGTTGATATTTTAATACAGTAAAATAATCAATTTCATTATGGGCTTCCTCAATTTGTTCATTAATATATTTTATTGAGCTTTTAGCCTTTTGATATTTTTTAAAATATTTATTTGAATTATCTAATACAGTAATTTTATTATCTAACTTTATTTTAATATTTTCACTAGTATAATAATTAAATACTTCAATTTCAGATAATTTGTTCTTTAAATTTGAATTTGAAAGAAGAAGCTCCCCATAGATTCTATATTTATCTGAATCATTGGCATCAATAAGTTCTAAATCTAGCTTTTCTAGCTTCTTAGTGTATTTTGCTATTTGTTTATTAACAAAAGATAATAAATCGCCAGTTTTAGCTTTTACTTTACTTTTTAAATCCTCTTTAAAATAATAATCATCTAGTAATAAAGATATTGAATCATATGATTTTATAATCTCATATGACAATGGATTAAAATAAAAATCCTTTTTATTATTAGCATCAATAATTATAGATGGATTATTTTTAGCATGGATATTATCATAAAAATTATTAGCGATATTATCATTTTTAAATGTA
>JAILPD010000050.1 GCA_024690445.1 Acholeplasmatales bacterium
TTTCATCGAATATTCTTCATTTATTAAATCATTCATTTTTATAGCAAGTCTATCGTATGTAACTAAATTATATTTCATTAGAAATTATAATTTAGTTACATACGATAGACTTGCTATAAAAATGAATGATTTAATAAATGAAGGCTATTCGATGAAAACAGCAAAGAAGAAACTAATTTCATTTGCTATTAAAGTAACTAAGGGTGAAATAACAAATGATAGAATTGAATTATTAAAATTAATAAAGCATTTATAAGATTGCATTTACCTCTAGGTGCAATCTTTTTTGTTAAAAAATCACTTTTTTCATTATTTTTTTAATTTTTTGGTGTTTGATGTCTATTATTATTATATGAGAAAAAAAGGAGTATAAACATTATTAAAAATAAAAAAAGCGTTCATTCAAGAACGCTACATTATCAAGCTGGTGGACCCTTGGAGACTCGAACTCCAGACCCACTGATTAAGAGTCAGTTGCTCTACCAACTGAGCTAAGGGTCCAAAATAAAAAGGAATGGTTTCATTCCTTTAATCTTATAATTACTGGTGGACCCTTGGAGACTCGAACTCCAGACCCACTGATTAAGAGTCAGTTGCTCTACCAACTGAGCTAAGGGTCCATGTATAAGATCAAAGTCATGCAAAATGCACAACTGCAATAAGGATTATACACGCCCAAAATTTCTTTGTCAACATTTATTTTTCTTTTTTGAAGTAATCAGAGTGTTCATTGAAGTAATCGGTCATGATTTTTTGAATATCTGATTGAACTTTATTTATTGTTTCTTTTTTAGTTTCAAGCTTTTCAATATGATATGGTTCTAATATATTTAAGTGGATACATGGCTTTTTTCTTCTAGTAAGCTTATATAAGCCTCTGGGTTTATGGAATGTGTGAAGAAGAATAACAATATTTTCGGCTCCATCGATTGCGAAACGGAAAGCTCCTGGTTTGAATTCTCTTATATGATCACAATATGGCATTAACATAGCCTCAGGGAATATTAAGATGTTTTTACCACTTTTTAATATTTCTGGTGTTTCTGTAACAAATCGTTTATATAGATTCATTTTAGTTGGAATTGGTACACCACCACCTGCTCTAAAATATTTAGATACGATACCAAATCCTAAATTAGATTGTAATGTTAATGTATATGTTTTCTTTGTTGATATTGCAGTTAATAATGAGAAAGCATCAAGTGGGAACGTATGGTTACATACTACCACTGATGATTTAATATACTTTTTGTTCTTTTTTCCTACAACTTTATATCCCCATAATAGTTTTTTAGGAAAGAATAAGAAGAACTTAGTTAAATAAATAGCGATTCTTTGATAAAACCAAAAAAAGAAGCCCTTTTTGTAAAGCTTGTAATCATCCTTCAATATGACCTCTTTTGGCTTAAAGCCATTATCGTATACATATTCGTTATCTATTTCTTTTTGTGTTTTTTCTTTTTCCATTAAAATCACTCCAAGCAATAAAATTATAACTTATTTAGTAATTATATCCAAGTAGAATAATGAATATAAATGTGATAAAATATTCTTAAATTTATTTTAGTAAAAAGGTGTTAGCAAGTATGGATAATGAGCTTCTTAAATTAAGTGGTGAAATTAAAAATTATATATACGAAACTGATGAATCTATGTATAAGGTTGCTAAAATTATTTCTGATGAAAATGAAATAATTATAACTGGTGCTTTCCCACATTTAGATGAGGGCTTAACATATGATTTTTTAGGCTATTATAAAGATAATCCTAAATATGGAAGACAGTTCTTTGTTCAGTCATATTCAAAGAGTGAGTCATATTCAATGGATGGATTAATTAGCTATTTGTCAAGTGAAAGATTCTATGGAATTGGTGAAAAGCTAGCTACTAATATCGTTGATACTTTAGGAGTTAATTGTATTGATGTAATATTAAATGATCCATCAGTTTTAGAAACTGTTAAAGGGATTACAAAGGTTAAGGCTCAAATAATTTATGATGCTTTAAGTAGAGGACAAGCAGAAGAACAAATTTTTATTAAGCTTTATAGCTATGGTTTAACATCTAAGATGGTTGGTAGGCTTTATGAAAGATATGGCACTAGTGCTTTAAATGTGGTAGAGGAAAATCCATATACTTTAATTAAAGATATAGAAGGATTTGGATTTAAAAGATGTGATTCTTTGGCATTAAATTTAGGATTTAGAAAAAATGACATTAGACGTCTTAAGGCCGCTGTCACATTTACATTATCAAATATTTGTTATAATTATGGATTTACGTTTTTAACATATAAACAATTATATAATTCAGCTATTAAATTATTAAATGATCCCGAAATATTAGGCAGTGATATTGATTTAGCTATTCAAGAATTATTAGCTGATGGAAGATTAGTAAGTGAAGATGAAAGAATATATGAATATAATCTTTATAAGGCTGAAAATATTGTTAAAGATAAATTAATTAGAATCAATAAAAATACTGATAATGTTTTAAAAAGAGATGAAGTCACTAAGGCATTAGATTATGTAGAGGGGAATTTAAAAATAATATATACTCCAATGCAAAAGGAAGCCATTGTAAGTTCTTTATCTAACAAGATTTCTATCATTACTGGTGGTCCTGGTACAGGTAAATCAACTGTAATAAAAGGAATATTACATACTTATGCTAAAGCACATAATTTAGATTTAACATCTGATGAATTCAAATATAAAGTAATGCTTGCCGCTCCAACAGGAAGAGCAGCTAAAAGAATGACTGAGGCTACATTATATTATGCAACAACAATTCATAAGACATTAGGTTATTCATTGGATGGAGAATTCCAGCATAATGCTCTATCTCCATTAACTGCTAATCTAATTATTGTAGATGAAGTTAGTATGGTAGATATTTTATTAGCTAAGAATTTATTTGAATCATTACTTGTTACATGCCAAATAATATTAGTTGGAGATTCTAACCAATTACCAGCTGTAGGACCTGGTAATGTATTATTGGATTTGATTAATTCCAATGTTTTTAAAACTATTAAATTAAATCAAATAATGCGTCAAGCTGAGGGCTCAGATATTATTAAATTATCAAATATGGTTCTTCAAAAGAGAATTGATTATAGGATATTCTCTACTAAAAAGGAAGTATTCTATTATCCTTATGAATCTAAAAACATCGTTGATGGAATAATAAAAATGCTAGATAATTATCTGGCTAAGGGCGGAAATTTATTTAGTGGAATTCAAATATTAGCTCCTATGTATAATGGAGTTGCTGGTATTGATGAAATAAATAGAAGAATCCAAGAAAAATATAATCAAAATGAAAAAATGATTGTAAGAGATGATAGATTATTTAAGGTTGACGATAAGGTTTTACAATTAAAAAATGATAGAGAATTAGATATTATGAATGGCGATATCGGAAAAATAATGGATATCGTAAAGGATAATGAAAAAGATTGCTTATTAATTAATTTCGATGATAGAGTTATTAAATATCCGGCTTCTAATTTAGATTCACTTCAATTAGCTTATGCTATAAGCATTCATAAATCTCAGGGTAGTGAATTTCAAAATGTCATTATGCCGGTTGTAAAATCATATAACATAATGCTTAAGCCTAAGCTTATTTATACAGCTATAACTAGAGCGAAATCTAAGGTTATTATATTAGGACAAAGTGAAGCGCTCGATTACGCATTAAGTCAAATGGATGATTCTCGTCAAACTACTTTAGCCACTAGATTAAATGAGGATTCTAATAAAAAGGTTGTTCTAAAGATATTAGACCCAGAAATACCATTTGATGATTTTGGAGAGTATGATATGGATGGTATTACACCATATACATTTATGGATTAGTCAAAGTACAAAAAGGACTTTGGCTTTTCTTTTTTTATACACTCATCTAGACTGATGTTTAATATCTTTATTATTTTTAATAATAATTCGAAATTTGGTTCACGTAATCCATTTTCTATTTTGTTATATTTACTACTTGAAACAAATAGACGATTAGCCATTTCTTTTTGTGTTATATTAAGTTGTTGTCTTTTATATTTTATTAGCCTTGAGAATTCTTTATATGTCATATTAATCACAATTAAATTATACATTTTAATTTTTTGAGAAAATAGGGGTCTCTCTTTGAGAAAATAAATGGCATAATGTTAACATTATGGCTAGAATGTCAAAATCGCGTTTATTATTGATATTGACATTCATTTTTGATACAATATATAAGGTTAAAAGTCTATTTATTAGGGCTTTGGAGGAATAAAGATTATGAAAAATATGAAATCTTTTGAAATTAGACAAATGTGGTTAGACTTCTTTAAATCAAAGGGACATAGTGTTGAACCAAGTGCTTCACTAGTTCCAGTTGATGATCCAACATTACTTTGGACTAACGCGGGAGTTACACCATTAAAGAAATATTTTGATGGTTCTATGAGACCTGAAAATCCAAGAATTACTAATGCTCAAAAATGTATTAGAACAAATGATATTGAAAATGTAGGTAAGACTGCTCGTCATCATACATTCTTTGAAATGCTTGGTAATTTCTCAATTGGTGATTATTTTAAGAACGAGGCTATTGAATTCGCAGTAGAATTATTATTCTCACCTAAGTGGTTTGGATTTGATAAGGATAAAATATATATTACACATTATACAAATGATGTTGATGCTAGAAATACTTGGATCAAGAATGGTATTTCTCCAGATCATTTAATTCCACTTGAAGGAAATTTCTGGGAGATTGGTGAAGGTCCATGTGGTCCTGATACAGAAATGTTCTATGACCGTGGCCCTAAGTACGATAAGAGAGGACCTGAATTAATTAGAGATGATATTGAAAATGATAGATTCATTGAAATTTGGAATATCGTATTCTCTCAATTTAATTCAAAGGCTGGTGTAGATAGAAAAGATTATAAGGAATTACCTTCTAAGAATATTGATACTGGTTGTGGTCTTGAAAGATTATGTTGCGTTATGCAAGGTGTAGATACAAACTATGACACTGATTTATTCATGCCTATCATTAAGAAGACAGAAGAGATTTCAGGTGTTAAATATAATGGTCAAATGGCATTTAAGGTTATCGCAGACCATGTTAGAACATGTACATTCGCAGTAGCTGATGGTGCTGTTATGTCAAATGAAGGAAGAGGCTACGTTTTAAGAAGAGTATTAAGAAGAGCTTCTAAGTACGCTAAGGCATTAGGTATTAATAAGCCATTTATGTCTGAACTTGTTGATGTAGTTATTTCTATCATGGATCCATTCTATCCATATTTACATGAGAAGAAGGATATTGTTAAGCAAGTTATTTCATCTGAAGAGGAAAAGTTCTTATCAACTTTAGCTTCTGGTGAAAAGAGATTACAGGATATTGTTAACCAAACTAAGGGTAATGTTATTTCAGGTGCTGATGCGTTCGTATTATATGATACTTATGGATTCCCAATTGAATTAACATTAGAATACGCAGAAGAAAATGGTAAGACTGTAGATGTTGAAGGCTTCAAGAAGTATTTATTAGAACAAAAGGAACGTGCTAGAAATGCTCGTAAGGATGAAGGCTCAATGAAGGGTCAAAATGAGGAGTTCTTAAGTTTTAAGGAAGAATCAAGATTCTCAGGCTATAACTGTACAAACCAAAAGAGCCGTGTAATTGGTGTATTTGGTAATGGTGTTGTATTAGATGAAACACCATTCTATGCATTCTCAGGTGGTCAGTTATGTGATAAGGGTAAATTAGATGATTCTAATGTTATCGATGTAATTAAGATGCCTAATGGTCAACATTTACATGTTTTAGATAATAATCCATTTAAAGTTGGTGATTTAGTATTCGCAGTAGTTGATAAGGAAAATAGAGATTTAACTCGTAAGAATCACTCTAGTGCTCACTTACTTCAATCATCATTACAAACTAATTTAGGATCTCATGTTCACCAACAAGGTTCACAGGTTTGTGCTGATTATTGTCGTTTTGATTTTAACAATTATTCAAATCCAACTGATGAGGAAATTATCAAAATTGAAGATTTAGTAAATCAATATATCAATGAAGCTCATAATGTAGAAACTTTAGTATTGCCTATCGAAGAGGCAAAGAAGCTTGGAGCTATGATGTTATTCTCTGAGAAATATGGTGATAAGGTTAGAGTAGTTGATATGGGTGTATCAAAGGAATTCTGTGCTGGTACACATGTTGCTAATACATCAGAAATCGAGA
Source organism: Acholeplasmatales bacterium (assembly GCA_024690445.1). The sequence continues at coordinate 6,253 of JAILPD010000050.1, forward strand.
AGTTTGCAATCGCATCTATCGAATCTATTGGTTCAGGTACATTTAGATGTACAGCTTATACATCAAATAATGCTATGGAGCATATCATTAATAGCCAAGCAAATGTAATTGATACATTAAAAGCTGTAGTTAATAAGGGTAAAGAATTAGTTAAGAGTGCTTTCCAAGAAGGAATTGAAGTTATATTCCATTATGTAGAAAGACAAATTGATGTATTTGGATATAGATATGTTTTAGCTTTACGTAAAGAATTAGCTAAGGCTCAAGAGGCTTATAAGGAATTAGAAAAGGATTATAACGCTAAGAAGAGTCAAAATGCTTTAAAGCAATTAGACAAATATGATTATAGAATCAGCAATAATAAATTAATCACTACAGTTGATGTTACTGATACTAACTTAATGAAGGATATGGCAACAGCTTTAAGAAACAATAAGAATCTTGATGTTGTATTATTAGCTTCTACAGATGGTGTTAAGGTTACATTTGTATGTGCTGCTCAAGGTAATTATGATGCTTGTCAAATAGTAAGAGAAGCTACTAAGATTACTGGCGGTGGCGGTGGAGGAAAGAAAGACATCGCTCAAGCTGGTGGTAAGGACTCATCTAAGATTGAAATGGCTTTATTCCATGTTGCGGAGATTTTAAAATAATGAAATATATCGGACTTGATTTAGGAAGTCGTACTCTAGGTGTTGCAATTTCAGATGAAACAGGCTTTTTAGCTCGTGCTTTAGAGACATTTAGATTTAGAGATGATGATTACGAGAGTGCAATTAATTACACTATCGAAACATGTAAAAAAGAAAATGTTACTGAAGTTGTACTTGGTTATCCTAGACATATGAATGGAGATGCTGGCATTCGTGCTGGTATTTCTATTTCATTTAAAGAAGAAATTGAAAAGAGAAGTAACATTAAAGTTCATCTTGAAGATGAAAGATTAACAACAATCATTGTTGATAAAGCTATGATTGAGGGAAATATTAGAAGAGACAAAAGAAGACAAAAGAAGGATGAATTAGCAGCTGTAGTTATTCTTCAAGGATTCTTAGATAAAAAAAGATAAAAGGAGATTACTATGACTGAACGTTCTATTACATTAATCGGCGATGATGGCAAAGAAGTTAAAGCCGAAATATTGTTTACTTACCATTCTGACGAATATGATAGAAATTATGTCGTATTTATGGTTCAAGGCGAACCATCAGCCGCTACATATTTTGATGATGGAAATGGCTCTGGTAGATTAGGTGACATTGAAACTGAAGATGAGTGGGAAATGTTAAATGATTTATTAGAAGAATTTGTTGAAAATCAAAAAGAGGGTGCTTGCGGTGGATGTTGTGGATGCCAAGGAGATTGTGGACAAGAGGGATCAGGATCCGACTGCTCTTGTGGTTGTAAAGAAAACTAATACAATCAACTTTAGCCAAAAAATTGAATCAATGCGTCAATATGCAAGAGAAAATAATGTCCCTATCATAAAAGATGAAGGATTAGTTTTCTTAAAAAATATCATCGCTTTAAAAAGACCAGTTAATATTTTAGAAATTGGTACTGCAATTGGTTATTCAGCCGCTTGTATGAATGATGTATGCAATTCAAATATTTATACTATTGAGCGTGATATTAATATGTATAATGAGGCGGTAAAGAATATTAGTGAATTAAAAATAGAAAATGTTAATATCCTTTTTAAGGAAGCTTTAGAAGCATTTGATTTAGTAAAGAATATTAAATTTGATTTAATTTTTATTGATGCTGCTAAGGCACAATATACAAAATTCTTTGATATGTATACTCCATTATTAAATAAAAATGGAATAGTTGTATGTGATAATATGCTTTTTCATGGTGTAGTAGCTAATGAAGAAAATTATGATAATTTAACTAAGGGATTAAGAGGCTTAGTTAGAAAATTACATGCATTTACAGAAGAATTAATGAAAAATGAAAAATATGATACCACACTATATGATATTGGTGATGGTATGAGTGTATCAGTTTTAAAGTAAGGAAGGCTAGTTATGAGAATTAGAGGATCAATTCATATGATTGAACTTGATGCCAAGGTAATTGGAATAAAAGTTAATAGACGAATTGTATTTTTCTATTTCCAAAATAGTCAAATGAACTTATTCAAAAGATATCTATATATTGGTAATTGGATTGATTTTGAATATAAAGAAAATAAAATTAAAAAGGGTTGCTATTTAGCACACCCTGTATCATTTGTATATAGAATAGAAGCTTTAGGCAAATTAGACCATATTATTTACTATGACAAGATAAATATTAATGGTTCTTTAAATTCGTTTATTGATTCATTAGAAAACACAATGTTTTTAGACTTAGAAATGACAATGCCAAGCTATAATTTTAAAGGTAAAGGATTTAGAGCTGAAGTTATTCAGGCTGGTTTAGTTATCTTTGATAAGGATGGCAATGAATTAGTTAGATATTCTAAATATATTAAGCCAAAGCTAACAAATAAATTATCTAAGAGAGTATTAGATTTCTTATCAATAGATGAAGAAGAATTTGAAACTACAGCTATAACATATGATACATTCTATAATGATTTTAATAATATGATTACTAAATATAATCCAGCTATTATTGTATATGGTAAGAATGATAGCATTGTATTAAATGATTCATATGAAATTAATTCATTACCTTCATTAAAGAATAAGACTAGATTTGTTAATTTATTACAGCTAATTAAAACATATTATGAATTAAGAAATGACCCAGGCTTATTTAAATTATATAGCGTATATTCTGGAAATGAAGATAATCAAGTTCATGATGCCTTTGATGATTGTGTTGTTACATATAAGGTATTTGAAGCATTTAAAAATGATTTAAGAAATAATATTAAGACAAAGGAAATTAGAGAAAACTTTGACTAAGAAAAATGGGTAAGCATTGTAAAATAGACCCTATAAAGTAGACACATATAAAAAAAGGTGGATTCTACTTTGTAGGGTCTTTTTGTCGTTGTATAATAAAAACAATAGAAACGAGATGATGATATATGGGTAAGAATTATTTCACACCAGAGCAAGTTGAAGAATTGAGAAAAAATAAATATGTAAAACATGTTTCTGAGAAGGCAATCACTTATACTGAAGAATTTAAAGAAAGGTTTATGTTGGAATATAATTCCGGCAAATTACCATCACAAATTTTATTAGAAATGGGATTAAATCCAAAAATATTGGGTAGAAGGAGATTAGATGGTATAGTAGCAACTATCAAAAGACAATCAGTTTCTCCTACTGGATTCAAAGATACACGTGCTGATAATGTTAATATGGGTAGACCACTCACAAGAGAACTTTCTCAGGAAGAATTGATTGAGCGCCAAAAACAAGAAATTGAACTTTTAAAAGCTAAGGTGGAATACCTAAGCCTCCTCAGAAGAGCCGAGAGGGAGGCAGATTGGAAGGCAAAGTCAAAGAAAAAGAAATCTTTAAAATAATATATACAATGTCACAAAAACATAAAGAGAAATTAAACATAAAATGGTTATGTTCTACTGCAGGCGTATCTAGATCTGGATATTATAATTATGTTAAGAATTTAACTAGTGATAAGTATTTATTACGTGAGGAAAAAGATAAAGAAGATTTTGAATTAATCCTAAAAGCATATCAATTTAAGAATAGACATAAAGGTGCAAGATTAATCAAAATGACTTTAGAACGCGATTTTGATACAATAATGAATCTTAAGAAAATACGTAGATTAATGAAGAAGTTTAATCTTATATGTCCAATTCGAAAAGCAAATCCATATAGACGTATGGCCAAAGCAATGGCAACTAATAATTACCATGATAACATTTTAAATAGAGATTTTTATGAAGCAAAACCATTTGAACATCTATTAACTGATATTACATATATCTACTATGGGCCAAATAAACAAAAAGCATATTTATCTGCTATTAAAGACGCAGCTACACGTGAAATATTAGCTTATAAATTATCGCCTAATCTAGAAATAGATTTTGTGTTAGAAACAGTCGAACAATTAAATGATAAATTTAAAAATTGTTTATCTAATAAGACATTATTACATTCTGATCAAGGATGTCATTACACTTCTATAGCATATCAACAATTACTAACTCAATTAGAAATAACACAATCAATGTCACGAAGAGGTAATTGTTGGGATAACGCACCACAAGAATCATTCTTTGGTCATATGAAAGATGAACTTCATATTAAAGAATGTTTAGATTATGAAGAATTATTATTAGAAATAAATGATTATATGGATTATTACAACAATTATAGATATCAATGGGATTTAGGTAAACGTAGTCCAGTTGAATATAGAATATATCTATTAGAAGGTGGAAATCCTTTATTACATAAAAAAGAAGCTAATCATGATTCTTCACAATTAGCTTCAGTATAAATATTAAGTTCGCGATTCCCCTAGGGGAATGAATATGTACAACTAAATATTACACCTTTTTTCAAAGTGTCCTTGACTTGGGGTACATATTAAAATCAACACCTCTTTTTCTTTGTTTCTATGGCACTTTTAAAATACAGTGGTGATATAATATTTTTGTTTATTCCCTAATATTTTAAAGGTTATATCCATCCATCTAATAATTTATATATCTAAAAGATTTTATAAAGATTAGATAAAATAACAAAAAGATTATTTAAATAGTATGTCAGCACTACCATAGTTTCAACCCCATGTTTAGGAGGGATTATCAGCACAAGTGTTGTTTCAAGGCATGTTGAAACAGTCTGCTTACTAAATTATAGAAACGACTAAAAATAGCAAAAAATAGCTTTAAAAACAGGTGATTTTAACCA
>JAILPD010000060.1 GCA_024690445.1 Acholeplasmatales bacterium
TTGCATCTAAATATTCTACAAAATAATTGAAAGCTGCATATGCAGCTTTTTAATTTTATGTTAAAATTAGAGGGTGTAAAGGATTGAGGAATTATGGCAACAAAAAGACAAAAGAAAAAAGCCGCTAAAGTAGCCAAAAAGGCAGCCAAAAAATATCCAATAATAATTGTGATATTGTTACTTATTGTAATTGGTTTAGCAGTTGGTGGCTTTATATTATATAAAAATGGATATTTTGATAAATGGTTTAATAAGGGATCTCAAAATAATAGTAACAATGCTGTTGAGCATGAAGATGGAATAACTGAAAATATTGTTTATGATAACTTCCAAATTCATTTCTTAGAATTGGGTAATAAAAATACAGGAGATTCTGTTTACATAAAGGCTGGTGATGCAGATATTTTAATCGATGCCGGCTCAAGAGGAAATTCAGCTACTACTATTAATAATTATGTAAAGCAATACTGTACAGATGGAAAACTTGAATATGTAATAGCTACTCATGCTCATCAAGATCATATTGCAGGTTTTGCAGGTGTTAATGGAACTTCGAAAACTGTTGACTTTAAAGGAAATAAAGTTGATAAAACAGGTGTTTTATATTATTTTGAAGTAGAGAATTTAATTGATTTTTCATACACAGAAAAAGAAGGAATTGATAATAAAACTGCAGTTTCATCAAATTTTGGTTCATCAACAGAATATGGTAAATATTTAGCTGCAAGAGAATATGCGATCGCAAATGGTACTAACCATAAGACAGCTAAGGAACTATGGGATTCAAATACTACAACATTTACATTTGGTGATGGAATATCAATGGACATTTTGTATAATTATTACTACTTCAATTCTACAAAGGATGAGAATAATTATTCAGTGTGCACATTATTTAATTATGGAGAACACCATTATTTATTAACAGGAGATTTAGAAAAAGAAGGAGAAGAGAAATTAACAGATTACTATGATGGCTCATCTAAAGAAAAGACTTTGCCTCATTGTGATTTATTTAAAGGAGGACATCATGGTAGCTATACAGCTTCTAATGAGTGTTTATTAAAGAAGGTAACTCCTAGTATGTGTTGTGTTTGTTGTTGCGCAGGTCATACTGAATATTCAACTAATTATAATATTCAATTCCCTTCTCAAGAGTTTATAGATAGAATTGCTAAATATACTTCAAGAGTGTATATAACATCAATGTTTGATGAAGTTTCATTGGAAAAGGTCTCAATGAATGGTAATATAATAGTATCAAGTGATGGAGAAAAAGTTGGTTTAAATGCATCGAATAACTTAACTAGATTAAAGAATACTGAGTGGTTTAATGCAGAAATATATGTTGATTCAGCTGGTAATAATGTGTCAAATAAAGGTAAAGAAGATTTCTTTACTGCGGATACAGCAGGTGTAACCAAGATTAAGAGAAGAATATGGCCAACTGATGGTGTCGCATAAGGAGGTTAACATGGAATTTATATTAAGTAAAATTAAAGAGTACAATAAAATTCTTATATTTGGACACGTTAGACCCGATGGAGATTGTATTGGAAGCCAATATGGTCTTGCTAGAATCATTAAAGAGACATATCCTAATAAGGAAGTTATAGTCACAGGTGAATCTAGTGATTATGTTTCTTTCATTGGTAAACCAGAAATGGCTAAGGATGAAGATTTTAAAGGTTCTTTAGGTATTTGTGTCGATATTGCTAATGGAGAAAGAGTATCAGACCAAAGATATAAGAATTGTGAATTTACTATTAAAATAGATCATCATATTAATGTTGATTCATTCTGTGATTATGAATATGTCGATGATAAGTCGCCTGCTTGTGCACAAATAATTACAGAATTCTATAAGAAATATAGTAATGAATTAAAGATGACTACGAAAGCTGCGGAAGCTTTATATGTTGGTATTATTACCGATACAGGTAGATTTAAATTTGATAGCGTTAAAAAGGATACCTTCTTAGCTGCTAGCTTATTAGTGGATTTTGGTGTTAGCTTAGGATATATTGATAATAAGTTATCAGTAGAATCATTAGCATCATTGAAGTTAAAAGGATATTGCTTAACACATTTTGAAACTACAGAGGCTGGCTTTGCATATTTAAAGATGCCTAGATCTGTAATTGATGAATTTGGCGTTTCAAATGAAGAAGCTGCTAATCAAGTTACAAGTATTTCAACTATTAAAGGTTGTCCTGTTTGGGCTTTATTCATTGAATATCCAGATGATATTAGAATAAGATTAAGAAGTAGAGGACCAGTAATTAATAAACTCGCTGAAAAGTGGGGAGGCGGAGGACATGCTAAAGCATCAGGTGCCTCACTTGGGTCATGGGATAAACTACCTCTATTCTTGGACGATATTGATAAAATAGTCAAGGACTATAAAAATAGTAATCCAGATGATTAAAATTTAACTTGCAAATTAAATCAATATCTAGTAAAATGATTAAGGACTCTGAAATGTCCTTAAATCTAGGATCATAGCCAAGCGGTAAGGCAAGGGACTTTGACTCCCTCATGCGCTAGTTCGAATCTAGCTGGTCCTGCCATCTTAAAGAAAAAAACGATTGATAATCCAATCGTTTTATTTTTTTCTATAGACCTAGCAATAGTTCTTTTTCTTTTTGATTAAGCTAATAAAAATACTTTTAAGATTATTATTGAAAATAATTTTTAATTAAGATTTAATCAATAATATAAAGGTGGTTTATATGAATGCATTAAAGAATTATTCAAGTAAAAATGATGTTAATATCTGTCAAATAGTAGCTTATAAAGACAATAAACTTTGTTTAGAGGAGTATCATAATAATTTTACTAAAGAAGATACTTTAACAGTAATGAGTGTTACTAAGTCAATCACTTCACTACTTATAGGTATTGCTATCGATATGGGATTTATAAAAAGTGTTGATGATTATGTCATGGATTATTTTAAAGATTACACTCCAAAAAGAGGAGAAAAAATGATTTATGACATTCAAATTAAGCATTTATTAACAATGACTGCCCCATCTAAAGGAAAAAGTGAACCTTGGAAGAAGATTTGCACATCTAATGATTGGACATATACTACTTTAGATATTTTAGGTGGAAGAAATGGAGTAATTGGAGAATTTAAATATCGAACATTAATTGTTCAAATATTATTTGGAATAATTAAAAATAGTGTAAAAATGAGTGTATTAGATTTTGCAAATGAATATTTATTTACACCATTGAATATAGAAAAAAGGACAAGTGCGAATTGTTCTAATGCTAAAGATCAACTGGAATATACAATGAGTAAAAAGAACCATGGGAAAGTATGGTTTTTAGATCCTACTAATATGCCTACAGCAGGTTGGGGATTATCATTATCTGCATATGAGATGGCGCAAATTGGATTAATGGTATTAAATAAAGGTATTTATAATAATAAAAGAATAGTAAGTGAGAATTGGATAGATTTGATGGGTAAATCATCCATTTCATTAGATTTTAAATTTGGTAATCAAGATTATGGATATATGTGGTGGTTACCACATAGAACATCTAATGTTATAGCCGCGATTGGTGATGGTGGAAATGTCATCTATGTTAATTATGATAAAAATATCGTAGTTGC
>JAILPD010000068.1 GCA_024690445.1 Acholeplasmatales bacterium
AGGATTATCATTTAAATAATCAGCTACTGCCTTATAAGCATGCTTTAATCCTCTAGGTCTATCAATAGGTACTAATACACCTTCATAATCTAATTGAATAACAGGCTTAAAATGAAGGAAGTTACCAACTCTAGCACTAAATTTACCTAATCTTCCACCTTTAGCTAAATAAGCTAACGTTTCAGGTACTGCATAGAAATTAATATGTTTCTTCAAATAATCTATTTCTTTAATAACATCTTCTTTTGTTTCATATTCCTTCATTAATAATGATTTAATCATTACCTTAACAGCACCAAGTGCAGATGCAGAATCTTCAACAATGATATCATCATTTTCTAAACTATCTTTAGCAATTATAGCTGATTGATATGTACCTGATAACTTCTTAGAAATAGGTAATACAACAGGAACATATCCTTCTGCTATTACCATTTTAAATGTTTCTTCAAAGACAGCAGGTGAAACCATAGATGTTTTAGGGAATCCTTTTTCATCTTTATTAAAAAGACCTAATACATCTAATCTAGCTAAACCTCTACGCTCTTGATTTTCAAAGAACATCTTATAAAAGCCGTCTGTTGTAATATCAATACCATCTAAATAATCTTTGCCATCATATGATAATGTTAATGGTAATATTACTACATTATATTTTTCCGCTTCTTCCTTAGAAAAACCAGAAGATGAATCAGTAATAACTTTAATTTTAATCATAAAAATTACCAATATCTTTCCTTTTTTAAACTTCTAGACATAAGCTTTTCTAATGCTTCAACAGCAGTAAGCTTGCCACATACAAGCTCATAAGCTGTAGAAATAATAGGAAGCTCTAAATTATATTTTTGAGCAATTTCAGCACCAGCAACAATGGCACGAATACCTTCAACAGTTTGAGCACTAGCTCCAACTGCCTCTTCAACACTCAAGCCCTCTCCAATTCTCTTTCCACACTGGAAATTTCTTGAATTAAAACTTGATGCTGTAACTATTAAATCACCAATACCAGATAAGCCATAAGCTGTCTCCATGCTACCACCTAATGCAGTTACAATAGATACGATTTCTTTAATACCTCTTGTAATAAGCATAGCTCTAGCATTTTCGCCTAAGCCCATACCAAAACCAATACCAGAAACAATGGCGATTGCATTTTTCATAGCACCACCAGTTTCAACACCAATAACGTCATTAGTTGTATATACTCTCAAATATTTTTCATTTGCGAATAATTCTTGTACATATGTTGCTAGCTTTTCGTCTATAGATGCCGCAACAAGTGATGTTATTTTTCTATCAATTAATTCTTCTGCATGTGATGGACCAGATAATGCTACATATCCAGTTAACACATTTTTATTAATTACTTCACTAACAATCTCAGAAACTCTTTTTGAAGTATCAGGCTCAATACCTTTAGATACATTAATAAAAAGCTTCTTTTCCTTTAATTTAGGGGCGATTTCAGTTAAAACACCACGCATAAATTTTGTAGGAACACATAAAACTAATACATTAGAAAATTCTAATGCTAAATCAATGTCTAATGTAGCCTTAATTGTTGATGGAATAACTTTGTTGAAGAATGGATGTAAATGATCATCATTAATCTTCTTTACAAAATCAGGATTAATATCTCTTATTAAAACCTGATGATTATTATCTGCTAAAGCTTGAGCTAAAGTTGTACCCCATGCTCCTCCGCCTATAACGGATATATTCATAATTAATCCCTCTTTCTAAATTCTAATTTAATAGGTGTTGCAAAGAAATCAAAATTCTTACGCAACTGATTCTCTAAATATCTGTAATAAGAGAAATGTAAATATTTAGGTTCATTTACAAATATTGCAAATGTAGGAGGCTCAACACCAACCTGAGAAGCATAATAAACCTTTAATATACCACCATTAAATTCTGATGGTGGGAACATTAAAACAGCCTCACTAATAACATCATTTAATACGGATGTAGACATTCTCTTATAATATGCATCATGTGCTTTATCTATTTCAGGGAATAGAGTATGAACTCTCTTATTCTCTAATGCAGATAAAAATACGATAGGGGCATAATCTAAATACTTAAATGTACCTCTAATATCATCAGTCCATCTTTGCATTGTCTTAGAATCCTTATCAATTAAATCCCATTTATTAACAACAATAATACATGGTTTATTGAATTCTTCTATATATTGTCCTACATGAGTATCCTGTTCAAGTATTCCTGTAGATGCATCAAGCATTAATAATACGACATCTGCACGTTCAATAGAATCAATACTTCTAATTGAAGAATACTTTTCTACATTCTCATATATTTTTCCTCTTTTTTTAAGACCAGCAGTATCAATAACTACATATTCTTTTCCATATGCAGTAAATCTTGAGTCAATAGAATCTCTTGTTGTACCTTCAATAGGAGATACAATATCTCTATTTTCATTTAATAAGGCATTTGTTAAAGAACTCTTACCAACGTTAGGTCTTCCAATGATTGCAAACTTAATTGCATCATCATTTTCTTCTTGATTCTTCTTTGGTAAATCATTAATGATTACATCTAATAAATTACCTGTACCAATACCATGACTTGATGAAATAGGGATTGGATCACCAAAGCCTAATGAATAGAATTCATAGATATTTTCTCTAAACTTTTGGTCATCAACCTTATTTACTGCTAAAATAACTGGTTTTTTAGTCTTATATAAAATTTTTGCTATATACGTATCATCGTCTGTTACACCACTACGACAATCCACAACGAAGACAATTACATCTGCCTCATCCATAGCTATTTCAGCCTGAGCCTTAATCTCCGTTAAAAAAGGAGCATCCCCAAGTTCGATACCTCCAGTATCAATAAGGAAAAACTCCTTTGAAAGCCATGATGCCTTAGAGTATATTCTATCTCTTGTTACACCTGGTTGATCGTCTGTAATGGATAATCTTGTACCTATGATACGGTTAAATAATGTGGACTTACCAACATTTGGTCGTCCAACAATCGCTACCTTAGGTAACACATTATCACCACCGAATATTATTTCTTTAATTCATCAGATACAGCATCACCTAATGTTACTGCAGATTCATCTGATGTCATATATTTTTCAAATTCTTCTCTTTCTTTCTTATCTTGAATCTTCTTAATAGAAAGCTTTAATCTCCATTCCTTTGGTTTAATTTCTAATACAACTGCATTATATAAATCACCAACAGCGAATAGATTTGCTAAATCAGCCTTTTCCTTAGTAGCTTCGCTAGCAGGAATATAACCATCAACTCCAAAAGCTTCAACCTTTAAGCCTTTTTCATTTACTTCAGTAACCTTTACTTCAGTTACATCTCCAACCTTAGCATCTACCTTATCCCAAGGATTATCCATTAATGCCTTTCTAGATAAAGAAATTCTTTGTTTTGCTTCATCAATCTTGATGATTGCAACTTCGATATTATCACCAATCTTTACACAATTAGCATAATTGTCATTAGGATTATGAGAATATTCTGTTGAATGTAATAAGCCAGTTACATCTTCAGCTAATTCTAATAATAAACCATAAGGTAATTTATTAACTAACTTACCAGTAACCTTATCAGCTACCTTATGAGACTTAACATATGATTCAAATGGAGAATCAACTAAAGCCTTCTTAGATAATTCAAGCTTACCATTTTCTTTCTTGATAACCTTAACTTCGATTTCCTCACCAACAGTTAATTCCTTATTAATATCGATAAACTTATGAGAAATTTGATTTAAAAGTAATAAGCCTGTAGCATAGTTAAATTTAACAACAGCACCATACTTTTCAATCTTAGCAACTGTACCCTTTAATATATCACCAACATTGATACCTTCAATTTCTTTTTCTCTATTTTCTTTATATTCTTCGTTTTCAATTTCACGACGAGAAATAATTACATTAGTCTTTTCGCCTTTTTCTTCAAATGCAGTAATCTTTACTTCAATTTCCTTATTTAATTCAACACTTGAAGTAGCTTGGCTCTTTGGAAGGAATAATCTTAATCCCTTATATGAAGCAACATAGCCTTTACCCTTTACCTCACTTGAAATAGTTACAGTAATAGGTGAACATTCAATAAATGCTGTTCTAATTTCTTCAACAACCTTATCATCAACGATATCTAAGCAAGATAAGTATACTGTTTCTTCCTTTACTGCAGTAACCTTAACCTTAATTGTTTGACCAACCTTTAAAACATCTCTTAAAGAAGTTATGTTCTTATCTCTTGTAAAATGATCTAGATGAAGAGTTCCTTCTGTAAAATCTTGAATATCAACATATGCAGTTTTATCATCTGGAATAGATACAACAGTTCCAGTAATTATCTCTCCTGGTTTTACCTTACTAAAGTTTTTTAATAAATCATCCATTGTTTCCATATTTCTTACCTCATCTTTTCATTTATTAATTCAACTATTTTATTAACTACCATATCAATAGTCATTGAAGTTGTATCAATTAATACTGCATCATCCGCTTTTTTAAGTGGAGCAATCTTGCGATGCATATCTTGATAATCTCTTTCTTCAATTTCTTTTAATATAACTTCATATGGTAATTCATTAACAGTTCCTTTAATTTCAAGATATCTTCTCTTTGCTCTTTCTTCTGCAGATGCATCTAAATAGATTTTTAAATCTGCGTCTGGGAAAACTACAGTTCCTATATCTCTACCATCCATTAATACCTTACCGATAGCTGAATTTCTTTGAAATATTAGCATTTTATCTCTAACTCTTTTTAGTTTAGAGCATTTAGAAGCTGCCAAAGATGCACCCTTAAGATCATCTTCGCTAACGACAGTTCCATTGACCTTTGTTAAGCCATTATCATAGACAACTGATATATCATCTAAAAAATCATATTCACTTTCATCATCTAGGTTTATTCCCTTTTTAGTAGCAACTACGGCAATAGCGCGATACATTGCTCCTGTATTAATTCTTGTAAAACCTAGCTTTTTAGAAACTATCTCTGAAATTGATGATTTTCCTGACCCAGCAGGACCATCAATAGCTACTACAAATTTGTCCATAATTATCAAATCCTAACGATACCATTTTACCACATTTAGACTACTATTACAAACTATATAATTTCTTAATCTCATGTGGTTTAAGTGGCCTATAAGCACCAACAGTTAAACCATCTAAAGTGATAGTGCCAAAGGCTACTCTTTTTAGTTTCTTAACCGGGAAACCAACCGTTTCACACATTTTTCTAACTTGTCTATTTCTTCCTTCTGTAATAGTTAATGCAATCAATGTTGAATTGTTCTTCTTATCGATATCTAAAATTTCAATAGATGCTCTTTTAGTCATAACACCATCAATCATTACGCCCTTAATTAGTTTAGTAACTGCAGTTTGATCAATGATACCATCTAATCTAGCATGATATGTTTTTTCTATTTCCTTATTTGATCTAGTTAATCTATATGATAAATTGCCATCATTTGTAAATAATAAAACACCTGCTGTATCATAATCTAATCTACCAATTGGAAAAATTCTTTTTTTCTTATCTTCGGGCTCAATCAAATCCATTACTGTTCTTCTATTTTTTGGATCACTAACTGTTGTAATATAGCCTGTAGGTTTATTTAAAACGTAATAAACTAATTCTTCCTTTTGAATTAATTTACCATCAACAGCAATTATATCCTTCTTAGAAACCTTTGTTCCTAAAACAGTAACTACCTCACCATTTACGGTAACTCTACCTTCTAATATAATCTCTTCACATTTTCTTCTTGAAGCTACACCACTAGAAGCTAACACTTTTTGAAGTCTTTCCTTATTATCATCCACGACAATCACCTTCAATCTTAAAATTTACAATTTAGAGTATATCATAAAATGATATAAATAAGAAGATATTTTTAAATCATAGGGCATTTATAGTTTTTTTGTAGTATAATAAGACGGAAGGAGGATATTATACATATGTACAATGAAAATGCATGGAAAAAGTATAGTGAAAAAGAATTAGATGCTTTATTTAAATTCAATGATGAGTACATTGACTTTATATCAGACAATAAGACAGAACGTGAAGTAACAAAGGCATCAGTAGAAATTTTAAAGAAAAATGGTTATAAAGATTTAAATGATGTTAAGACTCTAAAGGCTGGAGATAAAATCTACGCAGTTAATAGAGGAAAAAATGTAGCAGCATTTATTATCGGTAAAGAGGATATTGAAAATGGCATTAATGTATTAGGTGCTCATATCGATTCACCTAGATTAGATCTTAAGCAAAATCCTTTATATGAATCTGGTGATTTTGCATATTTAGATACTCATTATTATGGTGGTATCGTTAAATATCAATGGGTTGCTAGACCTTTAGCTATTCATGGTGTAGTAGTTAAAAAGGATGGCACTGTTGTTGATATTAATATCGGTGAGGATGATAAAGATCCTGTTGTAATGATATCTGATTTATTACCACACTTAGCTCAAGATAAGAATGTTAAGCCTGGCACAAAGGTAATTGAAGGTGAGGACTTAGATTTAACAATCGGTCATATGCCTTTAAAGGATGAAGAAAAGGATGCTATTAAAGCAAATATTCTTAAGTTATTAGAAAAGAAATACAAAATTGAAGAAAATGATTTCGTATCAAGTGAGCTTGAAATCGTACCTGCTGGTAGAGCAAAGAGCTTAGGTTTAGATTCTTCTATGGTTTTAGGATATGGTCATGATGATAGAGTATGTGCTTATACATCTTTAAGAGCTGTATTAGATACAGATAATGTAAACCGTACTTCTTGTGCTGTTTTAGTAGATAAGGAAGAAATTGGTTCTGTAGGTGCTACGGGTGCTCAATCAAAGTGGTTCTCTAATGTAATTGCTGAAATCATCAATAAGATTAAGGGCAATTATAATGACTTAATGTTACAACATACATTAACTAATTCATATATGTTATCAAGTGATGTATCTGCAGCATTTGATCCATTATATCCATCAGTATTTGAAAAGAAAAATGCTGCATATTTAGGACATGGTTTAACATTCAATAAATATACAGGTGCTAGAGGTAAGAGCGGATGTAATGACGCAAGCCCTGAATATATCGCAAAGATTAGAAATATCTTAGATAATGCTAATATTTCTTATCAAACAGCTGAATTAGGTAGAGTTGACCAAGGTGGAGGCGGAACAATCGCATACATCTTAGCTAACCTAAACATGAATGTAATTGATGCTGGTATTCCTGTTATTTCAATGCATGCACCTTGTGAAACAGTATCTAAGGCAGATGTATATGAAGCATATAAAGGATATATTGAATTTATCAAAAACATCGCATAATATGAAAAAGCTCAGTTCATTGAACTGAGTTTTTTTTACCATTTTAAGTATTAAGCCATTTTAACTAAATACCAATTTTCAAATCTACTTCTTTAATATTTTTCAATTACCGAATCAAATTCATCAAGGTTAGATGAGAAAAAGCCAATAGGAACATACAATTTATTCAAATTCATATAGTCTAATGCATCAACATAAATATTTTTTATCGAACGAGGCAATATAAGCTCATTTATTGCAGTATGAGCAAAAGCATATGTACCAATTGATTGAACACCCTCTCCTAATGTAATATTAGTCAAAGATTCACATTTAAAAAAAGTACTAGATAATAAATATCTTGTATTAATCTCTATATTATTTAAGCTTTTATCATAGGCAAAAGCATTT
>JAILPD010000092.1 GCA_024690445.1 Acholeplasmatales bacterium
ATTATTGTGATTGCAATCGACAATAATTGCTGGATTTTGATATTTATCTTCACCATACATAGATATCAATCTCATTATATCTTCATAATGATAGTTTGGTTGAGAATCACCATGTTTATTTGTATATCCTCTTAAAATACAATGTGATAGAGGATTACCTGATGTTTCAATCTCATGTCCACGATAAATAAATGTATGAGGAACAGACGCAGCGTGAACTGAATTTAACATTACTTTGTAATCACCAGATGTTGGGTTTTTCATTCCAACTGGAACATCAACACCTGAAGCAACTAATCTATGTTCTTGATTTTCAACACTTCTCGCACCAACAGCGACATATGATAAGATATCACTTAAATATAAGTGATTATCTGGATATAACATTTCATCGGCAGTTGAGAATCCTGTTTCTCTTAACACATCCATATGAAGTTTTCTAACTGCGATAACACCTTTAGCCATATCTACATCGGCATTTGGATTTGGTTGATGTAACATACCTTTATATCCATCTCCTGTAGTTCTAGGCTTATTTGTATAAATTCTAGGAATAATAAATAATTCATCTTTTACTTCATCATAAATATTTTTTAATCTCTTACAATAATCAACTACAGCGTCCTCTCTATCAGCACTACAAGGACCAATAATTAATATTAATCTATCATCTTTACCAGTAAAAATATCTCTTATTTGTCTATCATTATCTTCCTTAATTTTTACTAAATCATCAGATAAAGGAAAATCTTTTTTTATTTCTTCTGGTAATAATACTCTTCTTTTAAATTCCATACCCATAATCATATTCCTCCTAAAAATAAAAGACCAATGAAATTATATCAAAGGTCTTTTGTTTTTTCAATTATTTAACTTTAATTGGATTGATAGATCCATCTGGATTTGGATGTTCATCTAAATATTTTCTGATTGCTTCAGGTTTACCAGATTTAGCACCTGGCTTACATTGACTTAAATTTTCAGCCTTTCCTTCAACAATTGCCTCAGCAAAACCTGCACATCCAGGGAAACCACACGCACCACAATTCGCATTTGGTAAAATTGCAGTAATATCTTCTATTCTAGTATCAACTTCAACATGGAATACTTTAGAAGCGATAGCTAAACCGAATCCAAATATTAAACCTAATCCTGCAAGGATTAAAACAGCCCATAAAACTGACATATTATTTGTCTTCCTCCTCTATTTCCTTTTTTAACTTTTCGATATCAAACTTTTCTTTTATACTACAGCCTGTAACATTACAAGCTCCACAAACTTCTTCATCAATTTTAATATGCTCGCATCCCTTAGGAACTGGAGTTCTTCTATTGATAACAAATGTTATGAAGAATAACGCTACAAAGAATACTATAATAGCTATACTTATTATTATATAAGCATATTGTGGCATTAAATCATTCCACTAAAGCCTAAGAAAGCCATAGCCATTAAAGCAGCTGTAATTAAAGCAATTGGAATGCCTTTAAATGCTTTAGGAGCATTTGAAGCATCTAGTCGATATCTAATAGCAGAGAATATAAATATTACTAATGCAAAACCAACACCTGTACCGATAGCATTTGCCATAGATGAACCAAATGATAATCCTTGATCAGTATTACCTTGAGCAACGCCTAATACAGCACAGTTTGTTGTGATAAGTGGTAAGTAAACACCTAATGCTTTATATAAAGTAGGTGAATACTTTTTAATAATCATTTCAATTAATTGAACTAATGATGCAATTACTAAAATGTAAGTAATTGTATCCATGAATTGAATTCCAGCAAGCTTTAATAATTGGTAAATTGGCCAACAAATAGCACTTGCTAAAATTATAACTAAAGTTACGGCAACACCCATACCTAAAGCACTTGAAGTCTTCTTAGATACACCTAGGAATGGACAAATACCATAGAATCTAGATAATGTAACATTATTAATTAGCATCGCATTAATGATTGCTAATAAGAAGGTAATTATATATCCCATAATTATTTATCCTCCTTTTCAGTAGATTCTTTAGAAGTTTCTTCTTTTTTAGGTTCTTCAACCTTAGCCTCTTCAGCTTTAGGCTCAGCTTTAACTTCTTCTTTAACTTCTACTTTAGCCTCAACAGGCTTTTCTTCTTGCTTTGGAGCTTCAACAACTTCATTAGCTTTAGCTTGTTCAGCTTCTAATGCTTTCTTCTTTGCAAGCTCTTCAGCTTTTTTCTTCTTTAATTCTTCAATTCTTGCCTTTTCAGCAGCTACCTTTTTAGCATCTGCTCTATTCTTTCTCCAAGCTAGGAATGCTAAAACCATACCTAATGCTAAGAAACCACCAGCAGATTGAACAAAAATAGATAATGCGAATTGAGATGGATAAATTTGCCAATGTAATTCAGTACCAATTGGGAAATATACACCAAATGATAAGGCACCAGTACCTAAGAATTCTCTTATAAATGCGATAACACATAATGCAACTGTAAATCCTACACCTGATCCTAAAGCATCAAAGAATGAAGCTTTAACACCATTCTTAGAAGCAAATGCTTCTGCACGACCTAGAATTATACAGTTAACAACAATAAGTGATATAAATACACCTAAAGATGAATATAGTGCCGGAACAAAGGCTTCTGTTAACATCTTAATAATTGTTACTAATGAAGCAATAATAACAATATAACAAGGAATCTTAACTTCACCTGGAATGAATTTTCTTAATAATGAAATTAAGATATTTGAACCAATTAAAACTAAGATAACTAAAATACCCATACCTAACGCAGCTTCAACTGATTTAGTTGTTGCTAAAGTAGGACACATACCTAATAAAGATACGAATGTTGGGTTTTCAGTAATTAAACCTGCTAAGAATATTTTCTTACTTTCGGATTGCTTAATTTCTTTTTCCATAATTACGCCATCCTTTCTGCAGATTGAAGTGCTGCTTCAACTAAATTTCTAACTAATGTAGCTCCATAAGTAGCACCACAGCTAACATTAATACTTGATACTTGTGTAGAATCTAAGTCACCAACAGTTACCTTATCATCACTAGAATATGGATCTAATACTATAGCGTTCTTGTCACTTGTATGATAACTTGATCTAACATGATCATCTACTGTTGAAGCAAATGATTGACCATTTTCTAAGAATTCAACTTGATGAACTACATTATTACCATTAGTATCTTTTGATATAGCAACCATTAATGTAATAGTACCATATGCATTCTTACCACTAACAGTAAATACATAGCCTTTTAAATCACCATTTGAATTATTAACTCTAATAACATCAACTACTTGACCATCTAAACCTAAAGATTCAATTTCTGATTCTTCGTAATCTTTAGATTTTTCACTATCATAATCTTCATAGATTTTTTGAATAGTTTCTAATTTAGTTTTATCATTATTCTTTGCAATAATAGGACTAGTCAACATATTCATAAGTGCTAATATAACAGCACATACTAATGTAATAGCTCCTAAAATTGCAGCTATTCTAAAATAGTTTTTCATTAGAACCAACCTCCCATCACTGAGGCTGATACAATCATACATACTAAAACTAATGCTATGCCTAAGCCTAAGCATTGTTTCCATGTGTATGTGTTCTTCTTTCCACGCATTAAGTAATCAATACATGGAGCCAACATATTTGCGATTAGAATTGAGAATGCTGCACCTTCAGGATAAGCACCACATACTCTAATTAATGCAGTAATTGAACCTGCAATTGCACCAAATAAGACTCGTCCAAATTTCGATGTTGGTGATGTAACTGGATCTGTAATCATAAATACAGCTGCGAATAATACACCACCTGATAATAATTGATATGTCCATACTTCAAATACATTAATATCTGGATTAATCTTTAAGAAGCTAATTGAACCAACTAACATAATTAATGCAAATGATAAGAAATAAGATAATGCACTTCTTAAATCTGCACTACGTCTAGCAAATAAATAAACAGCACCTATTAAAATCATTAATTTTGATACTTCACCCATTGTTCCTGGAACATTACCCATAAATAAATCAATAAGTGAATAATCCATATTACCTAAATTACCTTTTGTAGATGCTAAGGCTGTTGCACCATTAATTACATCTCCACCAGATAAGATATTTGCTTCATTAATCTTTGTACCAAAACAAATTGTAGCGAAGATTCTACCTGCTGCGGCTGGGTTAAAGATATTTTGACCCAAACCACCAAATAGCATCTTACCAACAATCATACCAAATGCTGCACCAACAATAATTACATAAGGTGAACAATTAGCTGGCATAATTAATGCGAATATTAAACCTGAAATCACAGGAGCTAATATATTATTAATAGTATATGATTCTTTAACCTTAGCGAATCCTTCTTTAGAGAATAATTCTTTAAATTTCATTCCACTAGGCCAATGCATTATCATATGAATTAATAATTCAAAGAAAACCATAATTGCAAGTGATATTAAGAATACATAAATACCACCCCAACCATTTTGTATCATTGCGAATATTGTAACAGGTAATAAAGCAATGATAACATCAAGCATCATTCTTGAAACAGATACGCTTTTTCTAATATAAGGAGCACTTTTACTAACTAATCTCATTTTCTGTTCCTCCTTATAATGCTATCTTCTTTGCCTTACGGCAATAATCTGTTAAATGAATTTTTGATGTACAAGTATAAGAACACATACCACATAAAATACAAGCTCTAATATTAAGCTTATTCTTTAATGCGTCCTTATCGTTATTCTTTACAGCTTGCATAATTTGAACTGGTTGTAAACCTGCTGGACATGAATATACACAAGATCCACATCTTACACAAGGTTCTTCTTTGTATTCTTTATTGTTCATAATTATACAAGAAGTACATGTTTTAGTTATTACTGCATCATCACGAACTAAGTTCGCACCCATCATAGGTCCACCTAGAATTAATACTTTATCATCTTCTGAATTGTATCCACCGGAATAATCAATTAATTCTTTTAAGCTTGTACCTACTCTTACTCTAAAGTTTTGAGGTGTTGTAATACCATCACCAGTAATTGTAAAATTACGCTTTACAACTGGCATATTATATCTAACTGCCTTATATAAACCTACAACAGTTGAAACATTTAAAACCATAATACCAAGTTTTTGTGGTAGAACACCTGCAGGTACTCTAACACCTAAACCTGTTTTAATCATTTCAATTTCCCAACCTTGAGGATAATAGTTGCCAACCTTCTTAACCTCAATATTAAGATTTTGATGTCTTGTTAATGTAGCTGTTAATGTTTGATATAAGTCATCATATTTTTTCTTAATACAAATAACTGCACGCTTAGCATTGAAAGCTTGAAGTGCATAACCAATACCTCTCATTATTCTATCTGGATATTCCATAATTAATCTATGGTCTGCAGATAGATAAGGCTCACATTCTACAGCGTTAATACATAATGTATCAATTGGATCTGTACATTGGAATTTAATATAAGTAGGGAAAGATGAACCACCTAAACCTACTAAAGACATTTCTTTTGTAATGTTAACGAAATCTTCTCTAGTTAAAGCTTTAATTTCTTCTGGTGTTCTTTCCTTTACTGATTCATCCATAACATCCTTTTTATCATTTTTGATTTGAATGAATTCAGTTAATTTACCACTTCTATGGAATTTCTTAACTGTTCCAACTACAGTACCACTAACTGTAGAGTGAATTGGTTGTTCAAAGAATGGTCCATGTCTTAAACCAATCTTTTGTCCTACTTTTACGTAATCTCCTTCTTTAACATACGACTCACCTGTCGCACATCTAGCATTTGTTATTGCTAAATAGACATACTCAGGATCAACATATCTAATAAGTGGCAAGTTATTAGTTAATCGCTTATCCCTTTCAATCTCTCTTGTCTTGGCAATCACAATTTCCCCTCCTTTAAATAATTAAATATTATTAATCCTCTAGATATGGATGTTTCTTCATTAATTCGATTACTTCTTTTTGGATTTCATTTAATTTTTCTTCATCATCTTTATTCTTTAAAGCTCTATCAATGAATCTAGCTACAGCAATCATATCTTCTTCTTTAAATCCTCTAGTAGTCATAGCAGCTGTACCTAATCTTAAACCAGATGTTACAGTTGGCTTTTGAGTATCACCAGGAATTGCATTCTTATTAGCTGTAATGTTAACAGCGTGTAAAATATTTTCAGCTTTCTTACCAGTAATACCAACACTACCAAAGATATCAACTAAGATTAAGTGGTTATCAGTGCCACCAGATACTAAGTTATATCCTAATTTATTTAATTCAGAAGCTAATGCTTTACAGTTTAATACAACTTGCTTAGCATATTCTTTAAAGCTTGGATCTAATGCTTCCTTGAATGCTACAGCCTTAGCAGCAATAACATGCATTAAAGGTCCACCTTGACATCCAGGGAATACAGATGAATTAATCTTCTTAGCTAATGCTTCATCATTAGTTAAGATAATACCACCTCTAGGTCCTCTTAAAGTTTTATGAGTTGTTGAAGTTACAATATCAGCATACTCAATTGGATTTGGATGATATCCTGCAGCAACTAAACCAGCAATATGAGCCATATCTACCATTAAGTAGCACTTACGACCAGCTTTTTCAGTTACCTTATCAGCAACTTCTCTAAATTTCTTGAAATCAATTACTCTTGGATAAGCAGATGCTCCAGCAACGATTACATTAGGTAATTCAGCTAATGCTATTTCTTCTAACTTATCATAATCAATATATCCATTTTCTTTTAAGCCATAATTGATAGCTTGATACATCTTACCAGAGAAGTTAACACTATAACCATGAGTTAAGTGTCCACCTGCATCTAGTGACATACCTAAAATCTTATCACCAGGCATTAAAATTGCATTGTAAGCAGCTAAGTTAGCAGATGCACCAGAATGTGGTTGAACATTTGCAAAATTAGCATTAAATAATTTACACACTCTTTCGATTGCTATTGATTCAATAACATCTACATTTTCGCAACCACCATAGTATCTCTTACCACTATAGCCTTCTGCATATTTATTAGTTAATATTGATCCTTGAGCTTCTAATACTGCTCTAGAAACAAAATTTTCAGAAGCTATTAATTCAACATGAGTTCTTTGTCTTTCAAGCTCCTTTGATATAGCTTCTGCGATATCATTATCAAATTCTTTTAAACATACATTATTCATAATCTTTCTCCATTCAACAATATATAATTGTATTATATCATTTCATTAACTTAAATAAAATAAAATATTAATTTTATTTATAAAAAAATAAAGATAGAATTATTCATTAATTCCATCTCTATTTAAAATAATATTTTTTATATCAAATAAAAAGAAAACGGTACTATTTCTAGTACCATAAATTCTTTCTTTAAATTATTGAACTAAATCTTCGTTTTTAGCTTCATTATTAGGTTTATTCTTATGAAGTAAACCAAATACTACTGCAGCTAAAGCACCACCAGCAATTGGAGCTACAATAAAGATCCATACTTGAGCAAGAGCTGAAGCATCACCATTATAGATTAATGTACCAAATGCAGTTGCAATACTTCTTGCAGGGTTAACTGATGTACCTGTTAAGCAAATACCAACTAAATGAACTAAAGTTAATGTTAAACCAATAATTAAACCAGCAATCTTAGAATTACCAGCTTCTTCATCAGTAGCGTTTAAAATAACATATACGAAAATAAATGTTAATACTACTTCTGCGATTAATGCACCAAATACACCACCAACTGTAATATCAGTGCCATTCCAGCCAACGATATAGTTACATGCATCACCAGGTAATGCAACACCTGACATCTTGAAAATACCGAAAATTGCTAATGCTCCTAAAAAACCACCAACAACTTGTGCGATAACATATCCACAGAATTCTTCAAAAGAAATCTTCTTTCTAATGAAAAGTGCAATAGATACTGCAGGATTAATATGGCATCCTGAAATTCTACCAATAGAATAAGCCATAGCAACAATAACTAAACCAAATGCTAATGCAGTACCAACTAAAGTACCACCTGTTGCCATAGCAACACCACATGCTACAAATACTAATACGAATGTACCAATACATTCAGCTATCATTTTCTTTAATAAGCTATTCATATTATTATGCCTCTTTTTCTTTTAATTTAATAACGATTGCTCTATCTTCGCCTTCGCCCTCAGATTCAGTATAAACATCTCTCCAATCAGAAAGCTTTTCATGAATGATACGACGTTCAAATGAATTCATTGGTTGTAATTTTACAGGCATTTTAGTTCTAATAACATCCTTAGCTGTCTTAGTAGCTAAAATTTCTAATTGATGAGCACGATTAGCTCTATATCCTCCTATATCTAAAGATACAATAACATGTTCTTTAGTATAAGATGAAATTAAATTACGAACTAAAGTTTGTAGAGCATCT
Source organism: Acholeplasmatales bacterium (assembly GCA_024690445.1). The sequence continues at coordinate 8,469 of JAILPD010000092.1, forward strand.
AAAGTTTTACCTTTAACACCAATTAATAATGAATTTTCATATGAATCAATCATATAGTGAATTTCTTCTTCATTCTTAACTGATCTTGCTTCTATCTGATAACCAATACCTAATGATTTTAAGATACCTTCTAAATATTTTTTACCTTCTAAAGTTAAATTAATATCAACTTCTGCTTTGCAATTTAATCCATCAGGTAATTCACCTAAAACATTAATGAATATTTTATCAGAAGATATATGTAATTGTTTTACTGCTTCCTCTTGAGCTTCCTCAAGAGTTTTTGCTTTAATTTCAATTTCCTTTTTCATCTATATCACCTATTAAAATTCATTATTCTTTTCCATTGCTTTTTTGTAATTATGCTCATTTATTAATCTACCAATTTGAGATTGACCGATTTGATATGCAGCACCTATTAACCAGTAAACACCTAAAGCAGTATTAGATAATGCAAAGAAACCAAACATAATGTTCATAATAATCATTACCCACTTCATTTGATTACCTTGTTTATTTAAATTCTTATCGTTAGGTCTTACCTTTTGGTAGCTAGGTGGACGTTGTCCTAGTTTTTGTTGTAATATTGTTAATCCAACAAACGCAATAGCGACAAAAGCACCAAACACTTTATCCCAAGCATTGTTTGATTGGAAGAATGATGTATTCATTTCAAAGAAACCAAATACTTTAGTATCTAATAATGCAAAATCACCTTTGTATGTAATAGCCATACCTCCGTCAATAACTGCTGTTGTTGAAGCATTTACTCTTTGTACAACTTCGTACATTGACATGAAGATAGGGAATTGTAATAGCATTGTTCCGATACAACCTAATGGATTAATCTTATACTTCTTGTATAATTTCATCATTTCTTGTTGCATCATTTGTTGAGAACGTGGATCTTGTCTTCCTTGATATTTTCTTTGAACTTTTGCCATTTCTGGTTGCATTAATTGCATTTTTAAGCTCATACCATTTTGTCTTGAATAAATAGGCCAAGCTAAAGTTCTTACAATTAAAGTTGTAAAGAAAATACCCCAGAAGTAAGAATTACCTAATCCTTTACCAATAGCTGAACATAACCAAGCAACTGGATAAGATAAGATATTGATAGGCCATCCTAGGAATGTTGCCCAGAATCCACTACCACCATCCCAAAGGTCTACCCATTCTTGACCATATGTAGTATATACCTTAGAATACCAAGTATTGGCGTTAACTCTACAGCTTGATAAAGTGAATAATAATACTATTCCTGCTATCACAAGTATAAACTTATGTCTGTTTCTATATAAAAAACTAGTCATTATTATCTCCTTGTAATAAGTTTTGCTTTCTAAATAAATATCTTAAATCTTTATACATAGCCTCATAATCTAATTTATTAACAATAGTTTTAGCTATTATAAATACATCAACATTTTTATTTAGATCGATATTTAGATTAGTAATGCAAGCTCTTATTCTTCTTTTTATAAGATTTCTAACAACTGCATTACCTAATTTCTTTCCTACACTAATCGCATAACGAAAATGGCTGGTTTCTGTATTTGTTTTAACATATAGTGTGAAATATTTACTACTAGAATATTTTTTATTCTTTAGTATATCTTCTATTTCATTAGATTTTTTTACGCGATATTGTTTATTCATAATTTTTTACCTTATAACTAAAAAATACGACCAAAAGAATCATTAATAATTGTTCTGGTCGTACTAGTTATGTCAATTTATTAATATAAAATTAAACAGTTAATTGCTTTCTGCCCTTTTTACGTCTAGCTGCTAATACTTTTCTACCACTCTTAGTAGCCATTCTAGCGCGGAAACCATGAGTAACTTTTCTTTTTCTCTTGTTAGGTTGATAAGTTCTTTTCATTTTATTATCCTCCATTTCTTAAGAAACCATGCGAAATTATTCTATCAAAATACTATTTTAATGTCAATTAAAATTTATTAAGTATAAATATTTTTCTATTTTAAATTTTAATATTATCCAACAAAAAATCTTCTAATGAAATTATTCTTATACCTTCATCTGTCATATAAGATTTAATATTATCATTTACTATTATCATTTTCTTAAAAGAGTCATTAATATTAATTAAGGATTTTTGTTCTTGCTGCTCTTTTATATCAGTAGACATAGAATATGCAGATTGAATATAATATCTTTCGTCATTATTGTTAACAATAAAATCAACCTCAAGCTGTTTCTTTACATTATTTCCATTCTTGTTTTTTTCATTTGTTTCAACAATACCAATATCAACATTATATCCTCTATATAAAAGCTCATTATAAATAATATTTTCCATTATGTGAGTTTGTTCTTGTTGTCTAAAATTCAATCTAACATTTCTTAATCCAATATCCGAAAAATAATATTTATATTGTGCCCCCAAATATTTCTTTCCCTTTATATCATATCTTGAAACTTCATATATTAAGAAAGAATCAATCAAATATTTTAAATGATTTGCTATCGTTATATGATTATAAGTAATCTTCATTTCACTTTTAAAAGTATTTTCCAAATTAGTAGGATTAGTATATGAACCTATTACTGAAGAAATCGAATCAATAAGTCTATCAAAAGAATCCAAATCTTCAATACCATTTCTTTCAACTATATCCTTAGTGTATACTTCTTCAAATAAATTCTTTAAATATTTCGCCTTTTGTTCATCCGTTTTAAAATTATACACCAATGGCATTCCACCAAAATAAGCATATGTTTTATATGCATCAGAAAAAGAAAGATTCATAGAACTATAAAATTCTCTAAAAGATAGTGGGTATATTTTTATTTGATCCCCTCTACCTCTAAATTCTGTAATAATATCAGTAGATAACAATCTTGAATTACTTCCTGTAACATATGTATCAAAATTATTCTTTTTAATGAATCCATTCAAAGTTCCAACAAAATTATCTAGATTTTGTATTTCATCAAGTAATAAGTAAAATTCATCAGTTTCATTTGTTAAATCTGATATATAAGCTCTAAATTTTTTTGAATTTACTTTAAATGATCTGGTTTTTTTATCATATATTTTAGTTTCTTCTTCAGGAAAATATTTATCAAGCTTATCAATATCATCATCAACATCAAAAGCAAATCTTATAATGTTTTTGTCGTTTATACCTATTGAAATTAAATATTTGTAATACATATTAAACAATAAATATGATTTTCCACAACGTCGTAAACCTGTAATAACTTTAATCATGCTATTATTCTTTTTTGAAATAATTTCATTCAAATACTTATCTCTTTTAAATTCCATATAATAACCTTTCTTGCAATGAATTGCATTTTTCGTTACCTTAATTATATATATGTTTTAAAAAATATTCAATAATTCATTCACTTTTTTTGCAATTAGCTGTACTTTTAGAAAATAATAATGGAGACTTTGCGCCTCCATTTTATATTTTATTCTATAATATCTCTTTTCTTTTCCTTAGATGATATTTCATTATAAAAACTAACGACAACACTTGTTAATATAGCAACTACTACTATTCCATATATTCCTAATATAACTGATAACATTCTACCAAGTAAGCTTGTCGCATAAAAATCACCAAAACCTATTGTAGTTACTATAGCGAAACAATACCACATTCCATCCCAGTAGTTAGTAATTGATGGTTCTACTAATGGGAATAAAAATGAGAATGCTACAATGAATGCTAATAAACCTAATAATGCATCTATAGTATGAGTTTTAACTAATATATCTAATAATAATTTAATCTTTTCAAATTTTAATGATGGGAAGAATAATTTTCTTAATGAAGTAAATAACAATAATACAACATCTACAATTGTTATTTGTAAAGAATTATCTTTATCTATATTACATAATACTGCAACAACTAATCCTACTAATATTAAACCTAATAAAACATTAGTTATTA
>JAILPD010000124.1 GCA_024690445.1 Acholeplasmatales bacterium
ATAACGATTGGGCCAGAACCAATAACCATTATCTTTTTAATATCTGTACGCTTAGGCATTCTTCTTACCTCCCATTAATTTTACAAATCTTTCAAATACGAAATCATCATCACCTGTTGGAGCTGGATTGTATTGAACAGCAATTACATTATTCTTTTCATCCATAACACCAGTAATAATTCCATCAATTACATTTTGATGTGTAGGCTTTAAATCAGTCTTCTTTAATGATTCTGCATCAACTGCATATTGATCATTTTGAGATGTGATTTCAATCTTGTTAGTTGCTAAATTTCTAACTGGAATATTACATCCATTATGACCAACCTTTTGCTTAAATAATTTAGCACCATAAGCAAGTTCAATAATTTCTTGTCCTAAACCCACACCTAAAATAGGCATTTTACCCTTTAATGTATTGATAGTCTCAATTACATTTTTAATATCATATGGGTTAGATGGACCATCAGAAATGAATAATCCATTTGGCTTATATTTCATAATTGTTTCAATAGATGAATTATAAGGAAGAACAACTACATTACAAGATAAATCCTTAAGCATCTTGATTAGACTTCTCTTTAAACCTAAGTCAATACAAGCTACTGTATATTTATAATTTAATGTACGAGAATACCAAACCTTCTTAGTAGAGATTCTAGCAACTACATCCTTTGGTAGACTAAATTCTTTAATCTTCTTTAAGCATTCATCTGTTGGAGTATCAACGTTTGCGATCATAGCTCTCATTGAACCCTTTTCTTTAATGATTCTTACAATTTCTCTTGTGTCTACACCAGCAATTCCTGGTACTCCATTTTCATCCATTCTCTCACTTAATTCATGAGTGTATCTGAAGTTAGATGGATATTTACTATATTCTCTAACAACCAAACCAGAAATAGTTAAGTTTTCTGATTCATAATCTTCATCTGTTAAACCATAGCTTCCAATTACTGGATAACCCATAACCATAATGTACTCAAGGTTAGATGGATCAGATAATGCCTCTTGATAGCCAACAACTGCAGTATTGTAAACTAATTCTGCAACCTTTTCAGTATCAGCACCAAAGCCAGCACCTAAAAATACTTCTCCTGTTTCTAAAACAAGCTTCTTATTGTTCATGCTTTTCTCCTCATTTCTATCTTTTATAAACAATTTTGCCATTAACAATTGTCAATGTGTTAAAACCATATAATGTTCTTCCAATAAATGGACTATTTTTACTTAAAGATTGAATCTCACTATATGAATATACATGAGAATGATTTATATCAGCTGCGATAACATCAGCAACCATACCAACCTTTAAATCTCTCTTTGGCAATTCAAATATTTTGAGTGGATTATATACCATAAGTTCAAGCATTCTTTCATATGATATCATTCCAGTCATTACAAATTCTGTATAAATTAATGGTAGCATTGTTTCGATTCCAATGATTCCATTTGGAGCATTTAAGAATTCTAATGCTTTTTCTGCCTCACTATGAGGAGCATGGTCTGTTGCGATACAATCACATGTACCATCAATCAATGCTTCAACACATGCTAATCTATCATCCTCACTTCTAAGTGGAGGATTCATTTTATAATTTGTATTTAAGTTAACTAAGCTTTGATTTAATACTAAATGATGTGGAGCTATTTCACATGTGATATTAGTATAACCTTCAGCCTTAGCCTTTCTTACTAATTCAATTGATTTTCTAGTTGATAAATGACAGAAATGATATTTACAACCAATCTTCTTAGCTAATTCTATTTCTCTATCAACTGCGATTATTTCTCCCTCTGGAGCTTTATTCTTAACATAATTTAAATCTTCTGAATGAGATGCGACTACTATATTATATTTTTTAGCTAATCTCATTTGATCTTCTAAGATTGCAATATTATGATTTCCCATACCATCATCTGATATAGCATGTACTAAATCATAAAATTCATCAACCTTTGAAGGTTCCTTACCTTGTTCACCCTTAGTTATAGAACCATAAGGATAACAATTTACAATCGCATCCTTTTTAATGATTTCTAATTCCTGTAAAACATTTTTTCTATTATCAGGTGTAGGCTTTAAATTTGGCATAGGCATGCAAGTCGTTACACCGCCCTTAGCCGCACCTAAAGTACCTGTCTTAATAGTTTCTTTATATTCATATCCTGGCTCTCTAAAATGAACATGAACATCGACAAGACCTGGCATTACTAATAAATCAGTACAATCTATTATTTCTGCATTTTCCTTTTCGATATTTTCTTCTATTTCAACGATTCTATCATCTACTATTAAAATATCTTTTTTAACTAATTGATTATTTTCAATTATTTTTCCATTTTTTAATAATATCATTATAAGTTACCATCTAAAGAATCAGAGATTACAGCCATTCTTACATAAACGCCATTAGTCATTTGTTCAAAAATTCTAGACTTTTCGCATTCAGCAACCTCACCTGCAATTTCAACACCTCTATTAAATGGTGCTGGATGCATGATGATAGCCTTATTCTTCATCTTCTTCATCCTTTCTACAGTCATTCCATATTTTTGATGGTACTCCTCAACAGTCATACTCATCTTTTCTTGATGTCTTTCGAATTGAACACGAAGTAACATGATGATATCCATTTCTTCAATTGCTTGGTCAAGTGGAATATATGGAGCTGAATGATCATTGAATTCTTCAGGTCCAGAGATAAACACTTCCATACCAAGTCTTTGCATAATTTCAATATTTGTATGTGCTACCCTTGAATGAGATATATCTCCAACAATACAGCACTTTAATCCCTTAAATTTTCCAAATTCCTCATGAATAGTCATTAAGTCTAATAACGATTGAGTTGGATGATTTGCTTTTCCATCTCCACCATTAAAGATTGGAATCTTAATATTTTCTAATTCCTTATAGTAATCATCCTTTTGATGTCTAATTACTATACCATCTACTCCTAAAGCTTCAAGTGTTCTTACTGTATCATATAATGATTCACCCTTATTAACACTAGAATGAGATGTATCAACATCAATTATCTTAATACCCAAATTCATTAAAGCACATTGAAATGAATAATGTGTTCTAGTTGAATTTTCAAAGAAGACAGTTGCTATCTTCTTATCAGGATATTGAATTCTAAATCCCTTCTTTAGCTTTTCAGCGTACTTGATTAGTTCTAAGATTTTATCTGTAGACAAATCCTTTAAATTTAATAATCCTCTCATGCTACACCTCAAAAAAAATAGTTCCCCAGTCCAAAAGACTAGAAAACTAGTAATAGCATAATAATATCAACCATCAGTAATCTTGTTAGCCTCTCTGGACTATCTTAAAGTATTCCCAAATATATTATCATAAATGATAATCAGTTTCAAGCGAGAATACATAATTCTTAAATTTTTATTACCATTGAATCATCTAAATATTCAACTGGTTCTTCTAATACTTCATCAAATAAATCAAAATCAATTAATTCACTATCATAATCTATAGTCTTAATACCAATTATTTTGATATCAAAATCCTGCATCTTAAAATATTTTGCAATTCCTGTAAATATTCCAAATCTAATTTCTAAGTATAGAGTTGATTCTTTAAAACTATCATAAATATCCTTAGAATTTTTAAAATATGCTGAAACAGCTTTTTTCTCCTTAAATAAATTAATTAGAATGCTATTTTCTATATCATCCTTAATATCATTTGCCATTAATATTAATTCTTCTATATCTAATTCATTAGGTATAGTGATTAATGCGTGAGAATTAGTATTTAATGTATTTATCATTTCTTCTTTCAAATCATTTTTAGCAATAACAACTAAATTTAAATTATTTTCTTTTGCGATATTTGAAATAGAAATAATATCAATATCTAATCCTGGATAAATAATAGTTGAATTAGGTTTTAATTTATTTTGCTTTTTATAATCATCAATTAAAAAATTAAATACTAAATCATAAGGATTATTTTTAAACCTATAATTATTCATTTAATAATTCCTCAAGCTGATTAACTAATCTATCAAGCTTTCTTACTACACTTTCAAATGGTTCTGATGTAGTCAAATCACATCCACCCTTCTTTAATAATTCAATAGGGTAATCTGAACCACCACTCTTAAGCATATTGATATAAGCATCTAAAGCTTTTTTATCATTATTTCTTACCTTCTCATAAATAGCACTAGATGCACTATAGCTTGTCGCATATTGGTATACATAATATGGAGAATGATAGAAATGAGGAATATAAGCCCAAACATATTGCTTATATTTTTCTGATTTAATATTAATTCCATAATATTTCTTATATAGCTTAATGAAGATATCGCTTAAAATTTCAGAATCTAAAGTCTTACCTTCTTCTTTTAATTTATGTGCCTGATATTCAAAATCTGCAAATAATGATTGACGGTAGAATGTCGCTAAAATTCCATCTATTGCCTCTTGAAGCAAACAAATCTTTTCATCCTTGTCATTTGTCTTATCTAATAAATAGTCTAAGAATAATGCTTCATTAAATGTAGATGCCACTTCAGCAACAAAGATTGTATAATCTGCATTTTCAGGTGCTTGGGTACTATTAGCATATAATGTGTGAATTGAATGTCCACATTCATGTGCTAATGTAAATGCTGAATTTAAATCATCTGTATGGTTAAGTAGGATAAATGAGCCTCTATCATATGCACCAGTTGAATAAGCACCATTATATTTACCATCACATGGATATACATCAACTCTTCCATCCTCTAGTGCTTTAACTGCCATATTAGAATATTCTTCTGATATTCTTTTAGTTGCGTCTATTACCATATTTTTAGATTCTTCATAACTATATTTAGTTTTTGATTCTCTAAATTTTAAGAATCTATCATATGTATGATATTGCTTTAAACCAAAATATTTCTTTCTTAATTCATAATATTTCTTAATTGGTTCTGTATTCTTCTTTGAAGTTTTTATTAAAGATAAATAGACACTTTCAGGAATATTATTTGAATCTAAATGACTAGATAAAATATCTTTATAATCTTTTGATTTTGAATATGCTAATTCTGCAGATGCCATACCATCATAAATAGATGCATATGTTTCTTTATGAGCATCATAATATTTATATACTGATTCAAATACTTTCTTTCTATCCTTTTGATTTTTAAGTGTTGCTAGATAAAATGGCAACATTTGTTTAGTTGAATCAATTGTTGATCCATCTGATAATCTAACCTTAACTGGCTTATTATCAACAATTGATAAATTATCAAATAATCTAGAAAAGGCATTAGATACATTATTATAATTAGAAATAACCTCTTCTACCTTTTCACTCATTATATGTTTTTTGGAATCAAAGATTTTAGTTAAGCTAAATCTAATTGGTTCTAATTCATCATCAAGTAATGAAAATACTTTTTCTTTTCCATAACTCATTAATTCAGGCTCAATAAAGCTTAAAGCAGAAATGACATCATAATACTTATTCATAATCACTGAATATAGTCTTGCGTTTTCCTGATTCTTTTGATTCATATCCTTTTGCATAGCGTAATATGAATAAAGTCTTGAAAGCTTTAAATTTAAGCTTCTTGATGTATACATATAATTCTTTAATCCATCATAAGTACCTAAAGTACCTTTAAGACCTTTTATTGTATCTAGATCTAAATCTAATCCCTTCATATCGTTTTTTAGGTCTTCTTCATTATCATATAACAATTTTAAATTCCAATTCATAAATCCAAACCTCACTTAAAACAATTATATCATTATAAAGGTCTAAATTCTATTTCTTTATTTAATTTATTAAATAATATTGTATAATGAGGTTAGGTGATAAATTTGAAAGTAGTTGGATTAATTGTTGAATATAACCCATTACATAACGGTCATATTCATCATATAAACGAAGTTAAAACTAAATCAAATGCCGATATAGTAATTGCTGTCATGTCATCAACATTTACGATGCGTGGTGATTTATCTTTATTTGATAAATTCACAAAGACTCGCCAAGCATTAGATGCTAATATAGATTTAGTAGTTGAATTACCACTTGTCTATTCAATCGAAAGAGCAGATATTTTTGCAGATAATGCTGTTAAGATATTAAATCTATTAAATGTAAATGAAATATGGATTGGCAGTGAATCTAATGATCCTACTATTTATCAAAAGTATTATGATAATAAAATAGAACTTGATAATAAGGATGATTATTATAATTCATATAAAAATAAATCTAATATTGATTTATTACCAAATGATTTATTAGGATACTTCTACTTTAAATCAATTAAGGATAATAATTTTAATATAGAATTAAAGACAATTAAAAGAATTAATTCAAAT
>JAILPD010000127.1 GCA_024690445.1 Acholeplasmatales bacterium
CCTTATTAACAAAACTCATAACCATAATCCCAAATTGCCAGCGGAGTAATGTGCTTTGCTCAACAAATAAATGTCAAGCCCCTATAATATATCATATTTAAAAATCTAAATCAAGCATTAATTATATGAAATTAATAACCAGTAGATTATTACTCCAACTAATTTGTGACAACAGTGTTGACACAATTTCATAATCTTTGTAGGTTTCGTAAAATTGCATCATTCTATATAAACCACGATTATATCGAATCCTTTTATAAAAATAAAAAGCCCCAAAGGGCTTAATATTATGCTAAAATCATATGGTGGAATAATAGACACCAAATAGCATCTAAAATACCAAAGAATACGCCTGTGATTGTAACTACGATTGCAATTACAAGACGAATAAGTGAACCTCTATTTAAAGCATCAGACCATCTTACTAAAATTTCAACAACCCAGTTAACAAAAGGAATGAATAATAAGATGATTTGAACTAAACGAGGTAAATTATTAAAAGACTTAGCCATTAATAGATTCCTCCTTCTACATTTTATGCTAATATTATACCATTTTCGGCATAAAAATACATATTTTGAGGTAAAAAAACTTTTCATTATTATACATTAATGCTATAATAAGTATAGATTTTGAAAGGAGAACGAAATATGGATTACTTTGATTTACCAAAGATCGTATCTGCTATTTTAGCATTCTTCATTGGTAGCTTACTTGGTGGTATTGTTAGAATCACTGAAGGAAAGATGGTTGCAGGAGTTTTAAGAATTGTATCATTCTTCTTATTCGTTGGTTTCGTCATCAATATTATCGACTTAGTATTAATTGCTACAAGTGGTAAGATGTTAAGAGTTATTGAACAATAATTGTAATTAAGAAAACAACAAAGGCTACAAATTGTAGCCTTTTTGTTTTATGCATTTAATACTTCATGCTTATAATATTCTTCTTTATTAGCTGCCTTTATTGTAGTATTTTCTAATACAATATTCTTACACTTCTTTAAATCAAAGCTCTTATCAGCTGAAATTTGAGAATTCTTAATTGTAATATCATGAATAGGAAGCTGTGGTAATCCATCAACCTTTAGAGCAATCTTAGATGCATTACATTTAACATTATCAACTGTAATATTTTTAAATTCAGGAACGTCTTCCATTTCTACTGTGACTTCTCCTTCATTTTCATCTTCTATATTCTTTAATACATATCCCATTGTAAATATCATTGCCTCACCAATAATATTTATCATATTAGTATCCTTAATAGTAATGTTTTCTACTACACCACCACGACCTAAAGCTGACTTAAATCTAATACCAATATCAGTACCTGAGAATGTACAATTCTCAACTAAGATATTAGATACACCTCTAGACATTTCAGATCCTACAACAAATCCACCATGAGCATCAAATACCTTACAGTCATGAATCCAAACATTCTTTGTTGGAATTTTTGTTTCTCTAGCCTTTTTATTCTTTCCAGACTTAATACAAATACCATCATCACCAACTTCAAATACAGTATTGGCAATTTCAACATTTTGACATGATTCTACATCAATTCCATCACCATTTTGAGCACTAAACTTATTCTTGATGACAGCCTTATTCATAGTGAAGTTTGTACAATATAAAGGATGTACATTCCATGCAGGTGAATTAGATAATGTTACACCTTCAATTAAAACCTTGTCACATTTTCTAAATGAAACAAATACAGGTCTATACATATCCCAGCATTCAGATGCTATCTCTAGTGCCTTTGGATTATCATATGAAGGCTCCTTACCACATACACCATTATAATATGTCTCAGTTGGACACCATATTTCAGTTTCACCAGTCTTAAAGATATATGGGGATTTCTTTAAGCATCTTTCCCATTCTTTTTCAGTAAGCTTAAATTTCTTAATACCTCTCCATAAATCACCAGATCCATCCATTACACCCTTACCTGTAATAGCTATATTAGTAGCGCCTTGGGCTGAAATTGGAGATATAGCTCTAATCTTTTCAATTCCTTCATATTCAGTAAAATATAAAGGATATTCTTCCTTATTTTTAGTGAATTTAACGTAAGCACCTTCTACTAAATGAAGATTTACATTACTCTTTATTTCAATTGGACCAGTCATATAAAAGCCAGATGGAACTATAACAGTACCTCCACCTTCCTTATTACATGTATCTATGGCTTTTTGAATAGCTTCTTTATTATTAAATTCATAATCAGATTTCGCACCAAAATCTAAAATATTATATTTAGCATCTCTAAAGGTAGGTAATTCAATTTTAAAATCCATATTATCGTTCTCCTTTAATAATCTTATATAAATATAATATCATATTTATTTATATAATCTAGAAAAAAATGTCCACCATAAGGTGAACATTCATTCGCGGTAATACCCGGAACCCCTTTACGATATTAAGCCATTTTCTTTAAAACGGTTCAAATACATAACCCATATGGTTAGGCTTTTTTAGTTATTTCCAAGCGCAAATAATAATTTAGAAAATATTTTATAACATAAATTTTTCAAACCAATTTATTTTATTTAGATCTTAAGCAACATCATTTTTATAGTTATTAATAATATTAAACAACTCATCAACAGCATTAAACATTTTTTCCCTATAAAATTTAGCAACTAAAAATGAAGCATCTTTTTCATGTTTCAATCTTTCGTTAGCAATAAACAACTCCCCATATGCGTAATTTAACTTGTCCATAAACAAGTATACCTTTTTACTATTATCATTTGAAGCGGATGATAAATCTTTATCAGTAAATGAATATATAAGCGGTCTAAATTTTGGAGGTATAACAATTATTTCATTTGTAATAAAGCATGATGGTTTCTTTGAATTTTTTATTAATTTCTCGACTATCTTTATTAATATTTTTTTATTCCAGTCATCTAATTCTTTAATTTTTTCGTATAAATCATTTAAATTAATACTATCTAAAACCTTTATAAAAAAATCACAACAATTTCTATAATCAATTAATGTAACATTTTTATAAGTTCCATAACATGATTTTCTTTCTAATATCATACTATACTCTTGTAAACCAATAACTTCAGCCTTTTTCCAATCACAGCAATCAGAATCAATCATTAAACATTCTTTACCATTAATAATATCTTTTATATTTTGTTTTCTCTTTCCAAAAATATATCTTAAAAGTTCAACTCCTTCTTGTTTAACATATGGATACTGTAAAACCATTTTCGCACATTGCCTTAAAAATACATTTTCATTCTCAATTTCGGAATTATATATATCCATAATATATTGATCATGCTTAGAATCTTCTTCAGCAAAACTACTCAAGCGATAGTCTATTGTCCTAAAAATTTGTGGGCTGAACAACCCATTATCGTCTATTGATAAAAGTCTATCACTTAATCCAAACATTCTTTTAAAATAAGAGCCAAAAATAGATTCTTCATTACCAGTAAAAATGTGGCATGAAGAAACAATAGGTAAATCAATCAAATCCCATTTATCAAAATAATTACCACATAATAAATCAATATCTATAACTTTACTCATTATTAATTCTCCTTCCTATATCTTTTGCTCATGCAAATATATACTTTGTATGAACTTATAATTTCTATTTATTACTTAATAAGTTTACCATCAAGCTTAAAAGTTATTGAATTTGATAATGAAATTAGAGCATAGTAATTATGTTTATCATCGTTATATTTAAGCTCAATAGGAGTAAATGCAAATGCTGTAATATGTTCATCAACTAATTCGCCATTTACTATTAAATAGTGTTTTTCCCATCCTGCATATATAACAATATTAACGCCATCGATATTAAATTCTTTAATGGAAATCGCAAAAGAAAATATAAACATAATCAAGAATACAATTTCAAGAAAGTAAAAATATAACAAATAATAATTGCCTACTGCTATACCAATTATACCTATCGTAATGAAAATCACATTAAGTATTCCCCATATTAATATTGATAACCATTTAAACCTTTTAAATCTATCTATTGTCATAAAATCACTCCTTTAATTATACATAAATTATAATACTCCAAAAATAATTAGTATAATTAAAACAATTAGTGTTAAAACTGAAATAGCTGACGTAATCCAGCATATTCTAAAGGAGATTGTACTTCTCTTTTTTTCTTTTTTATACATATTTAATTGACTAACCAATTCTTTGTGTTGAGATTTATAAGAATAAATGAGTGCTCCTATTTCTTCTGCTTTATTATCTAAATCATTCAATTCCTTTTGATGCTTTAAAGCATTCTCTCTCCAATTGTCAGAGTCAATTAAACTTAGTTCATGACTTACCTTATTTTTAAACTCTTTTATCTTCTCGACTGTTTTTTCTAAACGATCAGCAATATTATCGATATCTTTTTGTGCATCTTCAGCTTTGTTAGTTGCTTCTACAGCTTTATTAAATGCAGCAACAATGTTGGTATCTAAAGACTCAAAAACATTATGTATTTCGGTAAACTGTTTATAATACATATTAATCTTATTATTTAAATTGATAAAATTCTTTTGAACTTGTTCTGCAAATTCATTCATTTCAGCACCAGTAACTTTGGCATTATGTTTAATTAATCCTGTTTTTTCTTGAAAGCGTTCGAACTCATGTAATTTCTTATTTTCTTTCGCCATCTTATCAATATTAGCTAGCGACTTATCGATCTTATTCTTTTTTACTACTAATTCATTCATAATTTAGTACCTCATTATTCCATATCATCCAACATAGAAGAAATATTTTTAAATTTAGATTCGTTTTGTGATTCTCTTTCTTCATTTAAAGTCTTCTTGGCCTTTTCAATTTCTTTAATTACTTGTTTTACAGTATATGCTGATTTACTAGCCGCATCATCAACTATAGTAGTATATAAATCAAACTGATTATCTTGTAGAGCTAATATACCATCTTGTACAACCATTCGCTTAGCTGTATTTTCGCTTAACATTCTATTAGCTAATGCACCATCAATCTTCTTCAATACAATAGCACCACATATACCTGCTGTTAATCCACCAAAGAATATACCAAATAATCCAGCTGGAGAACCTAACACAGGAATTGAAACAGCAAGTGGCGGAGCTGCAACAGTTAAAGCCGCTGTGATTCCAGCACCTAACGCTATTCCTCCAGACGTTGTTAATCCAATAGTAACAATTTTACCAATATCCATTACTAAAGTGCTTGTTTCTTTACCTTTATTATTTGGATTTCTTAAATATTGTCTTACTTGACCAATTGTTTTTCCACCTATTTTTAAGAATAAAAATGCTTTTCTAATCATTGGTATAATAACACCATATATTTGTGTCAATATAACTGTAGCACCAACATCAACAGATAATAATACATTTTTCTTAAAATCTTTCACAAAATCAGATATTGCATTTTTCAAATGCGAAAAGAAAGTTCTTACCTTTCTATCTTTTTCACCCAACCATATAACCAATTCCTGGAATACAGTTCTAGTCAATTTTGCTAATAAAGCTACAGCGATTGCTTGAGTAGTAACACCGGCTGATCTTAATGCCTCCGCTCTTCTTGAAGCATTGCCCTCATCTATTGCACGTTGTTCTCCTTCATTTTTTCTCTTATCCCATTCTTTTCTAGCCTTAGCATCTTTTTCTCTTAACTTTTCTTCATCAGCATCTGATATATCAAAAATCTCTTTTGGCTTTTGACCTTTAGCATTGGGATTATCTAACCAATCTGATGTAGATAAATCCGACTTTGACTGATTCCAACTAGAATCAATCTCATTTAAATTATGTTCACTATTAGCAAATTTTACTTTATCGCTTTCATCTAAAAATGTACCTGCTTCTTTATCTCTCATTATCTCAGCGGCTGAAATAGTATGATCCATTGCAGTATGATTTTCTTTTGAACCTGTTGGTCTATCTTTATCAAAAATGTATCTTGCTTCCTTAAGTACAGTTTCCTCTTTAGTACCCATTCTTGTTGAGTGAGTTTCTATATTTCCATCTGAATCTCTTTGAAAATTCTTTTGATAAGAATCATATCTTTTTTGATATTTTTCAGTATTACCAAAATTATGAGATGGCATTTCTCCGTTAACAAACTTATCAGGATCTAAATAGTGATCAGCTTTCTTTAAACTTAATTTTAAGTTATGGTTCTCTTTTATGAAGTCTTGTCCTGCTTGACCTCCAATTTGGATAATAAATTGTTCCCAAACAATTTGTGATATCGAGTCAATAAGTTTTTTACCATTACCAATTTCTTTTCTATCTAACTCAATTCTCTCTAATTCTTTAAGTTGAGTCCCAATTTGTTCTTGTAATTCTCTATCTAATTCGTCATAATCTAATTCAATATCGTTCATATTAAGACTCACCACCATTCAGTTAAAAACGTAATTATATTTAATATATTATAGCATATCGAATAATACATTATAAATAGATACCTCAAATATAAAACAAAAACACATGGATTGTCTACTCCATGATAATTCTCTATAAAAATCAAAAAAATGGCTTATTTAAGCCATTTTATTGATAAATTCAAACTATTATATTAGATATAAGCGGTTCGGATACATATTACAAATAGTGAACATTCGTTCGTTATTAATTATTGTAAGTTGTCTTCTTACTATATGAAGTATGAAGATACTTATGAGAAATGTGACTATTAGGTTCTCCTAAGAATTCCTTATAGCATTCAATAATTGAAGGATTTAAATGACTCTTACGAATCTTTGATTTAGTATCCTCATTATATAATACGCTAGCACGAAGTTTCTTATAATCAACAGTATCTTGAATCTTGGCATTAATGATTGGCTGACCACCACCATTGATACATCCACCAACACATCCCATGAATTCAACAAAATGATATTGTTTCTTACCAGATTTTAAGATCTTGAAGAATTCTTTAATAGCCTTACCACCATGTACAACAGCGATATTTACATCTAAGCCATTAACATTTAATGTAGCTTCCTTAATTTCTTCCATACCTCTTACTGGTTCAAAATCAATTGGAGCTAATTCCTTATTAGTTAATTTTTCATAAACTGTACGGATAGCAGCTTCCATAACACCACCAGTAACACCGAAGATAGTACCAGCACCAGTATATTGAGCAAGAGGGCTAGTTGGCTTATAATCCTCTAATGAATTATAATCAATTTCCTCACGTCTAATCATACGTGCTAATTCTCTTGTTGTTAATACATAATCAACATCTCTTAATCCATCAACTTCCATCTCAGGACGTGAAGCCTCATATTTCTTAGCAATACATGGCATAACAGAAACAACAACGATATTTCTAGGATCAACCTTAATCTTATTTGCCCAATAAGACTTAATCATAGCACCACCCATTTGATGAGGTGACTTACAAGATGATAGATGTCCTAAATAATCAGGTTCATATGTTTCAATAAATCTAATCCAGCCTGGTGAACAAGATGTAAACATAGGGAACTTACCATTATTTTGTAATCTATGGATAAATTCATATCCTTCTTCCATAATTGTTAAATCGGCAGCCCAGTTAACATCTGCGATTTCATCAAAGCCTAGTGCCTTAAATGCAGCGTACATCTTACCTTCTGCGTCAGTACCAATTGGATAACCAAATTCTTCTGATAATGCAGCTCTAACAGCTGGCGCTGCTTGAACTACAACATACTTCTCAGGATTTCTAATTTCCTCTAAAACCTCATCAATTTGAGATTTTTCGTGGATTGCTGCTGTAGGACAAGCCTGAATACACTTACCACAGAAAATACAGCCAGAATCGCCAATTTCATGTAATAGCGCAGGTCCTACGATAGTCTTTGAACCTCTATTATTTAAAGCTAGAATTGATAAACCAGATAACTTCTCACATGCAGATACACATCTACCACATAATAAACACTTACCACTATCTAATTCAATAGCAGGGTTATTACCATTAATCTTTCTAGTCTTTAATAAGAATTCATTTGAACCACTAAAGTCATTTTGAATATTATATTTACGAAGTAATGTTAAGAATTCACAATTGTGCTCACGAGGACATCTCCAGCACTCAAATACGTGGTTCGCAGCTAAAAGCTTTAAATTTTCTTTGATTGATTTAATAACTCTTGGTGTATTTGTTCTTACAACCATACCAGGAGCTACTATAACAGTACATGAATTCTTTAATGTTCTCTGTCCTTCTATTTCAACAACACAAACTCTACAGTTAGAATTTTCATGAATGCCCTTTAAGAAACATAGACGTGGAATATAAATGCCAGCTTGAGTGGCGGCTTGAAGAATTGTGTAATTAGCAGGTACAGAAATTTCTTTATTATCTATTTTTAAAGTAACTAAATTCTCTTCCATTTCAAACACCTACCTTACTACAATTGCTTGTACCTTTGCAGGACAAGTCTTCTTACATGTTCCACACTTAATACATAATGATTGATCAATGTGATGTCTTTCTCTCTTTTCACCACTAATTGCATTAACTGGACATGCCTTAGCACACATATCACAGCCAATACACTTTTCAGTAATATAGTACTTAGTAAGCTTCTTACAAACACCTGCAGGACAACTCTTATCTACAACGTGAGCTTCATATTCCTTTCTAAAGTGCTTTAAAGTAGAAACAACTGGGTTTGGAGCAGTTTGACCTAAAGCACATAAGCTTGAATCCTTAATCATATCAGCTAATTCTTCAAGTCTATCTAAATCCTCTAGTGTTCCATTACCATCACAAATCTTATTTAATATTTCAAGAAGTCTCTTATTACCTTCTCTACATGGAGTACACTTACCGCATGATTCATCAACTGTGAAATCTAAATAGAATCTAGCAACGTCAACCATACAGTTGTCTTCATCCATAACGATCATACCACCTGAACCCATCATTGAGCCAATGGCAGTTAAATTGTCGAAATCGATTGGAGTATCAAGATTCTCTTCAGTAATACATCCACCTGATGGACCACCAGTTTGAACAGCCTTAAATTTACGACCATTCTTGATACCTCCACCGATACCAAAAATAACATCTCTTAAAGTTAAGCCCATAGGTACTTCTACTAGACCAGTGTTATTGATCTTACCACCTAATGCAAATACCTTTGTACCAGGTGACTTTTCAGTACCAATGCTTCTAAACCATTCAGGTCCATTTAAAATAATTTGAGCAATGTTAGCTAAAGTTTCAACGTTATTAATTACAGTTGGCTTTTGCCATAAACCCTTATTTGCTGGGAATGGTGGTTTGTTTCTAGGCATACCTCTCATACCTTCAATTGAAGCAATAAGCGCAGTTTCCTCACCACAAACGAACGCACCAGCACCAAGTCTGATTTCTACATCAAAATCAAATCCACTATTAAATAGGTTCTTACCTAATAAACCATATTTTCTAGCTTCCTTGATTGCATATTCTAATCTTTCAACAGCTACTGGATATTCAGCACGAACATAGATATAACCTTGTGTAGCACCAATTGCATAACCACCGATAGCTAATGCTTCAATGATTGAATGTGGGTCACCTTCTAGTACGGCTCTATCCATGAATGCTCCTGGATCTCCCTCGTCTGCATTACAAATAATATACTTCTGAGGAGCGACATTTTGAGCACAGAACTTCCACTTTAAAGCAGTAGGGAATCCGGCACCACCTCTACCTCTTAAGCCTGATGCTAAGATAGTTTCAATTACTTTTTCAGGAGTCATCTTTAAAGCCTTATCTAAAGCTTGATAACCATCTCTAGCAATATATTCTTTAATATCATATGGGTTAATAACACCACAGTTTCTTAATACTCTTCTTGTTTGCTTTGCATAGAATGCTAATTCATGTAAATGTACATTAGCCTTATTCTTTGTAGCCTCATCATGGAATACTAAACTCTTTACAGCTTCACCCTTATAAATATGCTCAACACAAATTCTTCTAACATCTTGCACCTTAACATGAGCATAGAAAGTCTCATCAGGATAAATAATTACAACGGGACCTTTTTCACATAATCCGAAACATCCTGATTGAACAATAGATATTTCATCTAAAATACCTAATTCTGTTAATACATTTTCAAATTCTTTTCTAAGTTCATTTGAGCCACCTGATAAACAACCAGTTCCAGCACAAAGTAAAATAGTCATTCTATTTCTCATAACTATTTATCCTCCTTTAATAACAATTCTGAAACTACCTTTTTACCAACGATATGCTCAGTTATAATTCTTTCAATACTTTCTGGTGTAACCTTTACATATTGATAAAGGATACCATCATCCATATAAACATTAACAGCTACTTCATTACCCTCTTCACACTTAGGCATTTGAGTAACCATTACATTTTTAAGCCCTAAATTATAAACTGTATCTAATGCCTTTTGAAGAACCAATCTAGATCCCTTCTTGATTCCTTCATCTCCTGCAGCTACAAAAATCTTAACAGGACATTGATTTACACGAAGGCTTAGTTGTGGCATTGTTTCATCTTTAATCTTTAATAATTCATCTAATGTCATAAAATCACCTTTTAAATTCCGTTTTCTAGATTTTGTAATTGCTCAATGGCAATCTCCTTAGTGGCATTACCAAAAACTTCTTCGCCAATTGTAAATACAGGAGCTAAACCACAAGCACCTAAACATCTTGTTGCTTGAAGAGTAAATTGTCCATCCTTTGTTGTTTCACCAACACCGATTTCCAATTCCTTACTTACTGCATCTAATATTTCTTGTGATCCTCTTACATAGCACGCAGTACCTAAGCATACACCAATGATATGCTTACCCTTTGGCTCTGTTGAGAATCTAGAGTAAAATGTTACAACGCCATTTATTGTTGATACGCTGATATCCAATTCCTTTGAAATAATTTTTTGGACATCTAACGGTATACAACCAAAAAGCTCCTGAGCTTTATGAAGAGTAGGCATTAATGGACCTGGCTTTTTCTTATTCTCATTAATTTCGGCCATAAACTCATTCATCATTTCAGGAGTTATCTCTAGCTTATTACACATATTAAAATCCCCCTTTGAAACCCTTTTACTACCTAAGTATTATTCTAACATCTTTACTCTTAAATTTATACCTTTTTTTAATAAAATAATAAAAAAAAGGAGTTAGATTTCTCAAACTCCTAAAACGATTTCGCTAATCTAGCTTCTCAAGCATATCTTTGTACTGTGTTTCAACAGATTGCTTAAGTTTAGCTTCTCTTTGACTAACGCCAACTAGAGCTTTAGCTCTACTTGCAGATGCAAGTGTACCAGCACCTGAAACACAGCCCATAGGACAAGCCATACCCTCTAGTAAGTAACCATCATACTTACCTTGTTCTGCATCCTTAAGCATCTTTCTACAGTTATCTAAGCCTTGAGCAGCAAATACCTTAATTTCTCTATCTGGTGCAATCTTAGCAGCTGAATTAACAACAGCTTGAGCAACACCACCCATTACAGCGAATCCTCTACCATCGGCAGATGTGATATTCTTTAATTCAGATTCAGCTAACTTAGATAAGTCAACCTTCTTAGCCGCGAACATACCGTATAATTCTTCAAATGTTAATACAAAATCAACATCGGATCTAATACTCTTTCTTGAAGCCTCAAGCTTCTTAGCTGAACAAGGGCCAACAAATACAACCTTTGAATTTGGATGAGTCTTCTTAACTAATCTAGCTGTGTATACCATTGGTGTCATAGCCATTGAAATATTTTCCTTAAATGCAGGGAATTCAGTCTTAGCCATTACACTCCATGCAGGGCAGCATGATGTAGCCATAAATTTTAATTTGTTAGGTACATTTGTTAAATAGTCATTTGCTTCTTCAATAGTACAAAGGTCAGCACCAATGGAAACCTCATATACACCACTAAATCCTAATTGCTTAAATGCATCATCGATAGTCTTAAGATTAACCTTAGGACCAAATTGACCAATGAAGGCAGGAGCTATAATAGCATATACATTCTTTTCACTCTTAATAGCCTTAATTAATTGGAAGATTTGTGATTTATCAGCAATTGCGCCAAAAGGACAATTAACCATACACATACCACAAGATACACACTTATCATAATCGATTATAGCCTTACCATTTTCATCACTATGAATTGCGTGCATACCACATGCCTTAGCACATGGTCTTTCTCTATGTACAATAGCACCATATGGACATACATTTGAGCACTTACCACAATGAATACATAAATCTTGGTTAATTATACTTCTACCATTAACAATCTTAATAGCACCCTTAGGACATACATTCTTACAAGGGTTAGCTAAACAGCCTTGACATACATCAGTAACATAATATGATTCCTCAGGACAACCATTACATGCGAAATCAATTACATTAATTAGAGGTGGCTCATAGAATTTTTCATCCTTAAGTGCTTCTTCAATACCTTGGTATACAGCACCATGCTCATTAGCCTTTCTAACTGGAAGACCAATTGCTAAACGAAGTCTTTCTCTAACAATTGCACGCTCAAGGAAGATAGATGATCTACCTACTGATTCTTGTAATATTTCATAAGGTAACTCTGCTAATCTATGATAATCTTCATCATCATATGCAAGCTTAGCAACCTCTTCAAAAACTCTTCTTCTAATTTTAATTAGTAATTCATATTGTTCAAGCATAATTCAACCCCCTATCATTATGTAGCACAATATTTTAAAACATACCTTAATATGATAATCTTTTTATATTGCTTTTTCAACCTAAAAAACGTTTTGTTGATATTTTTATTATACCATAAAAATAAAAATCCACCACAAGGTGGACCTTATTATTTAGTTGTACTACCAAAACCGCCGTTTCTAATTGATTTTACATCATCATCAAACGTAATACCATATTCAACAAATATACCTTGCATAAATCCAGTTCCAGCCTTAATCTCTAAAACTTTACCTTCATTTGAGTCATTTGTTATTTTAGCGAATATATGACCCTCATTATCAGAATAATAATAATCAGAATCAATAATACCAACTGTATTATTTAATTGAAGTCTATATTTAAATCCTAATCCTGATCTAGGATAAAGCTTTAAAACATAGTTTTCTTCCATTGACACTCTAATTCCTGTTGGAACCTTAATTGTCTCACCTGGAGCCAATTTAATATCAAATGGGGCGTAGAAATCATATCCCGCACTGCCACGTGTCGCACGTGCAGGAAGCTTTATGCTGTTATAATATGACTCTACTGAATCAGAAGATTCATTATCAAAACCAGTTTTGAACTGGTTATAAGATACTTTTTCAAATTTTCCTACTCTTTTAAATTCACTCATTAGCTAGCTGAACCATCCTCAAATAGAATTACCTTTCCTTCACGTTTTGTCTTTTTAACATCAATAACTCTTTGATTAGATGAACCAACCCAATGAAGCTTAGGATCAAATTTATCAATTTCAAAACGACCATCACAAATTACATCTAACATACTAATAAATGGTAAACCAGATATTTGCTCATATGTATAACCTGTATATAGCCACTTTGTCTTATGTGGGAACTTAGCATTAATTTCTGCTATAAGCTCACCGATTTCATTTACATGTCCAGGATAAAGTGGATCACCACCGCTGAATGTGATTCCTGAAACATAAGGCTTCTCTAATTCTGCAAAAATCTCTTGCTTTGCAGCTTCATCAAAAGGAATACCACCATTAGGGTCGTGAGTAATAGGGTTTTGACAATATGGGCAATGATGTTGACATCCTGCCACCCAAAGTACTACTCTCAAACCGCTACCATTCAGCATATCATCCTTTGTGATATTATGGTAACGCATTTACTACATACTCTTCCTTTCAGCGATTTCTGCCATCTTAGCATCATTTAATCTTGTTGCACCATGAACTCTTGAATAAGATAAATATCCATTCATTCTTTCAATCTTTGTCAAATTTCTAGAACCACACTTTGGACAAACATCCATAGCTAATTCTTGGTGACCACATTCTTCACAATAAGCTAATGATAAGTTAACTCCTTCATATAATCCCATATCCATAGCTCTTCTAATTAATGACTTGATAGCTTCAACATTATAATCAATTGGATACTTGACATATTGAATCTTACCACCATTAGCTAATTCCCAGAATCTAGCTTCCTTATCTTGTTTTTCAATTGGTGATAAATCTTCTGTTACATGACAATGGAATGAATTAGATACATAAGGTCTATCTGATACATTCTCAATAATTCCATACTTAGCTCTAAATTGCTTAATTTGAAGACCACATAAGCTTTCAGCTGGTGTTCCATAAATTGCATATAAGTGATGATCTTCATTCTTGAAATCAACAATTCTCTTATTGATATACTTCATTACCTCTAATGCGAATTCGCCGTCTTCAGCAATTGACTTGCCATTATATAATTCTTGTAATTCATTTAATGCTGTGAAACCAAATGAAGCAGTTGCTGCCTTTAAGATAGGCTTAATCTTTTCATGTGGTTGTAAATGTCCACCATAGAAACCACCCTCGCAATATGCTAATGGGTTAGTTGATGCACGCATTTCACCTAAATAATCATAAGTACGGCAATGTAACTTTCTAATTAGATTTAGATAATAATCTAACACTTCATAGAAATCCTTCTTTTCTTCTCTTGCCTTAGCTAAAATCATAGGTAAATGTAATGATACAGCACCAATGTTAAATCTACCAACAAATACAGGCTTATCATCATCGTCTGCAGGTTCAAATCCACCACGCTCATACCAAGGTGATAGGAATGCTCTACAACCCATAGGAGAAATTACAGCACCATATTTCTTATACATACTTGCAATATAACCTTCACCAGTCATGCTTAACCAGTCAGGATACATTGTCTTTGAAGAGCATCTTACACCCTCTTCAAATAAATCCTCATTAATACAGCCTTCGCCATGTAAATCCTTATCATATAAGAATACAATCTTAGGGAATAATACTGGTCTCTTTCTACCAGGCTTACCTTGTCCACCACGACGAACCTTTAAGCACTCTAAAGTACACATTCTAGCAAATCTAGATGTACCTAAACCTAAAGTTACAGTAATAAATGGATAATCACCTCTAGATGATCCAACTGTATTAAACTTATATTCAAGACCTTGCCATCCTTGTTTGAATTCATTTCTAACATCATCAATAGCTTGGTCATTGGCATTCTTTCTAGATAATCCTAAACCAACATACTTATGGAAAGCTCTTTGGAAGCTCTTTTCAGCATATTTATCTAAGATAGTGTCAATTTGAGGAACAGTAAAACCACCATATTGCTGAGCTGCAGTAGATAATACGATATCTCCAATAACATCAAAAGCAACATCTAGGCTCTTAGGCTCATTATAGAAAATATTTCCCATTTCGAAGCCGCCATCAAGAACATGTCCAACATCAAAAAGACAACAATTCATTGTATCACGTCTAGCTACCATATCATGAATATAAATATATCCATCATTAACAGCCTGTAGTTCTTCTACATTTAAGAAGAACTTCTTATAAAGCTCCTTGTTTAGCTGGTTATATACTAAGCTTCTTTTTGTAGAAACTAATGCAGAGTCTGTATTAGAGTTTTCCTTATCACCAATATACATAATAGACTGGCTCTTTGTATAAACCTCATCAAGCATATGAACAAAGTCTTGCTTATAGTTTCTATAATCTCTATAGCTCTTAGCTACACGAGGAAAAGACTTATCAAGTGCTCCTTCTACAAAATTATGCATTTGAGGGATAGTAATTGAATCAAGTTTAGACTCTTCGATTCCTCTTTCAACGTCAGAAACAATCATATCTAAATCATCAGCAGTAAAATCAACTAGAACTCTAGCTGCAGATTTTGAAACGGCCTTCTTGATCTTTTCAGGATTAAATTGTTCGATAGTACCATCCTTTTTGATAATAGTAACATTATCCAAACTCATATATAACACCTTCTCTTCAAGTACTTATAATTTTAACATTGAAGTAAATGCTAATCAACATCATGAAGGTCATTTTGAATATGATTAATTGAAAAAATTGTTTTCATAAAAAAAATTTATAGATTTTTGTTTGATTTTCATAATATGTGCAAAATATTTATACACTTTACAAAATTTGTATTTAAATCTCAAACAACTACTAAAAATTAGACCTTTTGTTATAAATTTTATTTATAGTCGAAGATTGGTCAGTAGTCCTATTTTGCACAAAAAAACAGGGTCGTGTTACTTCACGACCCATTTTTTATTGATTTCGTTTATTTTTTAATTTTGGCCTCTAATTCAGCCTTCATATTTTCATATCCAGGCTTACCTAATAAGGCAAACATATTCTTCTTATATGATTCAACACCAGGTTGATTGAATGGATTTACTCCAGAAATGTATGCAGATACACCACAAGCAAATTCGAAGAAATATGCCATATAACCATATGTATATGGAGAAATGCTTGGAACTGTTACTCTAATGTTAGGAACACCACCATCAACATGAGCAATTAATGTTCCTTCCATAGCCATCTTATTAACATAATCCATTGATTTACCAGCTAAGAAATTTAAGCCATCTAGATTATCAGCTGTTTCTTTAATATTAATATTTTTTTCAGGAGTTTCAACAGAAATAACTGTTTCATATAAAGTTCTTTCACCCTGTTGAATCATTTGACCTAATGAATGTAAATCAGTTGAGAACGAAGCTGATGTAATCCAAATACCCTTACCATCCTTACCTTCTGACTCACCAAATAGTTGTTTCCACCATTCAGCGAAATAATTTAATTTAGGTTCAAAGTTAACAAGCATTTCAAGCTTCTTTCCACTTCTATATAATGCTTGTCTTGTAATAGCATATTTAACAGCATCATTATTATCAGATGAATCGTTAGAATACTTTAAGTAAGCATCCTTAGCACCTTCCATCATTTCATCAATATCAATACCAGCAGCTGCGATTGGTAAAAGACCAACTGCAGTTAATACTGAGAATCTACCACCAACATCATCAGGTACTACAAATTCTTCATATCCTTCAGCGTCAGCTAAGCCCTTTAATGCACCTCTAGCCTTATCTGTAGTTGCATAAATTCTCTTCTTAGCTTCTTCCTTGCCATATCTATTTTCTAGTTCTTCCTTAAAAATACGGAATGCAATTGCAGGCTCTGTAGTTGTACCTGACTTAGAAATAATATTGATAGAGAAATCTTTATCCTTAATATATTCTAATAATTCAACTGCATAAGTTGAAGAAATATGATTACCAACAAAGATAACCTCGCAACCCTTTTGACCAAAATATTTCTTATTCATTTCAATTGCTGACCTAGCTCCTAAATAAGAACCACCAATACCAATTGCAAGTAATACTTGAGATTGTTCTTGAATTCTTGCAGCGGCCTGCTTAATTCTTGCGAATTCTCTATGATCATAGGCAACAGGTAAATCTAACCAGCCTAAGAAATCATTTCCTTCGCCACTCTTAGAAATTAAAGTATTAAACGCCTTTTTAGCATCACTCTTAACACCATCTAAAACTTTCTTATCGATAAAACTAGTGGCGTTATCAACATTTAAAATTAATTTATCACTCATATAAATCGTACCTCCATATATATAATTATAACACTAATTCATTAATATAGAAAATAAAACTTTAAAATTAAAAGAGTGCAGTATCATACCACACTCTAATAATTTAAATTATTCAGCTTCTTTTTCAGAATCTTTAGATTCTTCAGCTACTTCTTCCTTAGCTGGTTCTTCTTTAACTTCCTCAGTCTTAGAATTGTTGTTTGCAGCTGTTACAACATATGTAATATAAATAGCAGCTACACATGCAAACATGAACATTGTAAATACTAATTCAGCAGCAGCAACACCACCAGTTCTTGTTAAACCAACGATAGTTAAAACAAAACCAAGTATAGACGCGATTAATAATACAAGATTTGTATTCTTTTCATCTAACTTAGCAAATGTAGGACATAATGTTAATACTAAGCCTACAACAGCTAGTAAACCGAAAATCCAGCTACCAACATTATCTAAGTCCCAAAAGCCAATTGCGATACCTGCAAATACAAATTCAGCAGCAAAGTATACAGCCATAGGGAATGTTAATAACTTATTACCAATTTCCTTCTTTCCTAAGAAAGCTTGTACAATCTTAATACCACCATAAGTAAAACCAATTGTTGCACATGCTAAAGCTACGATTAATACACCTTCATAAATATAACCCTTAACTGAATTATTACCTGCCCAATCAAAATTTACAGCAGTCATGATTGTGTTAGCTAAATAGAATACTGCTACAACACAAGCTAAGATACCAGCAGCTAGTGAAATGTAACCCAAAACCTTTTTTGTCATTTTCTTTCTCCCTTAAAATAATTATTAATATCTTCGACAATATCCTTGTCTATCTTATTATTATTAGCCATTTCCCTCATAATGTCAATAGAATCATTATGTAGAAAATCACCCTTATAACTCCTTTTTTCTGTAAGTGCTTGATAGATATCTATACACGCAAGCAATTTTTCCTCAAATGATAGTTCATTTGCTCC
>JAILPD010000023.1 GCA_024690445.1 Acholeplasmatales bacterium
TAGTTGCTGCTAAGATAGCAAGTAACTGTTGGAACGCAAACACAATAATTCTATGGTATGGTGGTCTGTCTTTTACATCATACAATAATTTTTCCATGTTTTTTTTATTCTCCTTCTGTTTCAACCTCTAATATTTTATCATGAGGAGAAAACGCTTGCAATATTACTTTAGTAATATTTCGTATGAAAACTGCTTACATAACAAAAAAGAAAAACAGCCATAAGGCTGTTTCCTACTTTGGAATATTATTGATCCATTCTCTTAATGAACCATCCATAAAATCCTCTTTTTTAGCAAAAAGGTATGTAAATTCATTAATCTTTACAGTCTTGCCTTCTAAGGCAACTGCGGCACCTTCTAAGAATGCTAAATATTTATTCCCTGCTTCTTCTTCAAGTCCTTCAAAATTAATTACACAAGGAATACCATTTTTAATATCAATGATAATATCTCTTGCAAATTCATCATTATCCTTCATCTTATCAAGACGAATTCTTTCACTTGCTAAAGATACTAATTCATCATCATTTTTCTTTCTACCAAACATTAATCTTCTTCCTCCTCGCTAGAGTCATCCTTCTTTAATGCAGGTAAAACTGCAGCCTTAGTACCTTGTCTTACCATAATTAATGTTGTATCAGAGAATTCCTGTAAAATATCCATTCTCTGTGGAGGGCAGGCAATTAATACCTGAAGTGGCATAGATGTAATAAATCTCATCATAGCACGCATTCTGTTACCATCCATCTTATCGAAAACTTCGTCGAACATTACAATACCAATAGGATCTCCACCTACGATTGATGTCTTAGTATATACACGAACGAATGATGCGATAATTGCAACATAGAATGGAACCTGTGTTTCACCACCGGATTTTTCCTTAAATACCTTAGAATATGTCATTGAATCACCATCACCGTTAGTAATTCTTATATCATAATCCATATAAGTACGGTAATCAGTAAACTTATTGATAGCACCATTAGAATTTAATTCATCCATTGATAATGAATCAAATAATTCTCTAATTTGCTCATCGTACTTAGTTTGGAAATCATAAGTGAATAAGCCTTGATTAATATCTGCTAAATCAGATGTAACCATATCATAGAATTGAGCATATTCTGAAGATCTTGGGAAAATGAATTCATAATGATCATTACCGAATGTAATATTCTTTAATGTCTCATTAATCTTACCAATTTCTTGTTCAGCTGTTAGGATATTATTTCTTAACTTAGCAATAAAGTCTTCCTTAAATACTACTTCTGCAGATTCTCTTGCTTGACGAACCTTTTGCTCATACTTAATTAATTCACTCTTCTCTAACTTATTTAATTCAGCTTCAAATTTAGCAATTTCAGATAAGCCAACAGCTAAAGTAGAATTATATTTGTTGATATAAGCATATTGCTTGGCAATAATAGTTTCTCCTAATGTATTATAAGTTGATTGTTCAACTCTATATCTTTCTTCATATTGAGCAAGGGCAGCCTTGAATGATTGACCTTGGATAATATGTTGATATTCAGCCTTAGCACGCTCAATAATTTCAGCGTTATCACCAGCAAGCTTCTTTAAATCATTAGATAGGCTATCTAATTCTTGAGTCTTAAGAAGAATTTCAGCATTATATGATTCAATACGGCTCTTAATTCCACCTAAATCCATACCATATTGCATCTTCTTTTCATCATTCTTCTTAATTGTATCTTGAACCTTATTATAGTCATCCTCTAAATCAGTAGGAGTTGCATTCTTAGAACGCTTCTCTTCCTTAATTAAATCCTGTAAAGCGGCTCTTTCTTTTGTTAATTCTAATGCCTTATTTAAGTCATCAATTAATGGATTAACATTTAATGAATCTAATAAATCAATTTCTTCATTTAATTGTGTCACTTGTTCATTTAATTCATTATATCTAGATTTAGCACTTACAGCTTTTTGATTCATTTGTTCAGCTAACTTTTGAGCAGCATTCTTACCCATGAATGGACGCTCAATATTTGGATTCATTTGAGTAACTGTATATCCTCTATAAATTAAGAAATCCTTTGTAATAGCTGTATTATATAATTCAAGTTCTGTAACATCATCAACCATAATTACTGAACCAGCTGAATAATTGATGAAGCATCTAGCATCCTTATTCTCTGTTTCAATGATTGAAGCTACTGAGTTCTTTTCAAATGTAGTGAATTTAGAAATTTGCTTAGTATTAACTAAACCTATACCATATAATCTATATTTAGACTTAATTCTATTAAAGATTTGTAATGCTTGATCAAAATATCTAGGCTCAACAATCATATTAAATCTTCTATTACCTAAGAATACTTCAACAGCGTCAGCCCACTTAGGATCAGTAATTTCACAAAGCTCAGCTACGATATGAACTGAAACGTCATAATTATAGATTCTCTTTAAGCCTTCTTGAATCTCTTGACGCATCATAGTTAATTGAGGATTATAATTTAATTTATTCTGACTTAAATTTCTAACACTTGCAGAAATTTGAGAAATCTCATTAACAACATCAGCTATTTGAGACTGCAATTTACCTAAGTCTTGGTTCTTCTTATTGATGAAAGCAGATAATCTAGTTGAGACATCTCTTAATCTAACCTTAGTATCTTCTACTTGAGCAGTATTAATTAAAGATAAATTAATAGCTGCTAATTCACCATAAAGCTTTTCATTAGATAATTTCTTTAAAGCATTAACAGTATCCTTAAATTGAGCACTTCTCTTTAAGAATAATTGTTCATTTTGTTCTAAGTTTTCAATATTAGCTTTAGTCTTAATAATTTGATTAGAAACATATTCAGAAGCTTTAAATGTTTCATTATTAGAAAGCATATTATAAAGTTCTCTAGCACGTTCTTGTAAACCAAGCTTTTCAGTTTCAATATCTCTAATAGCTTGATTCTTAGCTTCTCTTGAAGCCTCTTCCTTTAAGATAGCCTTCTTCTTTTCATTAATTTCATTTCTAATCTTTTCTACATCAAACAGATGCATTAAATATTCTAGGTAAGTCTTATTTTCTTCAATCTTTAAGATTTCTTGATAAACAACATCAATTTCCTTTAAATCAGAAATCTTTGCTTGAATTTGCTTTAAAGTAATTTCTAATTCTTTATAAGCACGAATAGAATCCTTAATTGCAGTTACATCGATTTCCTTTTCTTCTAGAATATTTTGATAAATAAATTCTTTAACATCAGCGATAGGCTTGAATGCTAAAGCCTTAGGAATCAATCTATAGAAATCCTCATTGATTGAACCAAATGCATTTCTAAAGCCACGCTTAGCTTCCTTCTTAGTTAAATAATATTCGAAATCAGGATTATGCTTTCTAAATTCAACAGTACCATAGATAGTCTTATTATCTGAAATGAACATTGAATCATTGATAGGAGCATTTGATTTATAGAATATTGTCTTAACAGGTGTTAAATCACCAAAAGCATCTAATACAGCACCAACAGTAAATGATAAGCCTGTCTTTTCATCTAAGAATTCTAGCGCGATATGACCTGATACATCACCATTTCTTAAATATTCCTTATCATCCATACCAAGCTTACACTTAACATAACCTCTTAGATCACGTTTACCCTTTTCATTAGCGGCTAAGTTAAAGTTTGTATCACCTGCAGTTAAAATGTAAGTGATGGCATCCATTATTGTTGATTTACCTGATGCGTTAGGACCAGTTAATAATGTATTACCATTAATTAAAATTGTTTCATTAGCAAGGTAATGCCAATTAATTAATCTTATTTTAACTAACTTTTTCATTATGCTTGGGCCTCCTCAGCATTAATCTTATTTATAGTATTAAATACTTCAGTAACATCCTCAGTTTTAATAGCCATTAAAATAGTAGGTAAAATAACTAATCTACATGTTGATGTTGTGACATCACCAATAATCTCAATTAGATTATATCTACGAAGTAATCTTAAAGATGAAATTAAATCAGTCTTATTAAGCTTCTTTTTAATCTCTAAATTATCATATTTAGTATGAATATCAGATACAGCACATACAATATTTTCATTTAATGATGTATCTTTCATTTTTTCATGATATAAAAGTCGAAGAATTAACAATACTAAAGATTCATCTCTTTTTAATTTTAAAGTATTTGCTGCTGAAGCACCTGAAAGCTTAACAGCACCTAATTGAATATCAAGCTCAATTTCATAGCCTAATATTTTAAAGAATTCATCAAATACTTCTTTATAACTCATAAGGAAATAATATGCTTCCTTATTATCCTTCTTATCTCTTGATAAGAATGTATTAGCTAAAAGCTTATTTGCAGTATCTTTAAATTGACCCTGCTGTGTTATAGTCATTTTTTCTAAAGAATCAAGCATTATAATTTCCCCCTACTTCTTTCTTATCTCAAAATCTTTAATCTTATAGTTCTTCAAATCTATATATGTATCTAATATCTTTACTAGATAATTATGCTCTGCAGCGTAGATTAAAGAATAAATAACCATTAAGAAGAAATCTCTATCAGAATCATATTTAAGAACAAATGATGCCTTAAATAAATCATCTAACATATGATATTCTAAGAATTTCTTAATTTCGTCTTCATTATAAGAGTTTCTAAATTGCTTCATAAACTCTTCATCCATCTCGAAATCACCAAATCCTAAATCATCAAGGAATTGATTATAATTTCTAGAATAGTTACCACGAGGTGTATATAAAGACTTTTCATTTTCTAATATCTTAAGTTCTGGCAAATCATAAAGATCATTTACTAATCTTAAGCTTCTATCAATCTTATTCTTCTTATTTGAATCATGAACAAATTTAAGAATTTGATTTAACTTACCAATGATATTATCTTCTTCAGATAATAAGAACTTAATCTTACCAATTGTAGAATTGATATAGTCTCTATTCTTTCTATCTATTTCAAGTACGAAGTCTTCGATTGCATTAAATGCATCGATAACCTCATCGATTTGCTTAATTGCCTTATCGATAGCATCATCAGGATTCTTAGAATATTCTAAATAGTTATAGCTGATTGATTTAACTACTACCTCAGAAGTTTGCATATCCTCTAATTTAGTAATAATTGATAATCTATATCTATCGATATTATCTTGAATCTTTAATTTAGCATAACTCTTGTCGTAGATTTCATTCTTATAAGTAATTAACTTTTCCATTAAATCCTTAATTTCAGTATTCTCTACAACAGATGTTATATAATCCTTCATTCTAGCATCTAGCTTTCTTAATGCTCTAATAAGTTTTCTAGTATCTGAATATACTAAGCTAAACGTAGTTGCGTAATCAATATTATCAGTTTGGTTTAATAATGAATAGATGTTATAAATGTAACCCTTGTATTCGTTGACATTAATAAAGTCAGCTGGAATTTCAGAATCATCATTATATTCAAATTGTGGATATGCGTTAAGTAATGCTTCACAAATGATGATTGCATCATCAGAGAAGTTTAATACTTCCATGTAGTCGTTCGTTACATCTACATATATCCAACCTGTTTCTTCCATTCTTCTTAAAATATAATTTGCGAGTTCTCTTTTGTTGCTTGGATTAGATTCTTCATCCTCTTCATTTTCAACATCATAGAAATAGTTTTTATGAGTATCTAAGAAGTATACTAAATCATCTACTACAATCTTCTTATCGATACCTAAAATTGTACCAGTTTCATATACCTTAAATACTTCGAGAATTGATGCTAAATAAATTCTCTTATTCTTTGATGCTAGTAAGGAAAAGAAGTTATCTGGGACCATATCAAAAAAATCCATTATTTTACTTCCTCCGTTCGCCAAAATACATACATTTTAATTATATTAAAAAATGCGACTTTTTTCAACGAAACGAACACTTTTTCAACTTTGTAAATAATAAGAAAAATTTATGAAATTATGCGCTTTCATAAATTTACTTAATTTATTTAACACATCTAATTTTAATAATTAAATGGTGTTATTTTTATCAAAAAATGAGCCCCTTTTTATATCAATATTTTATAGTTTTTATTAATAAATAATCTTATTCATTCAACAAGGAAAAATAGACCATTTTTTGCAATAAAAAAACCGGTAAAAACCGGTATTTTAAACATTAAATTTAAAGAATAAGATATCTCCGTCTTGAACCTTGTAATCTTTTCCTTCTTGTCTTACTAAGCCTGCTTCTTTAGCCTTTAATGCTGAACCACATTTGATTAAATCATCATAGGCAGTAGTTTCAGCTCTAATGAATCCTCTTTCAAAGTCTGTATGAATTACACCAGCACATTGAGGAGCTAGCATTCCCTTTTTAAATGTCCATGCTCTACATTCGTCAGGACCTGTTGTAAAGAATGTTGCATAGCCTAATAAATCATATGTAGCTCTTACAAGCTTATTTAAACCTGGCTCAGATACACCATAGTCAGCTAAGAACATTTCTTTTTCTTCATCATCTAATTGAGCTAATTCTGATTCTATTTCAGCTGAAATACCAATAATCTTAGAATTTGTCTTATCGGCATATTCCTTTAACTTCATATAATTAGAATCAGCCTCAGGATTTGCTATATAGTCTTCTTTTACATTAGCTACATACATAAATGGTTTAGCTGTTAATAATTGATAATTAGCAAAATATTTTTGTTCCTTATCAGATAATTCTCCAATAGCTCTTGCTGGCTTTTCTTCTTCTAGTAACTTCTTTAATCTTTGAAGTAATGCATATTCAATTGGAGCATCATCAATTTTTGATTGAGCTTTCTTTTCAATCTTAGGTATTCTTGTTTCAACCATAGCTAAATCAGCTAAAATTAGCTCTAAATTGATAATTTCAGCATCTCTAACTGGATCTACTCCACCTTCAACGTGTGTTACGTTAGAATCCTCAAAACATCTTACAACCTCTAATATGGCATCACAATTTCTAATATTACCTAAAAATTGGTTTCCTAAGCCTTCACCTTTAGATGCACCCTTAACTAAACCAGCTATATCAGTAAATTCGCATACTGCTGGTGTAGACTTTTTAGGGTTATACATTTTTGTTAATACTTCTAATCTTTCATCTGGTACATTAACCATACCTACATTTGGTTCAATTGTTGCAAATGGGTAATTCGCTGCTAATGCGCCTGCCTTTGTTATTGCATTAAATAAAGTTGATTTACCAACATTAGGTAAACCTACTATACCTGCTGTTAAAGCCATTTTATTTCACCTTAATCCTTATTTTATAAATAAATTCTTATAAGCCTTTAATGAATTTTCAATTACATTTTTAGCTGATTCTGAGCCTTCAATTTCATAAACTACAGTTTTCTTTCCTTCAAGTTCCTTATATACAGTAAAGAAATGTCTAATTTCTTCTGCTAAATGATCAGGAAGTTCTGAAATATCATTGTACATATTCTTTGCTGGGTCATTAATGCATACAGCTATAATCTTTTCATCCATGCCCATTTCATCTCTCATTTTGAAAACTCCAATAGGCTTACATCTTACTAGTGTTAATGGATCGAACGCTTCGTCACATAATACTAATACATCAAGTGGGTCCTTATCCTCTGAATATGTTCTTGGAATAAAACCATAATTTGCTGGATAATGAGTTGATGTATAAAGAATACGGTCAAGAATAATTAAACCTGTTTCCTTATCAAGCTCATATTTCTTTTTACTACCTTTAGAAATCTCAATACAAGCTATAAATTCATCTTTAGTTATTCTATCATCGTCAATATCGTGCCAAATATTCATGTTATCACACTCCTTGTGAATAATATCATAATTTAATTTTAAAATCAATTTAAATACAATTGTATTTAATAAATTAAGGAGAAATGCTTAGAACATTTCTCCTTTTTTTTGTTATTACTTAATCAAATTAACAATTGACATTACTTCATTAGTTAATTCTTGAAGTTTCTTATCTGCATCTTCTTGAGTCTTACCCTTAACACCATAGTAAACTTTTAATTTAGGTTCAGTTCCTGATGGTCTTAATACAAACCACATGTTGTCATTTAAGTAATACTTAATAACATTAGATGAAGGTAAGTTGATCTTAGTCTTCTTGTCAGTAGCCATATCAGTCTTAACACCAAGCTTTACATCATCCTTAGTTAAAATCTTAAAGCCCTTTAATGCAATATCAGTTGTACGGAAGAATTCCATAATTCTCTTAATCTTAGCAGCTCCTTCAAGACCAGCTAAACCAATATTAGTAATTCCTTCCTTATAATATCCATATTCTTCATAAATAGCATTTAATGCATCAACTAAGTCCATTCCCTTTTCACGGTAATAAGCAGCAGTTTCACAAAGCATTAAAATTGCTTGAATTGAATCCTTATCTCTTACACAATCAGAAACCAAGCATCCATATGATTCCTCAAAACCAAATACATATGTACCTCTACCAGTTTCTTCCATTTCTCTTGCCTTTTCACCGATAAACTTAAATCCTGTTAATGTAATTTCAGTTTTTAAACCATACTTTTCAGCAATAGCAATAGGAAGTGTAGATGATACATTTGTAGTAAACATGTAACCATCCTTTGGTAATGTACCAAATTCTTTTCTAGTCTTACAAATATAATCAAATACTAATGCAGCTGTTTGGTTACCTGTAAACAATACATATTCACCATTATGTTCAACAGCGATACCTAATCTATCAGCGTCTGGGTCAGTTGCTAAAACAATCTTAGCACCTAA
The DNA here is from genome assembly GCA_024690445.1 of Acholeplasmatales bacterium. The sequence goes on from JAILPD010000023.1 coordinate 8,746, forward strand.
AGCCTTGGCTAAAGCAATAGCCTCATCATATGCTTCCTTATTTTCTGGATTTGAAGTCTTAACACCAGAAAAATCAGGGTCATTTGTCATTTGACAAGGAAGTGGTACTACATCATAACCAACAGATTGCAATACTTGTGGTGCGAATACTTGTCCTGTACCATGAAGTGGTGTATATACAAGCTTGAAATCCTTCTTTAAATTAGGTCTTAAAATAATCTTCTTTACATCAGCGATATATTTATCATCTACATCCTTACCGATATAATAAATAAGATTATGATTCTTTGAATGATCAATATTGAAATAATCATCAATATTATTGATTTCTGCGATAACTTGGTCAGCATCTCTTGGAACTAGCTGACAACCAGTTTCATCATAAATCTTATAACCATTGTATTCCTTTGGATTATGAGATGCAGTAATCATAATACCACCAATACACTTGAAGTTTCTAACTGCATATGATAATTCAGGTGTAGGTCTTAAAGATTCAAATAAGAATACTCTAAATCCTAAAGTTGATAATACCTCGGCAGATACTCTAGCAAATTCTACTGATTTATGTCTATTATCATGAGAAATTGCAACACCACGTGCACCAGCACAAGGGTCCTGCTTTAATAAATAACGACCAAATCCTAATGTTGCCTTCATAACAACATAAATATTTAATCTATTTGTACCAGCACCTAAGATACCTCTCATACCACCAGTACCA